>DDKG01000294.1:3980-7550 GCA_002339265.1 Massilia sp. UBA2604 | reverse complement strand
TGGAGGTGCGGGTACGACGTGTTGGAGGTGCTGGCAAAAAAACAGGCGCCGCATGGGCGCCTGCTTCATCGACTGCGACAAGAACTTAGTGCTTGACCACTTCGCTCTGCCCCTCGGTCGGGGCGGGAGCCACGGCCACTGCCGGCACATCCGGCAGCGGTTCCGGCTGGCGCTCCAGCGCATAGTCCAGGACCTTCTCGATCCAACGCACCGGCACGATCTCGAGCTTGTTCTTGACGTTGTCCGGGATCTCGGCCAGGTCCTTCACGTTCTGCTCGGGGATCAGCACCGTCTTGATGCCGCCGCGATGCGCCGCCAGCAGCTTCTCTTTCAGGCCGCCGATCGGCAGCACTTCGCCGCGCAGCGTGATCTCGCCCGTCATTGCCACGTCGGCGCGCACCGGGATCCCGGTGAAGGCCGAGACCAGCGCCGTCGTCATACCGATACCTGCCGATGGACCGTCCTTCGGCGTCGCGCCTTCCGGCACGTGGATGTGGATATCGGTCTTCTCGAACACTTCGTTCTTGATGCCGAAGCGCTGTGCACGCGAACGCACCACGGTGCGGGCAGCCTCGATCGATTCCTTCATCACGTCGCCCAGCGTACCGGTGCGGATGATGCCGCCTTTGCCAGGCACGTTGACCGCCTCGATCGTCAGCAGATCGCCGCCGACTTCGGTCCAGGCCAGACCAACCACCTGGCCGATCTGGTTGTCCTTCTCGGCCACGCCGAAATCGTAGCGCCGCACGCCCAGGAATTTATCCAGGTTCTTGGCGTTGACGATCACGCGCTTCTCGGCCGCGGTCGAGCCCTTTTTCAGCAGCAGCATCTTGACCACCTTGCGGCAGATCTTCGACACTTCGCGCTCGAGCGAACGCACGCCGGCTTCACGGGTGTAGTAACGGATGATGTCGCGGATCGCCGATTCCTCGACCTTGATCTCGTCTTCCTTCAGGCCGTTGTTCTTCAACTGCTTCGGCAGCAGGTAGCGCTGCGCGATGCTGGTCTTCTCGTCTTCGGTATAACCCGACAGGCGGATGACTTCCATCCGGTCCAGCAGCGCTGGCGGGATGTTGAACGAGTTCGAGGTCGCCACGAACATCACGTCCGACAGGTCGAAGTCGACTTCCAGGTAGTGGTCCGAGAAGGTGTGGTTCTGTTCCGGATCCAGCACCTCGAGCAGGGCCGACGACGGGTCGCCGCGGAAGTCCGCGCCCATCTTGTCGATCTCGTCGAGCAGGAACAGCGGATTGCGCACACCGACCTTGGCCAGCGACTGCAGCACCTTGCCCGGCATCGAGCCGATATAGGTGCGGCGGTGGCCGCGGATCTCGGCTTCGTCGCGCACGCCGCCCAGCGCCATGCGCACGAACTTGCGGTTCGTAGCGCGGGCGATCGACTGCCCCAGCGAGGTCTTACCGACACCAGGAGGACCGACGAAGCACAGGATCGGCGCCTTGAGCTTGTCGACGCGCTGCTGCACCGCGAGGTATTCCAGGATACGTTCCTTGATCTTGTCGAGGCCGTAGTGATCCTGCTCGAGCACCGATTCGGCGTTCGCCAGGTCGGCTGTGACCTTCGACTTCTTCTTCCATGGCAGCGACACCAGGGTGTCGATGTAGTTGCGCACCACGGTGGCTTCGGCCGACATCGGCGACATCAGCTTGAGCTTGCGGATTTCGGCCTGGGCTTTTTCCAGGGCTTCCTTCGGCATCTTGGCGGCGATGACTTTCTTCTCGAGTTCCTCGATATCGGCGCCCTCTTCGCCTTCGCCCAGCTCCTTCTGGATGGCCTTGACCTGTTCGTTCAGGTAGTACTCGCGCTGCGATTTCTCCATCTGGCGCTTGACGCGGCCACGGATGCGCTTCTCGACCTGCAGGATGTCCAGTTCGCCTTCCAGCTGGCCGAGCAGGTGCTCGAGGCGCTTGGCGACGTTGAAGATCTCGAGGATCACCTGTTTCTGCTCGAGCTTGAGCGGCAGGTGGGCGGCGACGGTATCGGCCAGGCGACCGGCGTCGTCGATGCCGGCCAGCGAAGCCAGGATCTCGGGCGGAATCTTTTTATTCAGTTTGACGTACTGGTCGAACTGCTGGACGATCGCACGGCGCATCGCTTCGACTTCGGAATCGTCGCCGATTTCCGAATTGAGCGGCGTGAGGTCGGCCACGAAATGGGTGGCGCCATCGGTAATATTATCGATGCGCGCGCGCTGGGAACCTTCCACCAGCACCTTCACGGTGCCGTCGGGGAGTTTCAGCATTTGCAGAATATTGGCCACGCAGCCGATCTCGTAGATGTCTGCGGCTGAGGGTTCGTCCTTGGCGGCGGCCTTCTGGGCAGCCAGCATGATGCTCTTGCCCTGCTCCATGGCGGCTTCGAGCGCCTTGATGGATTTTGGACGGCCAACGAACAGAGGTATCACCATATGCGGGAACACAACCACATCGCGCAACGGCAGAAGCGGCAGCGTCGTTTGCTCGGTTAATTTCGAAGTTGTCATGGCATACCTTATAGAAAGCGTGTTGCTGAACTTGGGCGCTGGGCAGTGAAAACACAAGGGCCACCCAGCGAAAATATTTTCTACAAGTAAAAAAGTTTCAACTTGCCGAAGAATATAGCCGTTCCAATAAAAGCTCGTTAAAAACGAAAAAGCCACCGCGCGGCGCACCGCGAGTGGCTTTTCGATTGAAGCCTGGAGTCTTTTATTGAGATTGATTGTACCTAGTTGAGTCCGCACGGCAAGCCTTTTTGTGGCGTGCGTGCGGGCTTTTTTCAGTTCTCTCCAGACGCCTTCGCGGTTTCGCTATAAATCAGCAAAGGTTTCGCGCCATTCGTGATCGTATTTTCATCGATGACGACTTTCACGACGTTTTGCTGGCTTGGCAATTCATACATCACGTCCAGCAGCGCGTGTTCGAGAATCGAACGCAGGCCGCGGGCGCCGGTCTTGCGCGCCAGCGCCTTCTTGGCGATCGCGTGCAGGGCGGCGGGACGGATTTCCAGCTCGGCGCCTTCCATCTCGAGCAGCTTCGAATACTGCTTGATCAGCGCGTTCTTCGGCTCGACCAGGATCTGGATCAGCGCTTCTTCGGTCAGCTCGCTCAGGGCGGCTACCACCGGCAGACGGCCGACCAGCTCGGGGATAAGACCGAATTTAATCAAATCTTCCGGCTCGGCTTCGAGCAGGATCTCGGCGTTGTAGCCGTCGTCCAGGCTCTTGACCGTGGCGCCGAAGCCGATGCCACTCTTGACCGAACGGTTCTGGATCACCTTGGCCAGGCCGTCGAAGGCGCCGCCGCAGATGAACATGATGTTGGTCGTGTCGATCTGCACGAAGTCCTGGTTCGGATGCTTGCGGCCACCCTGCGGCGGCACCGACGCCATCGTGCCTTCGATCAGCTTGAGCAGCGCCTGCTGCACGCCTTCGCCCGATACGTCGCGGGTGATCGATGGATTGTCGGACTTGCGCGAAATCTTGTCGATCTCATCGATGTAGACGATGCCGCGCTGCGCCTTTTCGACTTCATAGTTGCAGCTCTGCAGCAGCTTCTGGATGATGTTCTCGACGTC
>DDKG01000294.1:1140-3793 GCA_002339265.1 Massilia sp. UBA2604 | reverse complement strand
ATATTGCTCTTGGCCAGTTCGACTTCGTCTTTCTTGCCCAGGTGCTTGAGGCGCTTGTAATGGTTGTACACCGCCACCGACAGGATACGCTTGGCCGTTTGCTGGCCGATCACGTACTGGTCGAGCAGTTCGGTGATTTCGTGGGGCGTCGGCAGGTCGGACTTGGCGCCCGCCACCGTTTCGACGTTCGACGTTTCATCGCGGATGATGTCGTTGCACAGGTCGATGCATTCATCGCAGATGAACACCGACGGTCCCGCGATCAGCTTCTTGACTTCGTGCTGGCTCTTTCCGCAGAAGGAGCAGTACAAAAGTTTTTCGCCGCTGGAGGATTTTTTGTCTGACATGGGGGCAGGACTCTATTGAATTGCTGTGAATATAACGCTAATACGGGCCCGCAACAAGTATGAATGTTACACGCAACCAAGGAAGCGCAACTTGCGCCCGTACGAACATGCTACCCGAAATAAAAAACAAACGCCCGAACGTGATCGCGTCCGGGCGTTTTTTTCCAACACCTCTTACGAGGTACGGGCTTAGCCGCGGCTGGTCAGGACCTTGTCGATCATGCCATATTCGACGGATTCTTCCGCGGACATGAAGCGATCGCGGTCGGTATCCTTGTGAATCTGCTCGATGCTCTGGCCGGTGTTATCCGCCATGATGCGCGCCAGACGCTCGCGCAGGTACAGGATTTCCTTGGCCTGGATTTCGATATCCGAAGCCATACCCTGCGATCCGCCCGATGGCTGGTGAATCATGACGCGCGAGTTCGGCAGCGAGAAACGCTTGCCCTTGGCGCCGGCGGCCAGCAGGAAGGCGCCCATCGACGCGGCCAGACCCGTGCACAGGGTCGAGACGTCCGGCTTGATGAAGTTCATCGTGTCGAAGATCGCGAGGCCCGCTGAGACCGAACCGCCCGGGGAATTAATGTAGAGCGAAATATCCTTGTCAGGATTTTCACTTTCCAGGAACAGCATCTGGGCGACGATCAGGTTCGCCATCTGGTCGTTGACAGGGCCGACCAGGAAGATCACGCGCTCTTTCAAGAGGCGCGAATAGATGTCATAGGCGCGCTCGCCGCGGCCACTCTGTTCGATCACCATCGGCACCATGCCGAGTGCTTGTGTATCCAATGCCGGATTACGAATCATACCTGTCTCGTTCCTTATAAAGAGGCCATTGAAAAAAATGCCGGCCACGCAGGCCGGCAAGTTCGATTCTTTAGGCCTGTGGGACGCTGCCCATCAGTTCATCGAAAGCGATGGTCTTGGTCGACACTTTCGCCTTGCCGAGTACATAGTTGACGACGTTTTCTTCCAATACAAGAGCTTCCACTTCGCCCAGGCGACGACGGTCGCTGAAGTAGTACTTCAGGACTTCTTTCGGGTCTTCGTAGCTTTGCGAGAAGTCTTCGATCTGGGCTTTCACCTGCTCTTGGGTAGCTTGCAGGTTGTTGTCGGCGACCAGTTGCGACAGGATCAGGCCCAGGCGCACGCGGCGCTCAGCCTTGTCCTTGAACATCTCGGCCGGGAATGGCAGCTTGGAGACGTCCATGCCACGCTGCGACATGTCCTGGCGGGTCATTTCGGCCAGGCGTTCCGAATCCTGCTCGATCATGACTTGCGGCACGTCCAGTTCGGTCGACTTGACCAGCGCGTCCATCACGGCTTCCTTGTTACGTGCTTTGACACGGGCGCGCACTTCGCGTTCCAGGTTGACCTTGATGTCTTCGCGCATTTTTTCGATCGAGCCGTCTTCGATGCCCAGCGATTTGGCGAATTCGGCGTCGACTTCCGGCAGGTGCGCCCACTCCAGGCCCTTCAGGGTGATGGTGAACTCGGCGGTTTTACCGGCCACGTCCTTGCCATGGTAGTCCTCTGGGAAGGCCAGCGGGAAGGTCTTGGCTTCGCCGACTTTCAGGCCGACGGTCGCGGCTTCGAATTCCGGCAGCATGCGGCCTTCGCCCAGCACGAAGGCGTAGTCTTCCGCCTTGCCGCCAGCGAATTCGACGCCGTCCAGGGTGCCGACGAAGTCGACGGTCACGCGGTCGCCGTTGGCAGCCACGGCTTCGCCGCCGGTGCCATGCTCGCCTGCCTCACCCTTGGTGTGGTAGTGCACGCGCTGCTTGCGCAGGATGTCGATGGTCTTGTCGATCTCGGTATCGCTCACTTCGGTGGCGACGGTTTCGACTTCGACGGCAGCCAGGTCGCCGATCACGACTTCTGGATACACTTCGAAGGTGGCGTCGAAGGACAGGGTGCCTTCTTCGGAATCCTGCTTAGGCTCGATTTTCGGGAAACCGGCAACGCGCAGTTCGTTGGCGACGGCGGCTTCGTTGAAAGCGCGGCCGACCTTGTCGTTCAGCACGTCGGTTTCGATCTGGTAGCCGTACTGGGCAGCGACCATCTTGAGGGGCACTTTGCCTGGACGGAAACCCGGTGCACGGGCCGTCTTGGCCTGCTGCTTCAGGCGCTTTTCGACTTCGGTACGGACGTCAGCGACCGGAAAAGAGATCGTCAAGCGACGCTCGAGTTTACCCAGGGTTTCGACTGCAGTTGCCATTGTAAAAATCGTCCAAAAAAATAATTATTCGTGGTGCGAGGAGGGGGACTCGAACCCCCACACCATTGCTGGCGTCAGGACCTAAACC
>DDKG01000294.1:0-1047 GCA_002339265.1 Massilia sp. UBA2604 | reverse complement strand
ACCTAAACCTGGTGCGTCTACCAATTTCGCCATCCTCGCTCAGGATTGCATAATTGCCACAAAAACAAAGGACGACCGACAGTGAAACCGGCCGCCCTGCACTCCAATGTTTAGGGGCTACAACTTCAAACGATTATTTTACTGGAATTTCTGACACTATTGGGCATCATTTTTAGCAGTGCGGGGTATGGCGCAAAGCTAAGCTCGCCGAGTTAGCTCCAATACGTCGTTCCCGCGCAGGCGGGAACCTAAGTTTTATGCGAAGCGGTAAAGCGCGCATTCATGGCGATGCATGCAAACTTGGGTTCCCGCCTACGCGGGAACGACGTGCTAATGCTAGCGATTCAAAGAGACGTCGCTCTGTTCGGGCTTCTTCACCCGGAACCACGCCGCATACAAGGCCGGTAAGAACAACAAGGTCAACGCCGTCGCCACGATCAACCCACCCATGATCGCCACCGCCATCGGTCCCCAGAACGTCGACCGGGACAACGGAATCATGGCCAGCGCCGCCGCGGCCGCCGTCAAGAGAATCGGCCGACAACGCCGCACCGCCGATTCCACGATCGCATCCCACGGGTGGCTGCCATTCGCGATGTCATGCTCGATCTGGTCGACCAGGATCACCGAATTCCGGATGATCATCCCGAACAGCGCGATCACGCCCAGGTTGGCGACGAAGCCGAACGGCCGATCGAGGATCAGAAGCGCCATCGCCGCCCCCGCCACGCCCAATGGGCCGGTCAGGAACACCAGCAGCGAGCGCGAGAAGCTGTGCAACTGCAGCATCAGCAAGGTAAAGGTGATGAACAGCACCAGCGGCACATTGGCCATGATCGAGGCCTCGGCCTCGGAACTGTCGGCCGCGGCGCCCTCCACCGTCACGCGGTAGCCGGCCGGCAGCTTGGCGCGGATGTCGGCCAGCTTCGCATCGACCTGGTCGGTCACGGTCGGCCCCTGGATGCCCTCCACCACGTCGGACTGCACCATGATCGCCCACTCGCGGCCCTCGCGCCAGACCACGCCCGGCTCCCACACGAACTGCAC
>DDKG01000378.1:3779-4185 GCA_002339265.1 Massilia sp. UBA2604 | reverse complement strand
GGTCGCCGGCGTCCTGGTGCTTGCGCACCAGCTTCAGGGCTTGCGGCCTGATCGCCGGCTCGATCACTTGGCGCATATAGCGCGCATGCAGGGCTTCGAGCTCTTGGCGCGGAAAGCTCGCCAGGGTGCCGAGCGCGAACTCGAGGTACTCGACCGGGTCGAGCACGCCGGCGTTGTACTGGGCGAAGAAGGCGTCGTTGCGGGCGCGGTAGGCGTCGCCGTCGACCGCACCGACCCGCGCCAGGAATTCGCCCCATTCGTGGTCCGAATCGAGCGGCAGCAGGGTGTGGTCGAGGTCAAACAGGGCAAGGTTTTTCATTCTTTGGGTTCAAGCGGCAGGTTCTCTTGCAACAGCAGGTCGCGCAGCAGGGGCAGCGTGACCGGACGCTGGGTTTCGAGCGAATAC
>DDKG01000378.1:0-3656 GCA_002339265.1 Massilia sp. UBA2604 | reverse complement strand
CGCCTCGGCGGCGTGCGTCAGGGCTGCGATCTTCTGGTCGTCCGACAGGCCGTGGATCTGGTACACCAGGCCCCATCCCATGCGGGTGCGCAGGTCTTCGCGCACCTGCAACACCGCCGGCGGCACCGGGCCGGTGCAGACCATGTAGGCGCCGTGCTCGCGGATCTGGTTGAACAGGGCGAAGGCGTCGATCTGGCGCCGCGGGCTGAGGCGGTCGCAATCGTCCAGCAGGTACAGCGTGACGTCGGGCGCATGCACGAACTGGTCGGCAGCCGCGTCGGCCGCGATGTAGCGCGAGGCTGGGCTGGCCGCCAGCGCCTGCAGCAGGTGGGTCTTGCCGGCGCCGGTATCGCCCCACAGGTAGGCGAAGTGTTCGCGCGAGACGCGCTCGGCGAACAGGTGCATCAGGTGCGCCAGTTCGGCATTTTCCCCCACCTGGAAGGTGTCGAGGCTGTGCGCCGGTTCGGCGCCTAAATCGAGCACCAGCTGTTTCATGGCGTTCGTCGGTTCATGCCCGCGGTTGAGGAAAATGGCATGCCAGTAAGGTGAAATTTCGACGTTATATTCGTTAAACGGACTTTGAAGGAAGCCGTTTTGCTAAAATAGTGGATTGACCAGTTTTGCCGGTCGCCTCCTATTTTACCGCCTCCGCTGCCAAATACCATGAGCCAACCATCTAATGTTTCTCTCTCCTACCGCGACGCGGGTGTCGACATCGATGCCGGTGACGCCCTGGTCGAAGCCATCAAGCCGCTCGCCAAGCGCACCATGCGTGAAGGCGTGCTGGGCGGGATCGGCGGCTTCGGCGGTCTGTTTGAGATCAGCAAGAAGTTCAAGGAACCGGTCCTGGTATCCGGCACCGACGGCGTGGGCACCAAGCTCAAGCTGGCGTTCGAACTGAACCGCCACGACACGGTCGGCATCGACCTGGTCGCCATGAGCGTCAACGACATCCTGGTGCAGGGCGCTGAGCCGCTGTTTTTCCTCGATTACTTTGCTTGCGGCAAGCTGGACGTGGCGACCGCCACTGCCGTGGTCTCGGGCATCGCCAAGGGCTGCGAAGAGTCGGGCTGCGCCCTGCTGGGCGGCGAAACCGCCGAAATGCCGGGCATGTACCCGGACGGCGAATACGACCTGGCCGGCTTTGCCGTCGGCGCGGTCGAGAAATCGCAGATCATCGACGGCAGCAAGATCGTGCCGGGCGACGTGGTGCTGGGCCTGGCTTCGTCGGGCATCCACTCTAACGGCTACTCGCTGGTGCGCAAGATCATCCAGGTGGCCAACCCTGACCTCGAAGCCGATTTCCACGGCCGCAAGCTGGCCGACGTGCTGATGGCGCCGACCCGCCTCTACGTCAAGCCGCTCTTGGCCCTGATGGCCTCGATGGAAGTGAAGGGCCTGGTGCACATCACCGGCGGCGGCCTGGTCGAGAACATCCCGCGCGTGCTGCAGGATAACCTCACTGCCGTGCTGGATGCGTCGTCGTGGACGATGCCGCCGCTGTTCCAGTGGCTGCAGCAGCACGGCGGCGTGGCCGACGCCGAGATGCACCGCGTGTTCAACTGCGGCATCGGCATGACCGTGATCGTCTCGAAAGAAAACGCGGACGCCGCCTTCGCCCAGCTGGAAGCGGCCGGCGAGACCGTGTACCGCATCGGCGAGATCCGCGCCCGCGAAGAAGGCCAGGCGCAGACCGTCGTGCTGTAAACGAAGGACTGCCGAACGCAAAACGGGCGCCCGAGGGCGCCCGTTGTTCATTCAGCGCCGTTGCTATTTCGCCGCGCCGCTGCCGATGCGCCGGTCCAGGAACTTCTCGACCTGCTCCCAGAAATCGATGCGGTTCCTTTCGAGCGCCCAGCCGCCCTGAAGCGCTCCGCATCCTTGACCGGGTCGCCCACCATCTGCGGCAGGGTATAGGTCTTGAGTTCGTCCGTCGCGTCCGAGCTGAATCCCCGTCATCGATTTACTCCGGCGCCCGGATATAGTCGACCATCCCCTCGCTATTGCGGCTGGGCCGTGGCGTCAGCAGGCTCACCGCGACAATCGTGAGCAGCCCGGCCGGCACGCCGAACACGCCGGCCGCCATCGGCAGGATGCCGAACCAGGCGTCATTCAGGCTGCCGCCCAGGGCTGGACTCGCGCGCAGCATGTAGTACAGGCAGACCGCGAAGCCGACGACCATGCCCGCGATCGCGCCCTGGTGGTTGGCTCGCTTCCAGAACACGCCCAGCACCAGCACAGGAAAGAGCGTAGAACCTGCTAAAGAAAACGCTGCCGCGACCAGTGACAGGATGTCGGCCGGCTTCTGCGACGCCACGTAGGCGGCAATGAAAGCCACCCCCAGCAGCAGCAGCTTGGAGATCGTCACCCGCTTCTGGGTCGAAGCGCTCGGGTTGACCATCTTGTAGTAGACGTCGTGCGACAGCGCGTTGGAGATCGCCAGCAGCAGGCCGTCGGCGGTCGACAGCGCCGCCGCCAGGCCGCCGGCCGCGACCAGGCCCGCGATCACGTAGGGCAGGCCGCCGATCTCGGGCGTGGCCAGCACCAGCACGTCGGCGTCGATCGCGAATTCGGCCAGTTGCACGATGCCGTCGCCGTTGATGTCGGCCACGCTCACCAGCGGATTGGCCTTGTCCACATTGGCCCAGTATGAGATCCAGGTGGGCAGCGCCGAGAAGTCGCTGCCCACCAGCGAGGTATAGATGTCGTACTTGGCCAGCACCGCCAGCGCCGGAATCGTCAGGTACACCAGCAGGATGAAGAACAGGGTCCAGAACACCGAGACCCGGGTGTCGTTGACCGACGGCGTGGTGTAGGCCCGCATCAGGATGTGGGGCAGCGCCGCGGTGCCGAACATCAGGCAGAACACCACCGCCAGGAAGTTATTGCGGCGCGCGTCCGATTCTTCCCGGGTGGCGCCGGGGAAGGGTTCGGCATGCGGCTCAGGCGGCCGCGCGCGCATCAGGTTGGCGTCGCGCCGATCGCTCCATTGCGAGCGCGCCTCGTCCACCGAGTTCGGATAGGTGGCCAGAGCGCGCTCGGCCTGGCGCACCTCGGTCAGCGAAGCATTGCGCGCGCGCGCCGCCGCCAGCTGGCGCTGGGCTTCCAGCTTGCCGGTCTCCCACGATTCGGGCAGCGCCTCGATCCGCGCCGCGTATTCGTCTGCCCTGCGGCGGAATTCGGCGCGCACCTGTTCCTCGCGTGGGTCTTTTGCCAGTTCGGCTTCGCGCGCGGTGAGCTTGGGCATCAGCGAGCCATAGGCCACCGCGGGAATCGGGTTGTCGGCATGCTTGGCCGACAGCCACATGGTCGGAATCAAAAAGGCGACCAGCAGGATGATGTACTGCGCCACCTGGGTCCAGGTGATCGCCCGCATCCCGCCCAGGAACGAGCACACCAAAATGCTGGCCAGCCCCAGGAAGATCCCGACCGAGAAATCGACGCCGGTGAAGCGCGAGGCGATCAGGCCGACCGCGTAGATCTGCGCCACCACGTAGGTGAATGAGACCAGGATGGTGGCGCCGACCGCCATCGCGCGCACCGGGGCGCCGCGTCCGCCGGCGCCGCCGCCGTAGCGCGCCGCCAGGAAGTCGGGCACGGTGTATTGCGCGAACTTGCGCAGGTAGGGCGCGATCAGCAGCGCGACCAGCACGAAG
>DDKG01000379.1 GCA_002339265.1 Massilia sp. UBA2604 | reverse complement strand
CGACTTTCGTGTAGCAGTTCAGGAGGCGGGAACCCAAGTTTGCATGATCAGCAGCTGCGCTTGACGTCACGACTGCGCTGATACACTTGGGTTCCCGCCTCCGCGGGAACGACGTTTGAACGCTAGCGAATGAACTCGGACCCAGGCTGCTCGACCGCCGTATCAGCGCCCTTGGGCGCACGCCTTGCCACCAGCTCGTGATACAGCGCCGTGTAATTGGCCGCCATCTTCTCCGACGTAAACAACTCTTCGAAGCGCTGCTCGGCGCGCCGACCCATCGCGCGCGCCATGTCCGGGTTGTCCCACAAGGTGCGCATCGCCGCGCGCAGCACCTGCGGGTCGGATGGCGGCACCACCAGGCCGGTGTCGCCGTCGATGTTGATATAGGTGGTGCCGGTGCCGATCTCGCTCGAGATCATCGGCTTGCCATACATCGCCCCCTCCAGCAGCGAGATCCCGAAGGCTTCCGAGCGCAGGTGCGACGGGAAAGCCACGGCATAGCACAGGGTCAGCAGCGCCGCCTTGTCGGGTTCGTCGATCGCGCCGACGAACATCACGTTCGACAGCCCCAGGCGCGCCGCCTGTTCCTTCAGTTCGCCCTCGATCGGTCCGGCGCCGACGATCACGATCGGATAGTCGGTGCCCTTGGCCGCCTCGAGCAGGATGTGCAGGCCCTTGTAGTAGCGCAGCACGCCCACGAACAGGAAGAACTTGGGGCCCACGCGCTCGCGCCAGTGCGCCAGGCGCGCCGGTTCGGGCTGCGGATAGGTGCCGCGGTCCAGGCCGAAGGGGATGACAGATGTCTTTTGCTTGTACCGCGCCAGCACCGTCGACGAACCGAGGTAGTTGGGCGAGGTCGCGACGATCGCATCGACGCTCTTGAGGAAGCGGTGCTTGAGCGGCTGGTACAGGCGCAGCAGGTGGCGCTGGCGCACGATGTCGGAGTGGTAGGTGACCACCGTCGGCTTGTCGACCCGGGCCATGAAGTGGGCCAGGTCCATGAAGGGCCAGGGGAAGTGGTAATGCACCACGTCGGCCTGCTTCGCCAGGCGCGCCAGCGCGCCGATCGACTGCACCGAGATGGCGTTGGACGCGATCTCGGCATTGAGCGGCACGCGGTGCACCATATGGCCTTCGAATTCGAACGGGACCAGCTTGTCGTGTCGCGACAGCGACAGCACCGTATTGGTCACGCCGAGGCGGCCGGTGCCCACGCACATCTGGCGGATCACCTGTTCGACCCCGCCCACCGAATCCGGGTGGTAGGTCTTGTAGAAATGAAGGACACGCATAATCAGCTCAGCTTACTGCGAAAGGACGGCACGGTACACTTCCGCCGTCAGGCGTGCGGTGTTTTGCCATGTCAGTTGTTCGGCGCGGGCGCGTCCGGCGGCGATACAGCGCGTGCGCGCAACACCGTCCGTCGCCAGGATGCGCATGGCGTCGGCGATGGCGCCGCTCGATAAAGGGTCGACCAGCAGCGCCGCATCGCCCGCCACCTCCGGCAGCGAGGTCGTGTTCGAAGCCACCACCGGCACGTTCGAGGCAAAGGCTTCCAGTACTGGTATGCCATAGCCTTCGTACAAGGAAGGAAAAACGAAGACGCCGGCGCCGGCATACAGGTGGCGCAATTGCCCGTAGTCGGTCAGGCGATCCAGCCAGACCAGGTTCTCGCCCGCCGCCTGCGCCGCCCTGATCGACGCCACCAGGGCTTCGCTGCGCGCGCCGGGCGCGCCGACGATCACCAGGCCGCGCTCGGCGCGCAAGGGCGCGGGCAGCGCGAGATAGGCTTCCAGCAGGCGCTCGACGTTCTTGCGCGGCTGCAGGGTGCCGACAAAGAAGAAATAGCCAGGCTGCAGGCCGTAGGCGTCCAGCGTCGCCTTCACCGCCTGCGGCGCGGGCGCTTCCAGCCATTCCTCGTCGACGCCGCAGGGCACCACCGAGATGCGCCGCTCGTCGACGCCGAAGCATTCGACCAGTTCCTCGATGGCGAAATGCGACAGTGCGATCACGTGATCGGCCTTGCGCGCCGCCCTGGCCTGCAGCCAGTTTTTCAGTTTGCGCAGGCGCGGGTTGCACCATTCGGGGTGCTTGATCGGCAGCGCATCGTGCAGGCTGGCCACCACCGGGCAATCCATGCGCACCACGCGGTAATCGGTCACGTGGAAGATATCCGCCGGCATGTGGACACGGTGCGCGCCGGGCGTCACCAGGTCGACCAGGGTCGCTGCTTCGAAAGATTGAGGGAAAGCCTGGCCGATGGAGATGCCGGCGTCGCCCCTGCGCGGGTGGGGCCAGGAAAACGGCGCCACCTCGCAGCCCGTTGCGGGCAGGTGCTGCATCAAGGCCCGGGTGTAGACGCCGATGCCGTCCAGCCGGCCACCGGTCAAACCGGGCTCGACCATGGTCGTGCCCAGACCGACCTTGATGACTGCGGGTTTCACGCCCTGTACATCCAGTCCAGCGTCTCGTGCAGCGGGGTCGGCGCCAGGTCGCCGATCACGGCGGCCAGCTTGCGATTGCTGCCAGTCAGTTGAAGCACGTCGTTGGCGCGCACGAAGGCGGGATTCACTTGCACGTCGATACGATAGCCGGCGATCTCGCCCATGGTCTCGATGACGCTCGAGAGCGAGTGCGGGGTGCCCGAGCAGACATTGAAGGCTTCGCCGGCAGGCGCCGCCGCCAGCAGGCGGCGATAGCTGCGCGCCACCATGCGCACGTCGGAGAAATCGCGGGCGATGGCGAGATTGCCCAGTTCGATGCGCTTTTCGTTGCGGCGGAAGTGGTTGACGATCTTGGGCAGCAGGAAATTCTCGGCCTGGCCCACGCCGGTGTAATTGAATGGGCGCACGATCGTGATCGGCAGCTTGTCCATCCACAGGCGCGCCATGTATTCCATCGCCAGCTTGCTGACCGCGTAGTCGTTGGCCGGCGCCGGCGCCACGCTTTCGTCGATCACCGGGACATTGGCGTTGCCGTAGATATTCGCCGACGAGGCCAGCAGCACGCTGGTGGGGCGATGCTCGCCGGCCGCCAAGGCTTCGAGCAGGTTGCGCGTGCCGACTACGTTGACGCGGTAGATCGCCTCGACGTTGGCATGGCCCACGAAGGCGATGCCGGCCAGGTGGGCCACGACGTCGGGCCTGGCCTCGGCGACCATGGCGGCCACCGCGTCGCGGTCGCACAGGTCGACCGCGAACAGATCGGGCCCGGTTTCCTCGCCCGGTATGACGGTGCCGAACACGCGGTAACCCGCGGCCGCCAGCTCTTGCGCCAGGTAGTGGCCGGTAAAGCCGCGCAGGCCCGTGATCAGGGCGCGGCGGCCCTCCCCTTCGCGCCCGCTCGCCAAGGTGGCGAGGGCGGAAACGTCATCCGTGGCCTGGCGCGTCATATCAGAACGAG
>DDKG01000380.1 GCA_002339265.1 Massilia sp. UBA2604 | reverse complement strand
GATCAGGACCAGCAGCCAGGCCTCCATCGGCACCTCATTGGCCACCGCGGCCCAGCCCAGCGCCGGCGGCATCGCGCCCGACAGGCCGCCGATCACGATGTTCTGCGAGGTGTTCGGCTTGAGCAACAGGGTATAGATGAAGGCATAGCCGACGAAGGTGACGAAGGTCAGCCACATTGTCAGCGGATTGACCAGGGTGTACAGGATGTACATGCCCAGGCCGCCCAGCAGGACCGAGAAGGTGATCGTCTGCGACTGGCTCAGCTCGCCCGAGGCGGTGGCGCGGCGCGCGGTGCGCGCCATGCGCGCGTCGACCTCGGCCTCGACCAGGCAGTTCACCGCGAAGGCGGCGGCGGCCAACAGCCAGATACCGGCCGTGCCGGCGACCAGGGTCTGCCAGCCCGGGAAGCCGTCGGTGGCGAGGAACATCCCGATCACGGCGCAGAACACCGCCAGCTGCGTCACGCGCGGCTTGGTCAGGGTCCAGTATTGCGAGAACCGGCTCGAGGTTTTGGGGATGGCTGTCTGGATCGTCATCTGGGGGCGCTTGCAGACGCAACAACTTCTGGCGCCGGGGTGGCGCGGGCTGCGTCGAGTTGGAACTTCACCCGGTAGTTTAACATGGTCACCAGAATGACAAGCAGGGCCGCCCCGGCGTTATGCATGACCGCGATCGCCAGCGGGAAGTCGAAGTACACGGTGGCGATGCCGGTGAACAGCTGCACCACCATCACCGCCAGCAGGCGGCGCGCGGTCTTGCCGACTTCCGGCAGATGCCAGGCGCGCCAGGCCGCCAGGCCCAGCACCAGCACCACCGCCAGCGCGAAGGCGCGGTGCACCCAGTGGATCGCCACCAGGGCCGAGAACGGCAGATAATGGCCTTCCTTGGTCATGCCCAGCTCGCGCCACAGGTGGAAGCCGTGTTCGAAGTCGAGGTCCGGCACCAGGGCGCCCTGGCACAGCGGGAAGGTGTCGCACGCCATGGTGGCGTAGTTGGTGCTCACCCACCCGCCGAGCGCGATCTGGGCGGTCAGCACGACCGCCGCCAGCAGCGACAGGCGCCGCAGGCCGCGCAGGCGGCGCACCAGGTCCAGCCCGCGAGCCAGCGGCGGCGGTTTCAGCAGATAGTCTTCGCGGCAGCCCATCCACACCAGCATCGCCAGCAGCATCATGCCCAGCAACAGGTGGATGGTGACGATCACCGGCTGCAGCTTGAGCGTCACGGTCCAGGCGCCGAACGCGCCCTGCACCAGCACCGAGGCCAGCAGCGCCAGCGGCATGCCCGGCTTGAACACCTCGTTGTGGGTGCGGCGCCATTGCTTGACCGACGTGAACAGCAGCGCCAGGATCAGCGCGCCGATGCCCATCGCCAGGTAGCGGTGGATCATCTCGATCCAGGCCTTGGCGACGGTCACCGGGCCGGTCGGCATCGCGGCCTCGGCGGCGGCGATGTGCTCGTGGGCCAGGAAGGGATTGGCTTCGCCGTAGCAGCCCGGCCAGTCCGGGCAGCCCAGGCCCGAATCGGTCAGGCGCGTAAAGCCGCCGAACACGATCAGGTCGAAGGTGAGAAAGACCATCACCCAGACCAGCTTGCGGTATTTATTGGGGTCGGCCGACATCCAGACGATCGCCAGCGGCAGGCTGGCGACCAGCGCGCCCATCAGGAGCAGGTGAAGCAGTGAAGACAGATCCATGTGATTCTTTTGACTGTGACTGGAAGGCTCAACCGATGGACGAGGCCTTGAGCAGCTTGGCGATGTCTTTATAGACGCGGCCCGGTTCCGGCTGGTAGGGGTAGCGCATCATGAGGTTGCCCAGCGGGTCGATCAGGTAGATGTGGTCGCCCAGCTTCCGGCCGGCTTCGACCGGCAGCCACTTCGCCACCGTGGCGGCCGGCGCGCGCAGCAGCTCCATGCCGTCGTATTCACGCATCAGCACGGTGTCGAGCGGCTCGTTGTCGGTGATCAGCCAGACGCGCTCCATGCGGTCCATGTTCTTGCCCTGCATGGTGCGCCACTGGCGCATCGCATACAGCTGGCGCTGGCACTCGTCGTCGCACACGCCGCCGCCGACGCGCAGCATGATCCACTTGCCCTTCAGATCGGCCAGGGTGCGCGGCTTGCCGTCGAGCGTCGTGGTGGCCATCTCGGGGATCGGCAAGCTGCGCGCATCGAGGATGGTGCCGTAGTTGGTGCGGCCGTCCGGCTTGACGATATAGAAGGTGATGTACGACACGATGATCGGCATCGCGCAGACCAGGAGCACGGCCAGTAGTTTCAGGCGGCCGCGGCGGCGCGTTGCGTTGGGGCCTGGAGTATTTGGGTCAGCGATTTGTTCTTGAGCCACGTCGGAATCCCGTTATCACATAAAAAAGAAGGGCCAGCGCCGCCAGTGCATACCACTGGAAGGCGTAGCCGCGGTGTTTGTCGATGCCGGCATCCGGCGCGGGCCAGTTGCGGGCGAGCGCGTCGCGGCGGCCGGCGGCCTGGGTCTGCTGCACCAGGATCGGCTGCATCTTCAGGCCGCTGGCCGCGGCCAGCGCCTCCGGCGTCAGGTTCTGGACCAGGGCGCCGGGCGCCAGCGGCGGCCCCTCGCCCAGGTCCATCACCTTGCCGGCGCTCGCGACGATCCGGCCCTTGAGCAGGAGCGGGCCGGCGGGCGTGGCGAACGCGGGCAGCTTGCCGTATTCGGCGCCGGCAGGCCGCGGCAGCCAGCCACGCAGCACCAGCACGTGCATGTCCGAACCCGCTATTTTAAACGGCATTGCGAGATAGAACCCGGACTGGCTTCGGGACTGGACCTCCATCGGGCGGTTCGCGAGGAAGACCGGCCAGTCGGCGACGAATTCGCCCTGCAGGCGCACGCTGCGGAATTCGTCGTCCGGGCCGAGCTGTGCGGAAGGGGTGAGGTCGAGCGGCGGCTCGGCGGCTTGCGCCAGCTGGCGGGCCTGCAGCTCTGTCTTGTAGGCGGCCCGGCCCTGTTGCCAGTTGCCGAGCAGGATGCCGATGACGGCCACGACGAGGGCCGCGGCGAAGGCGACGGGGCGAAAACGGAAGCCGAACCGCATTACAATGAAGCCTCAACCTTTCGCGGGTCCACCATGAAAATCTTTGTCGCCATCGCCTTCGTCCTGATCCTGGCCAGCCTCGGTTCGGCCCTGTTCTTCCTGATGCGCGACAAGGGGCGCAGCAACCGCACCGTCAATGCGCTGGCGATGCGGGTCGGCTTGTCGATCGTGTTGTTCCTGTGCCTGCTGGCGGCGCACCAGCTGGGGTGGATCGCCCCAACCGGCCTGCGTTGAACCTTACAGCCAGTAGATGACGACGTACAGTCCCAGCCACACCACGTCGACAAAGTGCCAATACCACGCAGCGCCCTCGAAACCGAAGTGGTTATCGGCGGTGAAGTGGCCTTTCATTACACGATACAGGATCACGCCCAGCATGATCGCCCCCATCGTCACATGGAAGCCGTGGAAGCCGGTGAGCATGAAGAAGGTCGAGCCGTAGATGCCCGAGGTCATCTTGAGGTTCAGGTCGCGGTAGGCGTGGATGTATTCGTAGGCCTGGAAGCCCATGAACACCGCGCCCAGCAGGATCGTCGCCGCCAGCCAGATCGCGGTCTTGTTGCGGTGGCCGGCGCGCAGCGCGTGGTGGGCGATGGTCAGCGTCACGCCCGAGGTCAGCAGCAGCGCGGTATTGATGGTCGGGATCGGGAACGGACCCATGGTGCGGAAGCCGTCGACGATATTGGCCGGGCCGGTGTTGCCCCACTGGGCCGAGAAGTCGGGCCACAGGATCTGGTGGTCGAGGTCGGCCAGCCAGGGCATCGAGATCGCACGCGCATAGAACAGCGCGCCGAAGAAGGCGCCGAAGAACATCACTTCGGAGAAGATGAACCAGCTCATCGACCAGCGGTAGGACAGGTCGATGCGCTTGCCGTACAAGCCCGATTCGGATTCGCGGATCGCGTCGCCGAACCAGAAATACAGCACCACCAGCATGGCGGCGATGCCGGCCAGGCACACGGCCGGCGCCCACGACATGCTGTTGACCCAGCCGGACGCGCCGGCCATCGTCACCAGCATCGAGATGCCGGCCAGCAGGGGCCAGCGTGATGGACCGGGGACGTAATAATAAGGCGCGGTGCTGGGGGAACTAACTGGTGACGAACTCATGGTTATCTCCTTCGCGATTCTATTATTGTGCGTCTGTAAACTTGGATCCCCGCCTGCGCGGGGACGACTGCTTCGCAGCCGCTTGGGTCCCCGCCTTCGCGGGGACGACGTGCAAACTATACCGATGAAACAGCGAACCTTACTGCAAGCATGATCAGGCCGATGAAGATCGCGACGCCGATCAAGCCGGCAATGATCACGTGCACCGGATTCAGGTTGGCGGCATCGCTCTCGTAATCCTTGCGCTTGCGTACGCCGAAGAAGGACCAGAACACGGCCTTCATGGTGGCGAGGAAGTTCGCCTGGCGCTGGTGTGGCTTATCCGTTTCCATTGCCTGCTTTCGGCGCGGCAGCCGCCTTGAACGCGCCGCCGATCTCGAAGAAGGTGTACGACAGCGTGATGTTCTTCACTTCGCGCGGCAATTTGGGATCGATGAAGAACACCACCGGCATCTGGCGCGCCTCGTTCGGGCCCATCGTCTGCTCCTGGAAGCAGAAGCAATCCACCTTCATGAAATGCGGCGTGGCCGACTGCGGGGCGTAGCTCGGGATCGCCTGGGCC
>DDKG01000381.1:3200-6203 GCA_002339265.1 Massilia sp. UBA2604 | reverse complement strand
CATCTCGCATTCGATGTCGACGTGGCCGGAGTAGCTCGAGGCATTCGGCGCAGGCGCGGCGCCCGGCTGGACGGCCGGCGCCGGGTGTGCCGGCGCATACGAATCGGTCGGCGCGGCGGCAGCGGTTGGCGCCGCAGCTTGTGCACCGATCTGCGCGGCTGGCTTTTCAGCCGGCTTGTCGGCCGGCTTGTCCGACGCAGGCGCGGCGCCCGCGCCCGACTCTTCCACCGTCAGCAGCAGCGTGCCTTCGTTGATCTTGTCGCCGACCTTGACCGCGATGTCCTTCACCACGCCCGCGTGGGTCGATGGGATTTCCATGCTGGCCTTGTCCGATTCGACGGTGATCAGGGACTGGTCGACCTTGATCGTGTCGCCGGCCTTGACCATCAGCTCGATCACTTCGACGTCCTTGAAGTCGCCGATGTTGGGGACTTTCACTTCAACAGTGCTCATCAGTGCGCTCCAATCACAGAAGGGTCTTGCGCAGGTCGGCCAGCACGTCGGCCAGGTACGCGGCGAAGCGCGCGGCGCCGGCGCCATCGATCACGCGGTGGTCGTACGACAGCGACATCGGCAGCATCAGGCGCGGCTGGAAGCTCGAACCGTCCCACACCGGCTTCATCGCCGACTTGGACAGGCCCAGGATCGCCAGTTCCGGCGCGTTGATGATCGGCGTGAAGTTGGTGCCGCCGATACCGCCCAGCGACGAGATGGTGAAGGTCGCGCCCTGCATCGCGGTCGGCGGCAGCTTGCCTTCGCGCGCCAGGCCCGAGAGCTCGCCCATTTCGGTGGCGATCTGCGAGATGGTCTTCTTGTCGGCATCCTTCACGACCGGGACCACCAGGCCGTTCGGGGTGTCGGCCGCGAAGCCGATGTTGTAGTACTGCTTGGTGATCAGGGCCGCACCGTCTTCCGACAGCGACGCGTTAAATTGCGGGAACTTCTTCAGTGCCGCGACGCTCGCCTTGATCACGAAGGCCAGCATGGTCAGCTTGACGTTTGATTTCTGCTTGGCCAGCGCGGCGTTCGAATCGACGCGGAACTGTTCCAGGTCGGTCACGTCGGCTTCGTCGAAGTGCGTCACGTGCGGGATCATGACCCAGTTGCGATGCAGGTTCGGGCCCGAGATCTTCTTGATGCGCGACAGCGGCACGGTTTCGGTCGGACCGAACTTCGAGAAGTCGAGCGACGGCCATGGCAGCAGGTCCAGACCAACGCCGCTGCCACCTGCTTTTGCTGGTGCTGCGGCTGGCGCAGCCATCACGCCCTTGACGAAATTCTGCACGTCCTGCTGGGTGATGCGGCCTTTCGGACCGGTGCCCGGCACGCGGCCCAGGTCGACGCCCAGTTCGCGTGCGAACTTGCGGATCGATGGCGAGGCGTGGGCTTTGGAGCCGGTGACGCCTGGTGCGGCTGGTGCGGCGGCTGGCGCAGCGGCCGGTGCCGGCGCGGCGGCAGGCGCCGGCGCTGCAGCAGGTGCTGGCGCGGCGGCCTTTTCCGGTGCGGCTGCGGGCGCGGCTGCGGCAGGCGCGCCACCGGTCGCTTCCACGACCAGCACCAGCGAACCCTTGGCAACCTTGTCGCCCACTTTCACTTTCAATTCCTTGACCACGCCGGCATGGCTCGACGGGATCTCCATGCTGGCCTTGTCCGATTCGACCGTGATCAGCGACTGGTCGACCTTGATCGTGTCGCCGACCTTGACCATCAGCTCGATGACTTCGACTTCCTTGAAGTCGCCGATGTCCGGCACGGTCACGTCGACCGGGCCGCCAGACGCCGCAGGGGCGGCAGCGGCTGGTGCTTCGGCAGGCTTTTCTGCAGGCTTCTCGGCGGCGGCCGGCGCGGCGGCAGGAGCGGCAGCAGGCGCTTCAGCGCCGCCTGCTTCCTCGAGCAGCAGCACCAGCGAACCCATGGCGACCTTGTCGCCCACGTTCACTTTGATTTCTTTCACGACGCCGGCATGGCTCGATGGAATCTCCATGCTCGCCTTGTCCGATTCGACGGTCACCAGCGACTGGTCGACCTTGATGGTGTCGCCCGGCTTGACCATCAGTTCGATGACTTCGACTTCCTTGAAGTCGCCGATATCGGGGACTTTGACTTCCACAATGCTCATAGTGTTAGCTCCGTTATTTTTCGTTGGCTTGGAGACCGTCGTTCCCGCGCAGGTGGGAACCCAAGTCTGCCAGAGTTGCCACTTACCTCAATGCAGTGGCGACTTGGAGAAACTTGGGTCCCCGCCGAGTGCGGCGTTCGCCCGGGGACGACGGGTCACCAGAGCATTACTGGGTCACCGGATTCGGCTTGTTCTGGTCGATGCCGTACTTGGCGATCGCCTGCGACACGATGGCGCGGTCGATCTTGCCTTCGTCGGCCAGGGCGCGCAGGGCGGCGACCGTGACGTAGTAGCGGTTCACTTCGAAGAACTCGCGCAGCTTGACGCGCGAATCCGAGCGGCCGAAGCCGTCGGTGCCCAGCACTTTATAGGTGCGGTCCTTCGGCATGAAGGCGCGAATCTGCTCGGCGAACATGCGCATGTAGTCGGTGGTCGCGACGATCGGGCCGCTCGTATTCTGCATCAGCTCGGTCACGTACGGCACGCGCTGCGGCTGCTCCGGGTTGACCATGTTCCAGCGCTCGGCGTCCTGGCCGTCGCGCGCCAGCAGGGTCAGCGAAGGCGCCGACCACACGTCGGCGGCGATGCCCCAGTCGTTCTTCAGCAGTTCGGCGGCGAACATCGACTCGCGCAGGATGGTGCCGCAGCCGATCAGTTGCACGCGGTTCGAAGCTTCCTTGTCGCCTTCCTGCAGCAGGTACATGCCCTTCAGGATGCCCTCTTCCTGGCCCGGCTTCAGGCCTGGATGCGGGTAGTTCTCGTTCATGATGGTGATGTAGTAGAACACGTCTTCCTGTTCTTCCACCATGCGGCGCAGGCCGTCCTGGATGATGACGGCGACTTCGTGGCCGAAGGTCGGGTCATACGGCAGGCAGTTCGGCACG
>DDKG01000381.1:2151-3018 GCA_002339265.1 Massilia sp. UBA2604 | reverse complement strand
GCGGTTGTTCGACGAGTACGAGGTCGCCGCAGCGATCCACGAGCTCATGCCGCCCGCTTCGTTGATGCCTTCTTGCAGGATCTGGCCTGCCTTGTCTTCACGGTAGTACATCACCTGGTCGCGGTCGACCGGCTCGTACAACTGGCCTTGCTGGTTGAAGATGCCGATCTGGCGGAACAGGCCTTCCATGCCGAAGGTACGCGACTCGTCGACCAGGATCGGCACGATGCGCTGGCCGATGCTCTCGTCCTTCAGCAGGCTGGTGATCACGCGTACGTACGACTGGGTGGTCGAGATTTCGCGGCCTTCCGCGGTCGGCTCGAGCACGCCCTTGAAGGTTTCCAGCTTCGGCACCACCAGCTGCTCGTCCGCCTTCTCGCGGCGCTGCGGCAGGTAGCCGCCCAGGGCCTTGCGGCGCTCGTGCAGGTACACCATCTCGGGAGCGTCGTCGGCCGGCTTGAAGAACGGGATCTCGGCCAGCTGGTCGTCAGGGATGGCGATGTTGAAGCGGTCGCGCATGTCGCGGATCGCCTGGTCGTCCAGCTTCTTGGTCTGGTGGGCGGTGTTGCGCGCCTCGCCCGACTTGCCCATGCCGAAGCCCTTGACGGTCTTGACCAGCAGGACGGTCGGGGTGCCCTTGTTCTCTTGCGCGTTCTTGAACGCGGCGTAGATCTTGTGCGGATCGTGGCCGCCGCGGGTCAGGCGCCAGATGTCGTCGTCGCTCATCTTCGACACCATCTCGAGCAGCTTCGGATGCTTGCCGAAGAAGTGCTTGCGCACGTAGGCGCCGTCCTTGGCCTTGTAGTTCTGGTATTCGCCGTCGACGGTTTCCATCATCACGCGCTGCAGGATGCCTTCCTTGTCCTG
>DDKG01000381.1:0-2007 GCA_002339265.1 Massilia sp. UBA2604 | reverse complement strand
TTGCCGCGCACCGGACCGTCCAGGCGCTGCAGGTTGCAGTTGACGACCATGACCAGGTTGTCCAGCTGCTCGCGCGCGGCCATGCCGATCGCGCCCATCGATTCCGGCTCGTCCATCTCGCCGTCGCCGCAGAAGACCCAGACCTTGCGGTTGTCGGTCTTGGCGATGCCGCGTGCGTGCAGGTACTTCAGGAAGCGCGCCTGGTAGATCGCCATCAGCGGGCCCAGGCCCATCGACACGGTCGGGAACTGCCAGAAGTCCGGCATCAGTTTCGGGTGCGGGTACGACGACAGGCCCTTGCCGTCGACTTCGCGGCGGAAGTTCAGCAGCTGTTCTTCGGACAGGCGGCCTTCGAGGAAGGCGCGCGCGTAGATGCCCGGCGACGAGTGACCCTGGATGTACAGCAGGTCGCCGCCGTGGTCTTCGGTCGGGGCGTGCCAGAAGTGGTTGAAGCCGGTGCCCAGCATGTTCGCCAGCGAGGCGAAGGAGGAGATGTGGCCGCCCAGGTCGCCATCGGCGCGGTTGGCCTTGACGACCATCGCCATCGCGTTCCAGCGCATCCACGAGCGCAGGCGCTCTTCGTATTCGAGGTTGCCCGGCGAATTCTGGTTCAGGTGGGCCGGGATGGTGTTCACGTAGGCAGTATTGGCCGAGAACGGAACGTGGGCGCCGCGACGGCGCGCCAGGTCGACCAGGCGCTCCATCAGGTAATGGGCGCGTTCGGTCCCCTCATGTTCGATCACCGCTTCCAGTGCATCGAGCCATTCCTTGGTCTCGATCGCGTCCGGATCATTGGCGGCTTGCGCGGTCAACTGGTCGAGTTGAGCTGACATGTCATGCGTCTCCTAAGTGGTGCGCCCCGACCCGGTCCCTGCGCAGGCTGGCGGCGAGTGGTGAAATTTCAGACTATCTTTTTGATAAACCCACGGATTCTACCAGTGGATTTTGGCATTTTCAAATTACGGTATGGCATTTCACTATATGGAATCGTATGCTGCAAGTGCACAATTTTCATAGGGAAACACTGCACTTTCGATTAACGAACATCGTATACCGAAGCGCCTGTAAAACGGCGAAAAACGGGGCATTTATAGGCTGAACGGAGGAGATTGCATGCGTGGGTCGTATAATTCTGTTTTTGCCCAGCGACGAGCCTTCACCATGCCTGCACAACTGATCGACGGAGTTCTCCTTTCCAAACAACTGCGCGAAGATATCGCCGCGCGCGCCGCCAAACTCACCGCCGCCGGCAAGCAGCCCGGCCTGGCCGTGATCCTGGTCGGCGAAGACCCGGCCAGCCAGGTCTATGTGCGCAACAAGGTGAAGGCCTGCGGCGACGTGGGCTTTCATTCGGTGCTCGAGAAATACGAGGCCGACCTCTCCGAGCAAGCCCTGCTCGACCGCATTGCAGCATTGAACGTCGACCCTGCCATCCACGGCATCCTGGTGCAGATGCCGCTGCCCAAGCACATCGACCCATCGAAAGTCATCGAGGCCATCTCGACCGCCAAGGACGTCGACGGCTATTCGGTGCTGTCGGCCGGCGAGCTGGTTGCCAACCTGCCGGGCTTTCGCCCCTGCACGCCGTACGGCTGCATGAAGCTGATCGAGACCACCGGCATCGACCTGCGCGGCAAGCACGCAGTGGTGATCGGCCGCTCGAATACCGTCGGCAAGCCGATGGCCCTGTTGCTCTTGCAAGCCAACGCCACCGTCACCATCTGCCATAGCGCAACGCCGGACCTGGGCTACCACACCCGCCAGGCCGACGTGATCGTGGCCGCCGTCGGCCGCCGCAATACCCTCACCGCCGACATGGTCAAGCCGGGCGCGATCGTGATCGACGTCGGCATGAACCGTGACGACGCGGGCAAGTTATGCGGCGACGTCGATTTCGCGGGCGTGTCCGAGGTGGCATCGCACATCACTCCGGTGCCGGGCGGCGTCGGTCCGATGACGATCACGATGTTGTTGATGAATACCCTCGAGTCCGCGGAGCGCGTGCAC
>DDKG01000110.1:2334-5712 GCA_002339265.1 Massilia sp. UBA2604 | reverse complement strand
GAGGCGATCTGCGACGCGTTCTTGGCCAGCACATTGGCCTGGCGCGCGTTGTCGGCGTTCTGGCGCACGGTGCCGGTCAGCTCTTCCATCGACGACGCGGTTTCTTCGAGCGAGCTGGCCTGCTGCTCGGTGCGCGACGACAGGTCGAGGTTGCCCGAGGCGATTTCCTGCGAGGCGGTGACGATGGTCTCGGTGCCGGCGCGCACCGCGGTGACGGTCTTGAGCAGGCTCTCGTTCATGGTCTTGAGCGCCGCCGTCAGGGTGCCGAGTTCGTCGCGCGAATCGACGTGGATGTCGGCGGTCAGGTCGCCCGACGCCACTTGCTGGGCCAGTCCGACGGCGCGCGCCAGCGGCTGGGTGATGCTGCGGGTGAGCAGCCAGCCGAAGGCGGCGCCAATGACGATCGCGGCGGCGCCGAGCATCGTCAGGGTGCGCTGCACCGAGGCGCTGATGGCGTCGATGCTCGCATTGGCGTCTGCGGCCATCTTTTCCTGGAAGTCGGCGAGCTTGCCGGCGGCCTCGGTATAGCCACGCATCTCGGGCATGACCTTGGTGTCGAGGAAGGCCAGCAGTTCCGGATTGCCGGCGCCGAGTTCGGTCTTCATCTTGTAGGCCTGGTTGCGCACCGCGCTGTACTTGGCGCGCTGTTCGACCAGCGCCGCCAGCAGCACCTTGCCGCCGTCGCTGACGATCACCTCCTGGAAGATTTTTTGCAGCTCGCCGGCGCGCTTGCTGATCGCCTTCATGCCCTCTTCGTAGGACTGCTCGTCGACCGGATCGATGGCCTTGATCTTCGCCACCGTGCTGACGGCGTTGGTGATGATGCCGGCGCGCATTTCCTGGGCCAGCTTGGCTTTCTCGGTGGCCGACGCCATTTCTTCCTTGGCGTTGGTGATGTGGTTCAGCTGCCAGAGGGCGGTGCCCAGCATGACGACCATCATGGCGAGGATGACGGCAAAGGCGGCGCCGAGGCGAACGCCGATGTTGAGATCTTTGATTTTCATGGTTTCCAGTTCCGAGAACAAAAGGCCGGCTTGACTTGTTAAATCCAGGCGTGTGACGTTAGAAAACGCGTTTGAGCCCGGTCAAAAGTACACGTTGTAGCTGACCCAGGGAAACCCAAAAGTGGTGTTTAGGCCTCCGATGTTGCGAACGGGAAACGAAATAATGTACGGATGTTATGAATCAATATTACTTACATATTAGAGTTATTTTTTAATCAATATAATTCGGGTACGGATTTATGCTGCCATCATATATATGGTGTCGCTCATTATTTAACAAATTTTCGACAAGTGGTTACAGGTTTGATCGTTTTTCGACCGCCTCCAGCACCCGCAGCAGGTTGCCGCTCCAGAGCTTTTGCAGGTCAGCGTCCGACATGCCGTCCGCCTTCAGGCGCTGGGTGATGCGCGGCAGATGGGCCACGTTGTCCAGCCCGCGCAAGCCGCCGCCGCCGTCGAAATCGGCGCCCATGCACACGTGATCGATGCCGGCCACCGCGATCAGGTGCTTGAGCGAGGCGATGTACTGTTCGAAGCTGGTCTGCCACAAGGGTTCGACCGCGTCCAGCGCCAGCCACTCGCGGCTCAGCGCTGCCTGGTCCGGCGGCGCCAGCTTGCCGATGTGTTCGAGCCGGTCGAACAGCGCCGCGCGCTGCGGGCCCATTTTCAATTCGCTCAGGTAGATGGTGGAGGCGCAGATCGCGCCGCCGCCGGCCGCGATCCTGCGGATGCGGGCGTCGTCGATATTGCGCGGATGGTCGAAGCTGGTGCGCGAATTCGAGTGCGACAGCAGCAGCGGGGTGGTGGACAAGGCCAGCATCTGGTCGACCGAGGCGTCCGAGGCGTGGCTGGCGTCGATCACCATGCCCAGCCGGTTCATCTCGCGCACCCAGTCGCGGCCCAGCGGCGACAGGCCGTTCCAGGCCGGCTTGTCGGTCGACGAATCGGCGAACTGGTTGTTCTTGCTGTGGACGATGCCGACCAGGCGCACGCCCTGGCGCTGGAAGTCGGCCAGCGCCGCCATCGCCGCGGCGCCGGCGCCGAGCGGATAGCTGTTCTCGATGCTCTTGAACGCGACCAGCTTGCCGGCGGCGTCCAAGCTGCGTGCCTGGGCAGCCGTGGTGGCGATGCCGATCCGGTCGGCATGGCGCGCCAGCGTTGCGTCGATCAGCTGCGAGCGCGCCAGCGCATGCTCGCGCGCCGCCGCATAACCCTCCGGCGTCAAGGGCCCCTGGTCGGTGAAGATGGCGAAGAAGCCGCCATCGAGGCTGCCTTCGCGCATGCGTCCCAGGTCGACCTGGGCCACCTCGACGGACGTGTCGTGGCGCGCGCCGAAGGCCCAGCCCGCGCGGCCGAAATGCACCGGCGTGTCGAGGTGGGCGTCGAGCGTGAGCAGGCGGCGGTGGGTGCCGTCCACCGGCGGCGCGCTGCCTGGCGCGGCGCAGCCGGCGAGCGTGAACAGGAGGGCGAGGGCGGTAGTTGTGGATGTTTTCATTCAGGCGCCTTGATCGGGGTGAAGTTCAGGTCCGCGTAATCCCAGCTGAAATCGGCGATTGGCGACACCGGCGCCAGCTTGATGCTCTGCACCTTGCCGTCCTTGTCGAAGGCGAAGCTGAGGTAGGCCGGCTCCAGGGCATGATCGTCGAAGCGGGTGATCCAGGTGTCGTACTGCCAGTGCTCGAGGCGGCCCGCCATGCGCTGGGTCGAGGTGAAGTCGACCCGCAGGCCGTTCTTTTCCTCGGAGATGACGAGCTTGCCGTACCACGGATCGGTGTAGGCGCCGACCAGGCTCGCGGGCGGCAGCGACGGCGTCGATTTCACCGGCGTGGCCTGCTTTGCCTTCAGGAGTTCGAGACCCTGCTTCACCTTCTTGGCCTTGTAGGCCTGGAAGGTCGCCGGCCAGTCGGCCTGCGGCTTGCCCAGGTAGTGGTCGGCCAGTTCGTACATCAGGCCGCGCACCAGCTCACCATCTTCGCTGTTGATGGCGATGGCGAAGCCCACGTTCTGCTCGGGCAGCAGCACCACGGCGGTGCCGAAGCCGAACACCGCGCCGCCATGCCAGATCATGCGCGCGCCGCGGTAGTCCATCAGGTCCCAGCCCAGGCCATAACTGGACAGCTTCGACTCGAGCAGTTTCAGCTCGGGCGGCAGCGGGCCGCTGGGCATCGGCATGGAGGGAAGCCACATCTGTTCGTGCGCCTTCGCGCTGAACACGCGCGTGCCTTCGGGTGTCGCGCCGGCGCCGAGCAGGGTGTGCAGCCAGCGCGCCAGGTCGTTGGCGCTGCTGGCGACGCCGCCGGCCGGGGCCGCGTTGCGTCCCAGGTCGTCGCGCTCGTCGAGCCGCACCTGGTCGCCGGCGCCGCGCAGGCCGCCG
>DDKG01000110.1:0-2175 GCA_002339265.1 Massilia sp. UBA2604 | reverse complement strand
GGGCGCAGCACGTGCTCGCGGGTGTACTCTTCCCAGGTCTTGCCGCTGACCTGCTCGATCAGCTGGCCGGCCACCACGTACATCAGGTTCGAATAGGCATAGGTGCTGCGAAAGCTGGTCGCCGGCTTCAGGTAGCGCACCCGGTGCACGGTCTCGGCGCGCGAGAGCTTGCTGCGCGGGACGAACAGCAGGTCGCCGGCGCCGTAGCCAAGGCCGCTGCGGTGGGTCAGCAGGTCGCGGATCGTGATCTCGCGCGTCACCCACGGGTCGTACATCTGGAAGCCCGGCAGGTGTTCGATCACCTTGTCGTCCCACTTGATTTTGCCGGCATCCACCAGCGTGGCCAGCGCCGCCACCGTGATCGCCTTGCCGGTGGACCCGGTGGGGAACAGGGTGTCGCCATCGACGGCGGCCGACGCGCCGAGCTGGCGCACGCCGAAGCCGCGCGCCAGCGTGGTCTTGCCGTCTTCGACGATCGCGATCGCCAGGCCTGGCACGCCGATGCGCTGGCGTAGCAGCTCGGCGCGGGCCTCGAATCCGGCGGGCGGCGCCGCCAGCACGGGCGCGCAGGCGAGGGCCAGCAACAAGGATAGAGCGTATTTCATGGGTTCTCCTGGCAGGCGTCGAGCAGGCGTTCGAAGGCGGGACCGCCCCGCATCGGATCGGCCACAGGATACGGCAAGCGCGCGGCGTACGCAGCAATTTCGGCCTCGGCCGCGGCATGGTCCATGCCGCCGGTATTGAGGGCCACGCCCACGCAGCGGATCGCGGGATTGGTCACCCGGCCCAGCGCGATGGTCTCATTGACCACGGTCTCGATCGACGGCAGGCTTGACGCGGGATAGCCGAGCAGGTGAGTGCGGCGCGGATCGTGGCAGACCACGAACATATCGGGCTGGCTGCCGTGCAAGAGGCCCAGCGAGACGCCGGCGAAGGCGGGGTGGAACAGCGAACCCTGGCCCTCGATCACGTCGATGTGGCCGGGCGCGGCGGCGGGACTGAGGATCTCGGCGGCGCCGGCCACGAAGTCCGAGACCACGGCGTCGATCGGCATGCCGCCGCCGGCGATCATGATGCCGGTCTGGCCGGTGGCGCGAAAACTCACGTCAAGGCCGCGCGCGGCCAGGCCGCGGCTGATGGCCAGCGCCGTGTACTTCTTGCCCAGCGCGCAATCGGTGCCGACCGTCAGGATGCGGCGCCCGCTGCGCGGCCGGCCGGTCGCGATCGGGATCCCGGCCGGCGGCGTGCGCACGTCGACCAGGCGCCGGCTGCTCCGCGCCGCCGCTTCGCGCAGGGCGGGCAGGGCGTCGAGCCGCACGTGCATGCCCGAGACGATGTCCAGCCCCGCGTCGAGCGCGGCCGCCAGGGCCGGCACCCAGGCGTCGGGGATGCCGCCGCCCGGCGCCGCCACGCCGATCACCAGCGCGCTGGCGCCGCGCGCCGCCGCCTCTTCGCAACTGAGCTGCGGCAGGCCGGCCGAGACGGTGGCTTGCGGCAGGCGCAGCTCGCCCACGCAGCGCTCGCGCGCCCAGTCGCGCAGGCCGAAGGCGGTCTTGGCGAAACCCGGTTCGGTGACGTCGCCGAGGAACAGCAGGCAGCGGCCGACGGCCTTGTTTTCCAGTGCTGAAGGCATCAATACTCCCGGGTCAGGGTGAAGCCGACGGTGCGCGGCGCTATTACGCCGGTGCCGAGCGCGCCGTTCGGATAGGCGAACATCCCGTTCGGCATGTACTCGGCCGTCGAGAGCTTGCCGTCGCTATTGCCCAGGTTCTTGCCGAAGACCTCGACCGTCCAGTTGCCGAGTTCGACCCCGGCATAGGCGTCGACCACGTTGTACGACGGGATTTCGCGCTGGCGGCCGTTGGCCGGGCGGTAGACCGTATCGAAGCTGGCGTCCTGGCCCGCCATGCGCCGCACCGAGGCGCCGGCGAAGGCCGGGGTGGTGTCGCCGATGGTCCAGCGGTAGTCGGCCAGCAGCGCCGCCGTGTACCGCGGCGAGAACGGCAGGCGGTCGCCCTTGTAGCCGCCGACCAGTTCCAGGTCGGTGTCGTCGTCCAGGCGCGCGTTGTTCCAGGCGCCGTTGGCCGACAGGCGCAGGCCCTGGAGCGGTCGCCAGCTGGTGGTGATCTCGACGCCGTCGGCGGTGGCGCCGGAGCCATTGGCGTTGATGCCGAA
>DDKG01000109.1 GCA_002339265.1 Massilia sp. UBA2604 | reverse complement strand
ATGTTCTTTTCCGCCAGCGCGTCGAGCAGGCGGTCGTAGAAGCCGAAGCCGGCCTCGTTCCAGGCGCCCTTGCCATCCGGCTGGACGCGGGCCCAGGCCAGCGAGAAGCGGTAGGCGTCCACGCCCAGCGAGGCCATGATGTCGACGTCCTCGCGGTAGCGGTGGTAGTGGTCGCAGGCGACGGTGCCGTCGCTGCCGTCCTTGATGTTCGCCTTGTCCTTGCAGAAGGTGTCCCAGATCGACGGGCCCTTGCCGTCGACGTCGTGCGCGCCTTCGATCTGGAAGGAACTGGTGGCCACGCCCCAGGTGAAGTCGGATGGGAAGTCGTTGTTGAAGTCGAAGTTGGGGCTCTTGGTCATGGAATTTTCGAATCTTGGGGCGAACCCGCGTGAAAACAAAAAAGCAGGCCCGCGGAAACGGGCCTGCCGTGCTGCGGCTTAGAAATCGAAGCCGGTGTTGATGCCGACGGTGCGCGGCGGCTTGTACTGCGCCAGCCATGGGCCGAAGCCGTTGAAGGCGCTGGTCTTGATCTTCTTGTCGCTCACGTTGCGGACGAACGCGTCGACCCACCATTTGTCCTGCTGGTAGCGCAGGCCGACGTCGGCGCTGGCATAGGCCTTCTGGCGGTCTTCCGGTCCCAGGTCGAACACGCTCAGGCGCACCTCGTCCTCGTAGCGCGCGGTGATGCGCGGGATCACGCTGCCGCCATTAGCCAGGCGGAAGGTGTGCTGGTACTGGACCGTGGTCGAGAAGGTCGGCGCGTGCGGCAGCTTGTGACCGGTGACGTCGAGGCAGTTCGAGATGCGCGGATCGACCGTGCATGGCGGCAGCGCATAGTCGTTCGAACCGGCGATCAGGCGACCGAGCTTGGTGTCGAGGACGGCCAGCGAGATCGACAGGCGGCCATCCCTGGCGACGCGGGCCGCGATCTCGGTTTCCAGTCCGTACACCTCGGCGCCATCGGCGTTCTCGATGGCCAGGCCGCGGCTGCCGTCCGGGAAGCTGACCGGCGAATTGAACTGGAAGTCCTTGAAGTCCATGTAGAACAGCGCATTGTTGATGCGCAGGGCGCCGTCCAGGAAGGTGCTCTTCGAACCGATCTCGTAGTTGGTCAGCGTCTCCGGCTGGTAGGGCAGGCCGCGGTCCTGTACGCCGCCCGACTTGTAGCCGGTCGACACGCTGGCATAGACCATATTGTTGCGGTCGATGTCGTAGTTCAGGCGCACCAGGCCGGTGGCCTTGTTGTCGCTGTAGCGGCCGTCGTTCGGCACGCCTTCGACATAGCCGTTGGCCGGGTCGCGCGGATCGATGTGCGGGTTGAGCGGCAGCTGCGGCGCGCTGGCGTCGTAGCCCCAGGTGTAGCCGCGGCCGCCGATGTGCTCGCGCTTGTCGTGGGTATAGCGCACGCCGCCGGTCAGGTGCCAGGCGTCGGTGATGTTCCAGGTGGCCTGGCCGAACACGGCCGAGGTGTCCACGGTCTGCTTCGGCTGGATGAAGGAGCCCTGCCAGTTGACGCCGCCGTCCGGGGTGCCCTTCATGCCGGCGATGTCGAAGCGGATGTCGTTCTTCTCGTTGCCATAGTAGGCGCCGACCTGCCAGTCGACGGTGCGGGTGCCGGTCGACTGCAGCAGCAGCTCGTGGCTATGGCTCTTGTAGTTGGAGTCGACCGTGGTGTGTTCCTGGTAGATGCCGCCGGTGGTGATCGAGGTCGGGACGACGGTGCCGCCATCCTGGTCGAAGCGCATGTCGCCGCTGTACTTGGACCAGCCGGCCACGTACTGCAGCGCCATGTCGGGGCTGATGTCCCAGCTCACGCGGCTGCGCACGTTATGGCTGTCGCGGTTGATCCATGGGGCGCTGTCGGACAGCGTCGACCAGTGCTTCTCGCCGGCGCGCGGAACCTGCATCAGGTTGGCGCTCGGGGTGCCGCGGTCGATGAATTTTTCGTAGGCGATGTCCCAGCGCACGTTGGGCGCTAGTTGCCACAGCAGCGACAGGCGCGCCGCGCTCTGGTCCTGGGCGCTGTACTTGTCGCCGCCCGAGGCGAAGATGTTCGGGTTGATCGGGCGGAAGCCGGCAGGGTCGGCGCCGGACGCCAGGTAGGCCGCGCGCTGCGACTCGACCGACGGGTTCTTGAAGCGCTGGTAGTCGACGTAGCCGTCGTGGCGCTCGTGCACCACGGCGAAGCGCAGCGCCGCGTTCTCCGAGACCGGGATATTGACCGCGCCGCGCACGCCCAGGCGGTTGTAGTCGCCGATGCCGCCTTCGAGGTAGCCCGCGCGGCTGTTCAGTTCCGGCTTGACGGTCTGGATGTTGACCGCGCCGACGGTGGAGTTGCGGCCCCACAGCGTGCCCTGCGGGCCGCGCAGCACCTCGATGCCCTCGACGTCGAACAGCAGGGCGGTGGCGCCTTCGGCGCGCGGCGAATAGACGTTGTCGACGAAGGACGCGACTTCGGGGTCGGCGTATTCGGTCTTGGCGCTGTCGTTGCCGATGCCGCGCAGGGTCATAGTGGTGACGCCGTGGTCGCCCTGGGCCGTGGCCTGGAAGCCGGGCACCAGCGCCACCACGTCGAGCATGGTCTGCACGTGGTTGTCCTGCAGGGTGGCGGCGTTGAGCGCGGTGACCGCGATCGGGGTGCGCTGCAGCGAGGTCGAACGCTTGGTGGCGGTAACCTTCACCTCGGCGATCTGGCCGTTGTCGGCGACGGTCGGCGGTGTCGCCGCGGCAGGAGAGGCCGGATCGGACGCCGACTGGGCCTGGGCGCTGCCGATGCCGGCCAGCAGGGTCAGGATGGCGAGACGGATGGGGGTGGACGACGAGGTGCGCACTGCGGCCCCCGCGGGCGTAGTCTTGGTCATTGCTTGTCTCCGAGTATTGTTTTATGGATGAATCGCGGCGCTGAGAGCGCTAACACATGGATTGATGAGAAATCGATTTCATCAATTCTGAAAACGGTTTCATAGTAGTTTCATCCGTAAAAAAATGTCAATTAGAATTTGTGAAAACGCTCGCCGGGTTTGTTGCATCTCAACGACGGCATTTCTATGAAAGATTTTCATGATGTCGCGCTTTCCATCCTTTCCGGGTGAGTATCGGTGATATACTTCAAGCAACAAACTGCCTTGGATTCCGGAAAGCTTCATGAAAAACGTCGAGAGCAGCACCAGCACCCTGTACCAGGTCGCCACCGCTGCCGGCGTCTCTCCCGCCACCGTTTCGCGCTTCCTGAACGGCACCGCCAAGGTGTCCGAGGACAAGCGCCGCACCATCGAGCGCGTCATCGATGAACTGAACTACAAGCCGAACCGCCTGGCGCAAAGCCTCAAGATCGGCAGCACCCGCACCATCGGCGTGCTGACCCAGTCGCTCGAGAGCGGCTACTTCAACCGCGCCATGGTCGGCATCGAGGATGCGGTCAAGGCGTCCGGCTACGCGCTCCTGATCATGAGCGGGCACTGGCATGCCGACGAAGAGGCCGAGCGGGTCGAGCTCCTGATCGGGCGCCGCGTCGACGGCGTGGCGATCCTGACCGGGAACATGAGCGACCAGCAGATCCTCGATTTCTCGAAGCGGGTGCCGATCGTCGCCTTCGGCCGCGACGTCCAGGGCGCGCGGACCCACGGCTTTTGCCTCGACAACTACCGCGGCGCCTGCGAGGCGGTGGAATACCTGATCGCGCAAGGCCACCGCCGCATCGCCCACATCACCGGCCCGGACGACCACCGCGACGCGCGGGCGCGCCTGGCCGGCTACCACGACACCCTGGCCAAGCATCGGATCGAGGCCGATCCGCGGCTGGTGGTGGCGGGCGACTTCAGCGAGTCCGGCGGCTTGATGGCGCTGAACGGGCTGCTGGCGACGAACCAGCGCTTCACCGCGATCTTCGCCGCCAACGACCTGACGGCGTATGGGGCGCGGCTGGCGCTGTACCGGCGCAATATCCGGGTGCCGGAAGACATCTCTCTCGTCGGCTTCGACGACCTGGAAAGCTCGATGTATACGACGCCACCCCTGACCACGGTGCGCCAGCCGCTGTACGACGCCGGGATCGGCATCGGACGCCGGATGCTGGCGATGCTGGCGCACGAGCAGCCGGAGGGCGAGGTGCCTCAGTTGAGTCTGATCGTCAGGGAATCCGTCCGACTGCTTTGATCTTCTGCGCAAGGCAGGCAGTTACATCTTGTAACACTAATCGCTTGCAATTAAATCGCGAGCTATGTAATATGCTTTCCATGGAAACGCCGAACGGACAAGCAAACGAGTCGGCGGGCCAAGGCAGCAATTATTTATATAGTGCGCTATTAAATCGCAATTTAATTAAACTGGGCGGCAAGCGCCGCCGACGACGACAAGGAGTTTCATCATGGCAATCGACAAAGTTCTCTACCGTGCAAGCGCCAAAGCCACCGGCGGCCGCGAAGGCCGCGCCGTTTCCTCGGACGGCGTGCTGGACGTGAAACTGACCACCCCGAAAGAACTGGGCGGCAATGGCCTTGAAGGCACAAACCCCGAACAGCTGTTCGCAGCCGGCTACTCGGCCTGCTTCCTGGGCGCCATGAAATTTGTCGCCGCCCGCGACAAGCTGAAAATCTCCCCGGACGTGTCGGTGGAGGGCAGCGTCGGCATCGGACCGATCCCGACCGGCTTCGGCATCGAAGTCACCCTGAAGATCAGTCTGCCGGGCGTGCCGGCCGACGAAGCGCAAACGCTGGTCGACCGGGCCCATATCGTCTGCCCGTACTCGAACGCGACCCGCGGCAATATCGATGTGACCCTGCAACTGGTGTGATGCGCTGCTCGCCCGGGCAAACCGGGTGAATGTGCAACTAGCCATAATGAATAGGTAGTGCGCGATCTAATCGTGGATATAATCACCTGATCGCCGCTACCACCAAATGATCCGTTTATGCAATGAAGGCGCGCGGCGCACTGCTAATGTCGCAGATGGCCCCGCCATTCCAGAACCCAACAAGAAAGGAAGCACCATGAACACCCTGAGCAAAGCCCTTGTCGCCGCATCCCTGGCCCTGACCTACGGCGCCGCCGCGGCCGCCGATATCGCCCCGACCGTCGAACGCCGTACCGCCGAATTCCTGACCGCGCTCAACTCCGGCGGCGGCAAGCCGATCGAGCAGCTGTCGCCAGCCGACGCCCGTAAGGTGCTGGAAGGCGCGCAAAAAAGCGTCAAGGTGAACTTGCCCAAGGCCGATGTGTCGGACAAGGTGATCACCGTCGACGGCAAGCAGATCAAGCTGAAGATCGTGCGTCCCGCCGGCGTCAAGGGTGAGCTTCCCGCCTTCATGTTCATCCACGGCGGCGGCTGGGTGCTGGGCGACTACCCGACCCACGAACGCCTGGTGCGCGACGTGGTCGAGAGCTCGGGTGCGGTGGCGGTGTTCGTCGACTATACCCGCTCGCCGGAAGCCGGCTACGGCGTGGCGATCAACGAGATCTATGCCGCGACCAAGTGGGTGGCGGAACATGGCAAGGAACTGAATATCGACGGCAGCCGCCTGGCAGTGGCGGGCAATAGCGTCGGTGGCAATATGGCGGCCGCGCTGACCCTGATGCTCAAGGATAAAGGTGGACCGAAATTGCGCTACCAGGTGCTGATGTGGCCGGTGACCGACGCCAACTTCGAGACCGGTTCGTACAAGCAGTTTGCAGAAGGACACTTCTTGACCCGCAATATGATGAAGTGGTTCTGGGACAGCTATACGAAGGACGCCGCCAAGCGCAAGGAGATCTATGCCTCGCCGCTGCAAGCCACCCTGCCGCAACTGAAGGGCCTGCCGCCGGCGCTGATCCAGACAGCCGAGAACGACGTGCTGCGTGACGAAGGCGAAGCCTATGGCCGCAAGCTGGACCAGGCCGGCGTCGACGTGACCGTCACTCGCTACAACGGCATGATCCACGACTTCGGCCTGCTCAATCCGCTGGCCACCGTGCCGGGCGTGCGTTCGCAAGTGCTGCAGGCCGGCACCGAACTGAAAAAACACCTGGCCAAGTAAAGTTTGCTGCTCCCTGTTGGGCCGCCCGAGGGCGGCCCTTTTTTATCGCCTGTCATCCCCTTGCGAATCAGTGTCGTCGGTGCAGGCGGATTTAACAATTGGAGGAATACTTTTGTGGCTGGGATGTGCAAGTGTCTATGACCGGAGATCACGAACGCGGACTGGTCGCGGCAGTGCTTGTTCTGGCTCGACGGATACGTTCCTGGGCGCGAAAAGCTCTCCGTTTTCGAGTGAAATTGCTGCAATGCAAAAAATACTGAGCGTCGACTGCATGTCGAGTGACTCAGCAATAAATGGTTACATCTGCTGTTAAATCCACCCTTCTCCGTATGCAAAGCCTATCGAACGGTCAGGTTTCGATATGTGTCCAGCAAGTAAGTTGTCATCTTTGCGTCAGCGCAATACAACGACCTCAAATATTTTTCCGTACGGAAAACCAAAGCGAAAAAAGGTGTTTAGAATTGCCGTCCATCAGCTTCCTGACGTAAATATTTCAGACGCGTCCGGGCTGTAAAAAGCACTCTGGCAATTACTTTACATCTCAAGAAATTTAACAATTCGCGGCTTCCATGCAAACTACCGTTTCTGTTCCACGTCGTTCTTCTTCCGTACTCGTACAAGCCCAGCTGTTCTCGCTGCCGGTCGTGTTCGCGCTGTTCGGCCTGATCATGGGCTCGTGGGCCGGCCGCATCCCGGCCCTGGCCGCCGGCGTCAATGTGTCGCACGCGGCGCTGTCGATGGTGCTGCTGTGCGGCGGCCTCGGCGCCGTGATCTCGTACCCGATCTCGTCCTTCCTGATGGGCCGTTTCGGCGCGCGCAAGACCATCATGATCGCGGGCCTGGCCCTGCTGTGCGTGCTGGTCTCGATCGGCATGGCGCCGGACGTGTCGCGCCTGATGATGGCAGTCCTGATGCTGGGCATCACGGCCAGCACCTTCGACGTCGCCATGAACTCGGCCGCCGCCCGCCGCGAAAAGCAGAGCGGCAAGTCGGAAATGTCGCGCCTGCACGGCTTGGCCTGCGCCGGCGGCCTGGTCGGCGCTACCCTGGGCAGCCTGATGGCCAGCATGAAGATCGCACCGGCCACCCACTTCCTGATGCTCGCCGGTCCGCTGGCCGTGGTGCTGTGGCTCGCCGTCAACCTGCTGGAAGCGGATGAAGCCGGCGCCACCGTCGAGAAGAAGAAGTTCGCGCTGCCGCGCGGTCCGCTGGTCCTGCTGGGTCTGCTCGGTTTCTTCGGCTCGATGGCCGAAGGCAGCATCGCCGACTGGAGCGGCCTGTTCCTGAAAGAGCACTTCGGCGCGTCGGACGGCCTGGCGCCGCTGGCACTGTCTTCGTTCTCGGTGATGATGCTGATGTCGCGCATGGTCGGCGACAAGATGAAAGAACGCTACGGCGCCAAGCGCCTGGTGACCCTGGGCGCGCTGGTTGCCGCATCGGGCCTGTTCTTCGCGGTGCTGGCGCCGAACGCCTACGTCGCCCTGGGCGGCTTCGCGATCGCCGGCGTCGGCCTGGCCCTGGTGTTCCCGTTCGTGTTCAGCGCCGCCGGCGCGCAGGGCCCGGCTGCCCTGGCAGCGGTGGCCAGCATGGCCTACAGCGGTAGCCTGATGGGTCCGCCGGCAATCGGCGCCGTCGCCCACTTCGTCGGCATGCAGGCAGCCATCGCCTACGTGGGCGGCCTGTCCCTGGTGATCGCCATGGTGGCGTGCCGCACCCGCCTGCTGAAGTAAGCGACGATGGCGGCCTCGAGCGCCGCCTTGCAGGAATTCATAACGCAGACGCATCCGTAAGGGCGTCTGCGTTTTTTATTAGTTGGCCGCCTGCTTGAGCCACTCGCGCGGCGAGGCGCCCATCATCGTGGTGAAGGCGCGCGTGAACGTGGAGGGACTGGTGTAGCCGGCGCGGCTGCTGACCTGCTTGACCGGCATGCCCTGGCGCAGCAGGCGGCTGCCGACGCCGATGCGCCAGCGCGTCAGGTATTCGCCAGGCGGAACGCCCATCACGTCGCGGAAGCGTTCGGTGAAGGCGGCGCGCGACATGCAGGCGACCTGGGCCAGCGACTGCAGGCTCCAGGGTTCATGGGGCCGCTCGTGGATGGCGGCCAGCGCCAGCGACAACTGGCGGTCGGACAGCCCCGCCAGCAAGCCCACCGACAGCCTGCCACTATCGAACTCGCGGCGGATGATCTGGATCAGGAGGACGTCGCACAGGCGGTCCAGGATCACTTCGCGTCCCGGTTCGCTGCGGGCGGCCTCGTCGAAGAGCAGGTCGAGCGTCGATTGCAGTCCGGCGATCTCGCTCAGCGGCAGCACCAGGCACTGCGGCAGGATGCGCGCCAGAGGATTGCTCATTCCGTCCTGGAACACGATGTGCGCGCACAGCAGGCTGGCGCTGTGGTTCGGTTGCACCTGCAGCCGGTGGCTGGCGCCGCGCGGATAGAACAGCAGGCTGGGCTCGGTGATATGGATGACCGAGCCATCGTCATGGATGAAGTCGACGCAACCGGCGCGTACCACGTGCAGCTGTCCGGATATCCCGTCTTCTGTAAATTGATTGCCTTCGCAAAACATCCCGTTATAGAAGATGCGTGCATTGAACGAGTGGCGACCGACCAGTGATGACAGTTTGTCCATGACGATGAGGATGTCGAATTGATCCAGATATTCTGGACGAAAATAGTGTTTGCCGTGTGGGAATTGGTGAGATTCAGGGCGCGAATACAACGTTTTGTGGTGGCCATGATATTTCGCGGGCTTCATCGACAAATGAACTGCTCGGCTCGTCGGCAAGAGTCTTGCGAATGCCGGTCAGCAGGTCGAATGCCTAGCAAGCCGTGCAACATAACCTGAAAGGGCAACGGGCAGTGTCAGATGCTGGCACGATACCGGGTCATTGCCTGTTCAATATCTTGTGCGTGGCCGGCATTGTTACCAATAGGGCCACATTCCCGCGGCCCGTTGCCTGCTGGGTTCGGCGCCGGTGAGCAAGGTGCGCGCATGCTGCAGCACGACGGTGGGGCGCTCGGCGCCGGGATCCCAGATGCAGCGGTGGCGCAGGCGGTCGAGCGGCGCCCGGCGCGCAATGTCGGCCTTGCTGAAGATGACCACGCTGTTCAGCCCCAGTCCGGCCGCGATGTGCGAGACCCCGGTGTCGTTGCAGATCAGCAGGCGCGCGCGGCTCATCAGGGCCGCCATGGCGCCGATCGAGATCGGCGCGGCGGCGATGACGGCGGGCGCATGCATGCGGTCGGCGACCGTTTGCGCGAGCGGCGCCTCGTCCGCCGATCCGGTCAGGACGATGCGCATGCCGAATTCGTCGGCCAGCCGGTCGGCCACCCTGGCGAAGCGTTCCGGCGGCCAGCAGGTGTCGCGCTGGCGCGCGCCCGGGTGCACGCAGATATAGCTGCCCGGTTCGAGCCCTGCCGCCAGGCCGCTGGCGGCAAGCTCGTCCTCGTCTTCGCGCAGGATCGGGAACTCGAGGTGGGTGCCGGCCACCGGCGCCCCGAGTTGCCCGACCAGGTGCAGCAGCCGTTCAGGCTCGGCGCCGGTTTCGGGAGCGGGAACGAGGACGGTCTTGTCGGTCACCATCGGCTTGCCGCAGCAGTGGCCCGCCATCGCGCCCGCCCCGAAGCCGGAGACGATGTGGTTCGCGATGTCGCCGCTGCCGTGCAGTTGCACGGCCAGACTGAATTCGCGCGCGCAGACCGTCGCATAGAAAGGGGGCAGGTCGTCATGGTGCACGGTTTGCTCGGGCAGCAGGGGGTGGCCCGGGAACGGCAGGAATTCATCGAGGTAGGCGGCGAAGCGGTGGACGAACTGCGCCGCCCAGGGCAGGCCGACCAGGGAAATCCGGGCCTTGGGCAGCGCGGTGCGCAGGGCGCGCAAGGCCGGGACCGCACACAGCATGTCGCCCAGGTGCAGGGCGCGGAACACCACGACGGACTGGACCGGGAGACGATGCAGCAAAGGTCGCCTGAGCATGGCTTTCTCCTCTCAATCGTTTTTCATCGTCGCGAATTCTTGTCGTTCGCCGATGTTCCATCTCGTTGCCTTGCTTCTGCCTGCGTCCTGCCCTGCACGGCGCCGCACGGTAGCGCTTCATGTCAGCATGTCAGGCCAGCACGTCAGACCAGTACGTCAGGCCAGCAAACGGTCGAGCACATTGCGCGTGATGCGTTCGACGCGGCGGTCGCGCGGCCCGTCGATGACTTGCGCCCAGTCGGTGGTGCCGGCCGAGAACACGGTGCCGCCGCGCTGGTAGATGCCCAGGGTGGCGGCGTGGATGCCTTCGCGGGCGGCGTGCCGCTCGCGCGGCGGAAGATCCTGCCAGTGGCGGTCGAGGTGGCAGGCCGCCAGCACCTGGTAGCCGTGCGGCGTGCCGGCGCGGTCGCACCAGGCGGACAGGGTCGCCTTGCCGCTGTCGTGGTCGAAGGCGGCGAGCGGCGCGCCGTCGCAGGCATGGCCGGCCAGCGGCGGCCAGGTGTCGTGGCCGAAGCGCTCGCCCTGCGCCAGTCCGGTGCCGGCGAATACCCAATGGCTGGCGTCCTGGACCCGGAATCCGCCGGTCTGGCGCGGGCCGTCGCGCCAGCCGCCGCCGTGACGGTAGCTGGCGCCGCTCAGGCTGTCTTCTGGCCGCGCGGCGCCGTGCGGCTGCCACCAGTGGTCGTGCGCATCCTGTGGCCCGTCCTGGCGACAGGCCAGGGCCGTGCCGCCGTCGACCAGCTGGATGCGCCACCAGCACAGCTTGCCCCCGAAGAAGGCGACGTTGCCGCCGCCTTCGACGAAGGCTTCGACGGCGTCGCGGCGCGCCTCGGTCCAGTATTCGTCATGGCCGGCCCCAACCAGCAGGCGGTAGCGGCCGAGCAGGGCGGGATCGGCATGGATGTCGAGATCGGTGCAGTAGTCGACCGCATAGCCGCTGCGCTCGAGCCAGCGCACGAAGCGGGCGTCCCAGTGGGCGAAGGTCTGGCGCGGCGAGCGGCAGTCATAATGGTCGGGCGCGCCCCACACGGGGCCGCCGATGCCGCCGCCGGGCCTGCGCAGCGAGACGCGCGCCCCAAGCGGCATCCCGGCGCCCTGCGCAGTCGGGTAATAGCCATCGCCACCGCTGCGGTTGTAGGCGTGGTAAGTGGCCAGCGGCAGCTTGTACAACAGGCGCCGCGCGGGGCGGCGGCCGGCGTCCGGGCCGCTTTTATCATGAATCGCGGGCGGGGGCCCGGCGTCGGGTGCGGCCCGCACCACGAACAGGGCCGCGCCGGCATCCTGCTCGAGCCGCGGCGGGCGCGGGCCGGCGTCTTCGAGCTGGGCCAGGTAGACGCCGGAGCGCAGGGACGGCCCCAGCGCCAGCGAATAGTCGGGCCAGTGCCAGTCGTCGGCCGGGCCGGCATCAAGGACATGCTTGCCGGGCAGCCAGTCGCTGCGCATGACGGGCTCGAAGCCGTCGCCCCAGCGGTAGAGCGCGGCGCGAAAGCGCGGCCGGTCGGTCGACACGTGCAGCTGCAGGCGCTCGCCGGGCCAGATGCTGGCATGGTGTGGGTAGCCGCGGATCATGCCGGCAGCCCGGGTTCGTGGCGCTTCATGACGAGGTAGGGCGGCATGGCCAGGCCGTGCAGCGGCAGGCGCCGGAAGGCGGCGACCGCTTCTTGCGGCGTCTCGACCAGGGGCTCGTGCCTGCCGCACAAGGAAGTGCCCAGCAGCACCGGCACCCCGGTGCGCACTTCGAAGCCGGCCAGCAGGGCGCGCAGCACCGGATCGTCGCTGGGGCCGACCGTCTGCAGGCGCGCGCTGCCGTCGACGTGGGTGACCGCCGCCAGCAGCGGCATCACGCTGCTGCGCACCGGCACCGCGAACTGCATGAAGGGCGACGGCGCCTGCAGGTCGAAATACTGGGATGCGCGTTCTTCGGCCACCATCGGGGCGAAGGGACGGAACCATTCGCGTTCCTTGACGCGGACGTTGATCCAGTCGCGCATGCGCTCGCGCCGTGGATCGGCCAGGATGCTGCGGTGGCCCAGCCCGCGCGGGCCGAACTCGCTGCGGCCCTGGTACAGGCCGACGACCCGCCCCGAACACAGCAGGTCGAGCATGCGCGCGCACAGCGCGTCGCGCCCGCGCGGATGCTCGACGATCAGGTCGCCCGCGCCGTCGAGCGCTGCCTCGATGTCGGCCAGCTGGGGCGCCGGGCCGAGATAATCATGGGTCCAGCGGAAGTCGGCGCTGCGGCCGGCCAGCGCGAGCAGGCCGTGGATGGCGCAGCCGAGGGCGGCGCCGGCCGCGCCCGGCGCCGGCGGCACGAACACGCGCCGGAACGGGCCCTCGCGCAGCAGGCGTGCATTGGCCGCGCCGTTGAGGGCGGCGCCGCCGGTGAGGCACAGGTCGTCCAGGCCGGTGCGCCCGTGCAGCCAGCGGGCCAGCGCCAGCAGCGCTTCTTCGAAGGCGCGCTGGCCGGCCGCCGCCAGGTTGGCGCAGTCGGTGAAGCTGGCCTTGGGCGAGCCGAAGCGGAAGCGCTCGGCTTCTTCGAGCAGCACCGGCCAGGCATGCGGGATGGCGACCTGCATGCCTTCGACCGCCAGGGGCGGCAGGCCGAGCGCGTGCGGATCGCCGTAGGGCGACAGGTCGGTCACCTTGCCCTCGTTGCCCTGGCCCGGGAACAGGACCTGGGTGAGCCTGGCGTAGAACATGCCGAGTCCGGCGGCGTGCCGGTCGCCATCTCCCCGCAGTTGCTGGCCGATGCGGACGATGCGTTCGCGGTCGACGCGATGGCAGGAGGCGACTTCGCGCCGCCCGTCGGCGTCCATGCTGCCCTGGCCGCCCACGACCATCACCGCCGCCTCGCGGAAGGGAGACGGGTGGAAGGCGCCGACCACCTGCGCCAGGTGGCGCGGGATGCGGGCGCGCCGCGCGCCACGGGCGAAGACGAGCGCGCGGTCGCCGTCGTCGCCGGCCATGTCGCCTGCCGCCTCGCTGGCCCCCTCGCTGGCCCCCGCGCCGGACGCATGGCATTCGACCAGTACGTCGAGCGGACGTTCGAGCCCGGACAGGTGGGGCAGGTAGAACGCGTCGATGTCGTCCGGTTCTCCGGCGTGGTGCTTGTGGCGCGTGAGGCGTTCTTTCTGGATTGCCCATTGCACGTGTGAACCGTGCATGAGGCAGACGCTCGCGTGCCGGTCGCGGTTTATGCCGAGCACAACGGGGGTATCGTCCATCGTCTTCTCCTGGTTAGCGCAGCGGCGGATCAGTGGGTTGAGCACCGGGGGCGAAAGCCGGTGTCGCATGCCGGATCGAAAGCAGCGGGCAGCGTGCGGTGGTCAGCCATTCTTTGAGCGCGGCCGTTCAGGATTAGTTCGCGCGCTGCGCGGCGAATTCGGCAACCGGCCGTGCCGCCCGCGCCGGGGCCGGCGCCTGAACGTTGCCGGGAAAGGCGGTATCATCGGTAGATCCCGTCACCATCCCCTCGACCATGCTCCAGACGCCCGCCTCCTTCACGCCGCTGTTCGCGCCGCATCCCGACCCGGAACCCCTGAACTTCCTGTTCCACAAGGGACAGCTGCTGGTGCGCGAGGACGGGCCGGCATTGCCGGACGCGGCGGCCCTGGATCGCATGGGCGTGGCGCCCGATACATTGCAGCCGCTGGGCTTGCTGGACGGGCGCTATTGCCAGGCCGGCTGGTTCGACCTGGAACCCGTGCTGCCGCCTGGCCACGCCTGGCGCGGCCTGCGCGCGCTGTTCGGGGTGATCGACGAGGCGCTGGTGGGCGTCGCGGGACGCGCGGCGCAGGTGGCCGAGTGGGCGCGCACCCACCGCTTCTGCGGCGTGTGCGGCAGCGGCACCGTGCTGGCCGTCGGCGAGCGCTGCTTCAAGTGCGTCAATTGCGGCCACATGGCCTATCCGCGCATCTCGCCGGCCATGATGGTGCTGATCCGCAAGGGCGACTCGGTGCTGCTGGCCAAGCACCTGCAGCATGCGACGCAACGCTTCGTGCCGCTGGCCGGTTTTCTGGAAGCAGGCGAGTCGATCGAGGAAGCGATCCACCGCGAGGTGTTCGAAGAGGTCGGTCTGCGCGTGCACAACCTGCGCTACTTCGCCAGCCAGTCATGGCCGTTCCCGCACTCGCTGATGCTGGCCTTCACGGCCGACTACCTCGAGGGCGAGATCCGGGTCGACACCAGCGAGATCGCCGAAGCGCGCTGGTTCGGCCCCGGCGACGAATGGCCGGAGCGGGTGCCGCAGATGTCGATCTCGAGCGTCCTGGTGGACGCCCACCGCCCGCCCGGCAATTAACACCGCGTCCCGGCAGGCAGGCTCAGGGCCGGACCGGCGCCACCACCACGGTCACGCCATCCGGGCCGGCGGCTGGCGCTGGCGCCATGGCCTGCTCGACATTGATCGGGGCCGGCTTGGCGCCGGTGCTGCGCAGGTTGATCGCGCGCTGCAGGATGTCGAACCAGAATGGCGCACCGAACAGGGTGGTGCTGGCGGTGACCAGCCAGCCCGAGGCCTGCAGTGCGAACTGGGCATCGAACACCGGCGGAAAGGCTTGCCAGCCGATCGGCAGTACCCACAGCTGGGCCATCACGTCGGCGTCCAGTCCGTCCGGCACGGCGGTGATGTGGGCCGCCATGGCGGGATGCTGCCACAGGGTCTGGAACAGGTGGATGCTGTCGATGTTGAACAGGATCGTCAACAGCAGCGAGACCAGGAACGAGATCAGCAGCTGTCTGCGTTTGTAGACGCCCGACAGGCGCTCCATGGCGCTGTCGAACCAGCCGGCGAGGGCCGCCTGGAAACGCTGCAGGTCGCCGCCCGCCTGCAGGTACAGGGTTTGCAGCGTGCGCTGCAGCTGGGGATCGGGAACGGCGGCGATGCCGGCCTCGAGCGAGCCCTGGCCCCGGATGGCGTCGACCAGCGCGATCGCGAAGTTGGCCGGTTCGATGTAGGATGGCCGCAGCCTGGCGGGCAGGCGTGCGCCGGGGTCGTACGCGCCGACGCGCGGGTTGACCAGCGGATGCCCATACAGCACCCGCGCCATGCCGTCGAAGCGGGGATCGTTCAGCATGCGCTTGACGGCGTCTTGCAGCATGCCGGCGCGCAGCTGGAAGGCCGCCGCCAGGGCCTCTTGCAAAGTGGTGACGACCAGCGCCAGGGTGCCATAGCAAAATGCCAGGCCGATGGCGACTTCCAGAACCGTGCTGCCGAACATAGCGCTCTCCCAGGCTGGAACCACGCTCAACGCTAAGTCATCTGTGTCATACCGGATTTAATTTTGCTCAAGAATAGGGCGGCCGCCAGCCGGCTCCAGTGCTTCCCTATATACTTGCGGCTATCGTTTTTTTAAGGTGCACCATGTCTGACAAAGAAGCTTTCACCGAACACGACTGGCGTCGTCTGCTGACCAGCCTGGGCGAAAACCCGGAACGTCCGGGCCTGGTCGAAACGCCGGCGCGCGTCGCGAAAGCCTGGAAACACTGGACCTCGGGCTACAACCAGGATCCGGTGGAAGTGCTCAAGGCGTTCGAGGATGGCGCCGAGGAATACAATGAACTGATCGTGGTGCGCGGCATCCCGGTCTACAGCCACTGCGAACACCACCT
>DDKG01000106.1 GCA_002339265.1 Massilia sp. UBA2604 | reverse complement strand
GAATCCGATTTCTCGACCGCCCTCACCTTTGCCCATGTGTACCGCGCGCCGGTCATCCTCAACGTGGTCAACAACCAGTGGGCGATCTCGAGCTTCCAGGCGATCGCCGGTGGCGAGAGCGTGACCTTCGCCACCCGCGGCATCGGCAGCGGCATCGCCTCGCTGCGCGTCGACGGCAACGATTTCCTGGCCGTCTTGTCGGTCTCGCGCTGGGCCGCCGAACGGGCACGCAGCAACCTCGGACCGACCCTCATCGAATGGGTTACCTACCGCGCCGGCCCGCACTCGACCTCGGACGATCCGGCCCGCTACCGCCCGGCCGACGACTATGCCCGCTTCCCACTGGGCGACCCGATCGCCCGCCTGCGCCAATACCTGACCAACCTGGGCTGCTGGTCGGATGCGGAGCACGAGGCCGTGCAGGCCGAACTCGAAGCCGAAGTGCTGGCCGCGCAGAAGGAAGCCGAAAGCTTCGGCATCCTGGGCGACGAGCGCGCACCGAGCGCCGCGACCATGTTCGAGGACGTTTATAAAGACATGCCGGAGCACCTGCGCCGTCAGCGTCAGCAGTTGGGAGTATGAGCATGGCACGAGACGATCAACCAAAAGAAACGCCAACGATGGCGATGACCATGATCCAGGCCCTGCGCTCGGCCATGGACGTGATGATGGAACGCGACAACAACGTCGTGGTGTATGGCCAGGACGTTGGCTACTTTGGCGGCGTGTTCCGCGTCACTGACGGACTTCAAGCGAAATACGGCAAGTCGCGCGTGTTCGACGCCCCGATCTCGGAAGGCGGCATCGTCGGCACCGCGGTCGGCATGGCCGCCTATGGCCTGCGCCCGGTAGTCGAGATCCAGTTCGCCGACTATTTTTATCCGGCGACCGACCAGATCGTGTCCGAGGCGGCGCGCCTGCGCTACCGCTCGGCCGGCGAGTTCACCTCGTCGATGGTGATCCGCATGCCCTGCGGCGGCGGCATCTATGGCGGCCAGACCCACAGCCAAAGCCCCGAGGCCTTCTTCACCCACGTGTGCGGCCTGCGCACCGTGATGCCCTCGAACCCCTACGACGCCAAGGGCCTCTTGATCGCCTCGATCGAGAACGACGATCCGGTGATCTTCCTGGAACCCAAGCGTCTTTACAATGGCCCGTTCGACGGCCACCACGACCGTCCGGTCGTGCCCTGGTCCGGCCATCCGAAGGGCGACGTCCCCACCGGCTACTACACCGTCGACCTGGACAAGGCCGCCATCGTCCGCCCCGGCAACGACGTCACCGTGCTGGCCTACGGCACCATGGTCTGGGTCGCCGAAGCGGCGGCGCGCGAATCCGGCGTCGACGCCGAGGTGATCGACCTGCGCAGCATCTGGCCGCTCGACCTCGACACCATCGTCGACTCGGTCAAGAAGACCGGCCGCTGCGTGATCGTGCACGAAGCGACGCAGACCAGCGGCTTCGGCGCCGAACTGGCGGCGCTGGTGCAGGAACACTGCTTCTACCAGCTGGAGGCGCCGATCGGGCGCGTCGCCGGCTGGGACACCCCGTATCCGCATGCGCAGGAATGGGCTTATTTCCCGGGGCCCGACCGTGTCGGCGCTGCCCTGAAACGCGTGATGGAGGGTTGATTCAATGGGTATTCACGTCATCAAGATGCCCGACCTCGGCGAAGGCATCGCCGAAGTCGAAGTCGTGGCCTGGCACGTTCAACCAGGCGACACGGTCAAGGAAGACCAGGTGCTGGCCGACGTCATGACCGACAAGGCGACGGTCGAGATCCCGTCGCCAGTCGCGGGCACCATCACCAGTCTGGGTGGCGCGATCGGCCAATCGCTGGCCGTGGGCGCGGAACTGATCCGCCTCGAAGTCGCGGGCGCCGGCAACCTGAAGGACAACGGCGCGGCCAAGGCCAGCCAGGAGCCGGTCAAGACGGCCGCCGCCACTGCGCCGGCCGAGGAAGTGGCCGAGCCGCAGCTCGAAGCCGTGGCAGCCAACGAGGCTTCCGCGCCCGAAGTTGCCCCTGCTCCTGCGCCTGCGCCGGTCTCGAGGGCCGCTCCGGCCGCACGTCCTGCGCCTGTATCGAAAGGCGCGCCGCAACTGCGCGCCGAGGGCGAAAAGCCACTGGCGCCGCCAGCCGTGCGCCAGCGCGCCTGGGACCTGGGCGTCGAGCTGCAGTTCGTGGCCGGCAGCGGCCCGGCCGGCCGCATTACCCACGCCGACCTGGACGCCCACGTGGCCGGCCACCGCGGCGGCGCGGCGAATGGCGGCATGGACGAACGCTACGCCGAGCAGCATGGCGAACACGCGACCCAGGTGATCGGCCTGCGCCGCAAGATCGCCGAGAAGATGCAGGAAGCCAAGCGCAACATCCCGCACTTCACCTATGTCGAAGAAGTCGACGTCACCGAACTGGAGGCTCTGCGCCTGCAGCTGAACGCCCGTTATGGCGCCGAGCGCGGCAAGCTGACCCTGCTGCCGCTGCTGATGCGCGCCGTGGTGCTGGCCCTGCGCAGCTATCCGATGATGAGCGCGCGCTACGACGACGACAAGAACCTCTTGACCACCTACGACGCGGCCCATATCGGCATCGCGGCCCAGACCGACAACGGCCTGATGGTGCCGGTGGTGCGCCACGCCGAGTCGCGCGATCCGTGGTCGAGCGCGGCCGAGATTGCGCGCCTGGCCGACGCCGCGCGCACCGGCAAGGCCACCCGCGATGAACTGACCGGCTCCACCATCACGATTACCAGCCTCGGCGCGCTGGGCGGCATCGTCACCACGCCGGTGATCAACCGTCCGGAAGTGGCCATCGTCGGCGTCAACCGCATCGTCGACCGTCCGGTGATCAGGGACGGCGCGATGGTCGCGCGCAAGATGATGAATCTGTCGTCCTCGTTCGACCACCGCGTGATCGACGGCATGGTGGCGGCCCAGTTCGTGCAGGCGATCCGCGGCTACCTCGAATTCCCCGCAACCCTGTTCGTGGAGTGAGCCGATGGAGACGATCAACACCACTTTATTGATCATCGGCGGCGGTCCCGGCGGCTACGTGGCCGGCATCCGCGCCGGCCAGCTGGGCATCCCGGCCATCGTGGTCGAGGGCGCGAACCCTGGCGGCACCTGCCTGAACATCGGCTGCATCCCGTCGAAGGCGCTGATCCATGCGGCCGACGAGTACCACAAGGCGGCGACCTACGCGGCCCAGGAATCGCCGCTCGGGATCAGCGTCGAGAACCCGAAGATCGACCTGGGACGCACCGTGGCCTGGAAGGATGGCATCGTCAAGCGCCTGACCGGCGGCGTCGGCGCCCTCCTGAAAAAACAGGGCGTGCGCATGGTGCACGGCTGGGCCAAGGTCCTGGACGGCAAGACCGTCGAAGTCGAGGCCGATGGCCAGGAAACGGTGCGCATCCGCTGCGAACACCTGCTGCTGGCCAGCGGTTCGCAGGCCGTCGAGCTGCCCTTCATGCCCTTCGGCGACAAGGTGATTTCGTCGACCGAGGCGCTGTCGCAAGACGCCGTGCCGCGCCGCCTGGTGGTGGTCGGCGCCGGCTATATCGGCCTGGAGCTGGGCACGGCCTACCGCAAGCTGGGCAGCCAGGTGACGGTGGTCGAAGCGGCCGAGCGCATCCTGCCCGCCTATGACGCCGAATTGGTGAAACCGGTGGCCAAGTCGCTCGAGCGCCTCGGCGTGGAGCTGCGCCTGGCCACCTCGGTACTGGGCATGGAAGGCGAGCGCGTGAAAGTGCGCGACGCATCCGGCGTCGAGGCCTATCTCGAAGCCGACAAGGTGCTGGTGGCCGTCGGCCGCAAGCCGGCCACCACCGGCTGGGGCCTGGAAAACCTGATGCTCGACATGGCCGGCCGCGCGATCAAGGTCGACGAACAATGCCGCACCTCGATGCGCAATGTGTGGGCGATCGGCGACCTGACCGGTGAGCCGATGCTGGCCCACCGCGCCATGGCCCAGGGCGAGATGGTGGCCGAGATCATCGCCGGCAAGCGCCGCTGGTTCCAGCCGGCGGCGATTCCCGCGGTGTGCTACACCGATCCCGAGATCGTCGTGGCCGGCATGTCGCCATCCGAGGCGCAGGCCGCCGGCATCGACGCCATCCACGCCAGCTTCCCGTTCAGCGCCAACGGCCGTGCGATGACGATCGAGGGCACGGATGGTTTCGTGCGCGTGGTCGCGCGCAAGGACAACCACCTGATCCTGGGCTGGCAGGCAGTCGGCGTCGGGGTGTCGGAACTGGCGGGCGGCTTTACCCAGTCGATCGAGCTGGGGGCCCTGCTGGAAGACGTCGCCCGCACGATCCACGCCCACCCGACCCTGGGCGAGGCGGTGCAGGAAGCCGCGCTGCGCGCGCTCGGCCACGCCCTGCACATCTGAGCAGCTGCGCCGTCCCGTCCGGGGCGGCGCTTTTCTTCAGGCCGCTGGCGGTCGCGCGCGGCGCTTGCGCGGCGGGGTGGCCAAGGCCGTCCCCAGGCGCAATGCCGAATCCACCGCGCTGTCGATCGCCGGCTGGTAACCGTCCTCGATCCAGCGCAGGGCGATGTGGATCACGCCGCCGATCACGCCTGCCTGCAGCAATTCATCATCCACTGCTTCCGACGCCAGCACCCGTGCTACCTCGCGGCCGATGGCGCGCAGCGACGCGTCGAAAGCCTGGTCCACGGCGCGGCTCACGCCGCGGATCTCGACCAGGAACACGCGCGCCGACTGCGGTTCGCGCTGCAGGGCCGCAAAATACGCGTGCAGCATGGCGCGGGCACGCGCTACCTGCCCACGTCCCGCCGCCTCGCCAGCACGCAGGATCTCGCCCAGCACCGAATAGGTGACGGCGTTATAGGAATCGATCAGCAGCGCTTCGCTGTTGGCAAAGGACTCGTAGAAATAACGTTCGGTCAGGCCGGCTGCCTCGCAGACCGCCTTCACCGTCGCCTGGTGGTAGCCACGCTCGCCATAGACGGCGATGGCGCCCGCGATCAGGCGGCTGCGGCGCTCGGCACGGCGCTGCTCCTGCGACTGTCCGCGGTAGGAGCGCGTCAGCGCAGGCGTCAGCGCGGGCATATTGGAAAGCTCTTGGTTCATGGCCACATTTTGACACAAACTTGCCGTCGGTTATCAAAATGCGAAGAGTGTCAGTATGGCCGCCGGGGACCTGCGGCCGTTTTCCGTGCTTGTCGGCAGTCGCATGAGGTGAGATCATCGCGCCTTTCACCACTGGGCAGCGAAAGGCGGGCATGGAAGTGATTCGTACCGAAAGACTGCTGCTGCGCGCCTGGCGCGACGACGACGCCGCCACGTTCCATGCGCTGAACCAGGATCCGCGGGTGTTCGAATTCCTGCCCGGGCCGATGAGCATGGAGCAGGTCGAGCGTTTCATGCAGGTTCACAATGCGATGCAGCGCGAGACCGGCATCGGCTACCTGGCGCTCGAAGTGGCGGACAGCGGCGAGCTGGCCGGCTTCGTCGGCCTCAAGCGACATCCGGACGGCCTGCCGATCGCACCCTGCACCGACATCGGCTGGCGCCTCGGCGCCGCGCATTGGGGCAAGGGTTACGCAACCGAAGCCGCCGCCGCCTGCCTGCGCCACGGCTTCGAGGCGCTGGATCTGGACGAGATCGTCTCGTTCACGGTGCCGGACAATCTGCGCTCGCGCCACGTGATGGAACGCCTGGGCATGCAGCGTGACCCTGGCGGGGACTTCAAGCACCCCGCCCTGGCGCCGGGCCACCGCCTGGCGCAGCACGTGCTGTACCGCCTGACGAGGGAGGCCGACATCTAGGGCTGCCGGCGCGCCGTTCCCTGGTCGTACTCGTCGTCGTCGGCAGTCGCCGCGCCTGCTTCGCTTTGGCGCCCAGTCTGCTTATTCCCGTCAGGGCTCGACTGGCGATTGCCACCGCCCTGGAAGCCCTGGTCGGACTGCTCGTCGTTCGAGCCGCCGGCCAGCAGGTCGTCGGTACGGCCAGCCTGGCTGCCCTGCCCGCCTTGTTGCATTGCGCCATCGCCCTGGCGCTGGGCCGGGTCCTTGCGCTCGGCACTGGCGCCAACGTCGCCGGTGGAGCCGGCGCCCATGGTCGCCGCGCTGGTGGTCCCGTCGGTGACCTGATCCCAGCTGCGTCCTTTCACATCCTTGCCTTCGTTCTGTGTCGACATGGCGATCTCCTCATTACTCAATGATGTGACGATCATCTTATCCGTTCCTCATCCTGCGCCAATAGGAGGTCGGCCTTGCTCCTTGTAGGACTCGACGCGCGATACCTTCGATGCCGTCCTGTCACCAATTTTGCTGCACGGCAACATGGCCTTCATTATTGCGATACACTATCGGTTTCCGCATCCTGATTGATGTAATTATGCTTCGGCCCCGCCTTCGCCTCGCCTTACGCGAGCGGTGCGGCAGCCAATGCCACCAACCGAGAAAGAATTGTCGAATGAAGAACCTGAAGATAGGCGCCCGCCTGGGGCTCGCCTTCGCCGTCGTCCTTGCCCTGCTGCTGATCATGGCTGCCACCGCCCTCACCCGCATGCAGACCGCGGGCGACCTGACCTACCGCCTGGTGAACACCAGTACCAAGAACCAGTACACGGTGTCCGAGTGGCGCAAGGCGGTCGAGGTCAGCGACGCCATGATCGACGCCATCTACCATGCGAGCGACGCCGGGGTGGTGGCGCAGATGACACCGCGCCTGCGCGCCACCATCCGCCAGGCCGAGGCCCTGCAGGCCGACGTCGACGCCAACCTGCTCAACGAAAAAGTGCGCGTGTTCCTGAACCGCGCCAAGGAACTGCGCGGCGCCTACGACGGCGCGCGTGAAGCCGTGATCGAGGCCAAGCTGGCGGGCGATCCGGTGCGCCTGGAGCAGGCCTACAGCGTGCAGTTCGTGCCACGCGCCCGCGCCTTCGAGGCCGCGCTGGAAGAATTCGCCAACCGCCAGAGCACCGCCACCGCCGGCGTCGGCACCACCATCCTGGCATCCTATGCCGAGACCCGCGTCATCCTGCTGGTCCTCGCAGTAGCCGCCGTCGCCCTGGGCGCCGGCTTCGCCTGGTTCATCACCCGTTCGATCACCGCACCGCTGCGACAGGCTGTCGACGTGGCCGAGCGCGTGGCCGGCGGCGACCTTGGCAGCCGGGTCGAGGCGCACGGCCGCGACGAGGTCGCCCAGCTGATGGAGGCGCTGGGGCGCATGAACGCCAGCCTGGCCACCATCGTCGGCCAGGTGCGCGACGGCAGCGCGGCCATCGCGCAGGCGTCCGGCGAGATCGCCAGCGGCAACCAGGACCTGTCGAGCCGCACCGAACAGCAGGCCGGCTCGCTGGAAGAAACCGCGGCCTCGATGGAAGAACTCACGTCCACCGTACGCCAGAACACCGAGCATGCGCGCCGCGCCAACGGCCTGGCCGCCAACGCCGCGGCCATCGCCGGCGAAGGCGGCAGGATGGTTGACGAGGTGGTCGGCACGATGGGCCGCATCGACGCTTCGTCGCAGCGCATCGTCGACATCATCGGCGTTATTGACGGCATCGCATTCCAGACCAATATCCTGGCCCTGAATGCGGCGGTCGAAGCGGCCAGGGCCGGCGAACAGGGCCGTGGCTTCGCGGTCGTCGCCGGCGAAGTACGCACCCTGGCGCATCGCTCCGCCGCGGCGGCGAAGGAAATCAAGGACCTGATCGACGATTCGGTGGGCCAGGTCCAGCAAGGCACCGAGCAGGTGGCGCGCGCCGGCGCCACCATGGGACAGATCGTGGACGGCATCCGCCAGGTCACCGTGATCATGGGCGAGATCGCCGCCGCCAGCGAAGAACAGAGCACCGGCATCGAGCAGGTGAACACCGCCATCGCCGAGATGGATCGCGTGACCCAGCAGAACGCGGCCCTGGTCGAGCAGGCGTCGGCGGCGGCAGATGCGATGCGCGAGCAGGCCGGGCAGCTGTCGTCCGTGGTCGGCACCTTCCGCCTTGGCCACGGCGGCGGCGCCGGGACCGAGCCGCAGCCGCAGCAGGTGCGTATCGCCTTGCCGGCCTGACCCGGGCTTCGAGCAGTGCATTTGATTGCAACATCGGATATCACGCATGTTGCAAATTTGCCGCACGGCAAGTGAATTGCTGGTTTTGCGGGTTATACTGAGGGTCTTCGCTCTGGCGCTGCATGCGGCCTCCCCTGCGGGAGCATCCGTGCGGCGCCAGTCCGGTCCGGCCGCGCCTGCGGCCGCCCTGCAACGACGCAGCCTGGAAACCACCCTCGTGAAAAAACTCAATATTGGCGCCCGCCTGGGCATCGGCTTTGCCATTGTTCTCGTACTCCTGCTTGCCTTGAGCGCCACCGCCCTGACGCGTATGCAGTCGGCGGCGGACCTGACCCACCGCCTGGTCAATACCAGCATCAAGAACCAGCGCAGCGTCGCCGAGTGGCGCCGCAATATCGAAATCAACAGCGCGATCAACGAAACCGTCTATTACGCCGCGGACGGCGGCATCCTGGACGTGATCGGCCCGCGCCGCCAGGCGATCACCAGCCGCTCCAACGTGCTGCAGAAGGAAATCGAGGAGTCGCTGCGCAATCGCGCCGTGCGCGAGCAGTTCAAGCTCGTCAAGGAAGAACGCCTGGGCTATATGGCGGCGCGCGACGCGCTGTTCCAGGCCAAGCGCGAAGGCAACCGCGCCCAGCTCGACGAGATCTATCGCGATCGACTGGCCCCGCGCACCGTGTCCTACCTGGCCACGGTCGACAAGTTCGCGACCATGCAGATCACTGCCGCCGACGGCGTCGCCCAGTCGATCCTCGAATCCTATGCCAGCACCCGCGTGGTCCTGTTCACGCTGGGCGGCGCCGCCCTGCTGCTGGGCGCTGCCTGCGCCTGGTTCATCAGCCGCTCGATCACGGCGCCGCTGCGCCAGGCGGTCGAGGTGGCCGAGCGCGTGGCCGGCGGCGACCTGACCAGCCAGTTCAGCCGCCAGGCGCTCGAGCGCGGTGACGAGGTCGGCCAGCTGATGGCGGCGCTGTCGCGCATGAACGGCAGCCTCGCGGCCATCGTCGGCCAGGTGCGCGACGGCACCGCCACCATCGCCACCGCATCAGGCGAGATCGCCAGCGGCAACCAGGACTTGTCTAGCCGCACCGAACAGCAGGCCGGCTCGCTCGAAGAAACGGCGGCGTCGATGGAAGAACTGACGTCCACCGTGCGCCAGAACACCGAGCATGCGCGCCGCGCCAACAGCCTGGCGGCCAACGCCGCCGGCGTCGCCGGCGAAGGCGGCCGCATGGTGGCGGACGTGGTCGGCACCATGGGCCGCATCGACGCCGCCTCGCAGCGCATCGTCGACATCATTGGCGTC
>DDKG01000108.1 GCA_002339265.1 Massilia sp. UBA2604 | reverse complement strand
GTCTGGGAAAAGCTGGTCGAGTCGAAAAAAGTCGATCCGAAGCAAGTGCGCGTGTTCTACACCACCCCGGGCTACTTCGACTACAACTGGACCGTGCGCACCGACATGGATCCAGCGCTGAAGAAGAAGATCACCGACGCCTTCCTGGCGCTGGACAGCTCGACCGCCGAAGGCAAGCAGATCCTCGAACTGCAGCGCGCCACCAAGTTCGTGCCGACCAAGACCGCCAATTACGGCGCGATCGAAGCCGCCGCACGCAATGCCGGCCTGCTGAAGTAATCCGGGGGAGCAACACTTGGCGACCTACCGCCTGCGCGGCCTGACCGTGCGCCACTTGGCCGGCAGCCGCGCGCCGGCCTTGCACGCGCTCGACCTCACGATCCGCGCCGGCGAGCAGGTCGCCCTGATCGGCCCTTCCGGGGCCGGCAAGACCACCCTGCTGTCCACCCTCGCCTGCGCCCACCGGCCGGCCGAGGGCATACTTGAAATACTTGGCCAGGATCCCTGGCAGCTCAGCGAGTCCGAACGCCACCGCCTGCGTTCGCGCCTGTTCCTGGCGCCGCAGGCGCCGCCGCTGCCCCCGCGCCAGCGCGTGGTGACGGCGGTGCTGGCTGCGCGCCTGCCGCACTGGTCGCTGTGGCAGGCCCTGGCTTCGCTGGTGCGCCCGCAGGATCCCGCCGCCGCCCACGCGGCGCTGGCGCGCTTTTCGCTGGGCGACAAGCTGTATGCACGGGTCGACCGCCTGTCGGGCGGCGAACGCCAGCGCTGCGGCCTGGCGCGCCTCTTGCTGTCGGATGCCGAAGCGCTGCTGGTCGACGAGCCCATCTCGGCGCTCGACCCGGCGCTGGCGCGCCACACCCTGGCCACCCTGCGCCAAGAAGCGCAACAACGCAACGCCACCCTGGTGTGCAGCCTGCACCAGGTCGACCTCGCGCGCGAGCAGTTCGCACGGCTGATCGGCCTGCGCGACGGCCGCATCGTATTCGACGCGCCGCGCGAAGAAGTCAGCGACGCCATGATCGCCGAGCTGTACGCCAACGAGCAGGTCGAGGCGGCGCCCGATACCTTGCACGAGACCCCTGGCCAGATCGCCGTCGGCGCCTGCTTCTGATGGACACCGCCGCAGTTCAACACCGCGATCCCGCGTGGCGCACCCGCGTCACCTGGGCCGTGGTCTTCATTCTCTTGCTGTACCCGCTGCTGGCGGGCGCCGAATTCAAGCCCTGGCTGCTGTTCGATGCGCAAAGCCTGCGCGCGGCCGGGATGTTCCTATCCGACTTCCTGGTACCGGAAACGAATGCCGAATTCCTGGCCATGGTGCTGCGCGAGACCTGGCAGACGGTGGCCATCGCCACCGCCGGCCTGACGCTGGCGTTGCTGGTGGCGATACCCGCCACCTTCGTGATTACCGAACGGCTGTCGATCTCGCGCCTGGGCACCGGCCGCGTGCATCCGTTCGCGGCGCTCGTGCGCCAGGGCCTGCGCTGGATTTTGATGATCCTGCGCTCGGTGCCCGAACTCGTGTGGGCGCTGCTGTTCGTGCGCATCGTCGGCCTGGGGCCGACCGCCGGCGTGCTGGCGATCGCCTTGTCGTACAGCGGCATGCTGGCCAAGGTGTATGCCGAGATCCTCGAGTCGAGCGACGCCCATGCCACCGACGTCCTGCTGGCCAACGGCGCCGGCCGCCTGCCGGCGCTGCTGTACGGCGCCCTGCCCGATTCCAGCGCCGAACTGGTGTCGTACACCGTGTACCGCTGGGAGTGCGCGATCCGCGGTTCGGCGGTGATGGGTTTTGTGGGCGCGGGTGGCCTGGGCCAGCGCCTGGACGAGTCGACCAAGATGATGGCCGGCGGCGAAGTGGCCACCGTGCTGATCATGTTCGTGCTGCTGGTGGCCTGCGCCGACCTGGTGTCGAAGATGCTGCGCCGGAGGCTGGGATGACGCAGCCTCATTTGCCACCATCGTTGCCGCCGGCGCCGCCGCGCGACCCCAGGACCTGGCTGATCCTGCTCGGCCTGCTGGCCCTGGTGGTGGCCAGCTTCGCCTCGCTGCCGCTGCAGTGGAGCGCCTTCTTCACTGCCGAGGCGATCGACTCGGCGCGCGAATTCCTGGCCGGTTTCGCGCCGCCCGAGACGAGTACCCCTTTCCTCATGAAGACGCTGGGCGCCTTGTGGGAGACGCTGGCCATGTCGGCCATCGGCACCCTGCTCGCCGCCATCGTCGGCCTGCCGCTGGCGCTGGCCGGCGCCGGGCGCCTGGGCCGCGCGGCGCGCGCCGCCACCCGCCTGGTGCTCAACGTGCTGCGCTCGATTCCCGAACTGGTGTGGGCCGCGGTGCTGCTGGTGCTGGCCGGCCTGGGGCCGATGGCCGGCACCATGGCGCTGGCCGCGCACACGGCTGGCGTGCTGGGACGCCTGTTCGCTGACGCCCTGGAAAACGTCGAGCCGCATGCCGAGCAGACCCTGCGCCTGAACGGCGCGCGGCCGCTGGCGGCCTTCCTGTACGCTACGCTGCCCCAGGCGTTGCCGCAGATGCTGTCGTACACGCTGTACCGCTGGGAGAACAATATTCGCGCGGCGGCGGTGCTGGGCGTGGTCGGGGCCGGTGGCCTGGGCCAGATGCTGAAGTACCACCTGTCGCTGTTCCAGATGCCCAGCGCGGCCACCGTGGTGATCGCGATGCTGGTGCTGGTGGCGCTGGTCGATGCGGCCAGCTATGCGCTGCGGCGCGCCCTAACCCGATAGACAGACCGATATCACCTGCATGCTCGAACTCGACCAGCTCACCAAATCCTACGGCGGCCGCACGGTGCTCTCCAGGCTGTCGCATGTGTTCGAGGCCGGCGAGTTCGTGGCGATCATGGGCGAGTCGGGCGTCGGCAAGTCCACCCTGCTCAACCTGATCGCGGGCCTCGACGCGCCCGACAGCGGTCAGGTGATCGTGGACGGCGCGCCGATGTCCAGCCTGGACGACGATGCCGCCACCCGCCTGCGGCGCACCCGCATGGGTTTCATCTTCCAGGCTTTCCACGTGCTGCCGCACCTGACGCTGCGCCAGAACGTGGCGCTGCCGCTGCTGCTCAACAAGGAGCCCGGCGGGCGTGCTGCGCCGCGTGTCGACGCCATGCTGGACGCGGTCGGCTTGCAGGGACGGGGCGACGACTTCCCGCGCCAGCTCTCGGGCGGAGAACTGCAGCGGGTGGCGATCGCGCGCGCCCTGGTGCATCGCCCGGCCCTGCTGCTGGCGGACGAGCCCACCGGCAACCTCGATCCGGAAACGGCCGACGGCATCCTCCAACTGCTGCGCCACGAGACCCGTGCCCACGGCGCCGGCGCCATCATGGTCACCCACTCGCATGCCGCGGCCGCCATGGCCGACAAGGTGCTGCTGCTCACACATTCCGGATTGAAATTAGCATAAATTCCAGGAAGAAACGCGCAATTAGGGCATTTTTAGTTAAATTTCTCGAATCGTGCGCAACATAATCGTAGTAATATCACAACGACCCACCGCGAAAGCGATTAGAACAACACCGGGCTACTTTCCAGAACAGTCGATCTGTCTTGAATCATGTTTTCATATTGGAGAAACGACATGAGCGTACGACAGAAAAAACAGGAAATGCTCGATGCGATGCACCGAGCGCGGGCTCTTGAGCCCTCGAGTTTCGTGCCCAACAAACTGCTCGATACCTTGATCGAGCGCTTGCAATTGAAGAACGACGCGGAACTATGCCGCGTACTCGAAGTGCAGCCGCCGATCATCAGCAAGATCCGCCACCGCAAACTGAATGTCGGCGCGACCATCCTGCTGCGGATGCACGAGAAATCGAATATCCCGATCCGCGAACTCAAGGAATTGACGAGCGCGTCGGCGATCCATTAGCGCTCAGCCCTGGGCCGGCGGACGCCCGGTCTTGAGCTGCGGCAGCGCCGCCAGCACGCCCTGCAGGGTGGCGACGTCGAGCTGGCCCAGCAGGGCCACGCCGATGCGCAGCAGTTCGCTCTTCTTGACGTCGATGCCGGCCCGCAAGCAGGCTTGTTTGACTTCCAGCAGCACCGCGTATTCCTGCTCGGGCATGGTGAAGCTGTCGCGCACCAGCACCGGGCGCGTATCCTGGACGGGAGCGCGTTCCACGGTTTTCGCCGCCGGCCTGGCTACGGGCTTGGCCGCAGACTTCCTGGCCGGCGGATTCGCGAGCGCTTTGGCGGCCGACTTGACCGCAGTCTTGATCCCGCCCCTCGCCGTTGCAGCCTTGGCGACCGGCTTGGTCGCGGGCTTGGTCGCCGACTTGGCCGGCGGTTTCGGGCTGGCGCTCTTCGCCCTGGGGCGCTGCGCGCGCGTTGCTGCTGCTTTTGGTCCGGGCATGGGCGCGGGCGCCGGCTTGCGTGGCATGGGTGCTGCTCCATCATCGAAAGGGCAAATAGTATAAACGATTTAGCCGCTTCCCGCAGGGCGCCGTACATACCGCGCACTCACTGCCCCTAGCGCCGATCGGTGTCACAATATTATCTTCATAGAGGCGGCTTTCTGTTTTTCAGAAGTATCCATTCTGTAAACTCCGCTTTTATGGGAATGCATCCTGTATTATTCTTTCAAGCGGACAACTCTGCTGTAGACTTCCGCGCGACGTAGAAATTTTTTGAGGAAAACGTGATTCGACCCGGGCCAGTATGCGCAACAAAGCTCATTTGATCCTGCCGGTGCTGTTCGCCATCGCCCTGGCCTATCTGTTGCAACATTTTCTTGGGTCGATCGCCTGGGCCGGCCTGCTGGCGGTGATCACCTGGCCGCTGCACCAGCGCCTGCTGCGGCGCGGCTGGGCGCCGCTGGCCAGCGCCAGCTTCATGCTGCTGCTCCTGATCGTCAGCTTCGTCGGGCCGTCAGTGCTGCTGTTCCACACGCTCACCACCGAGCTGGCCAGCCTGCAGCGCATGCTCATCAGTTTCAACCAGACCGGGGTGCCGGTGCCGGGCTGGCTGGCCAACCTGCCGCTGGTGGCCGAACCCGCCGTCAAGTGGTGGCTCGAGCACCTCGCCGTGCCGGGCGGACTCAATGCGCTGGTACGCACCACGGTGGGCGACTTCATGCCGCACCTGACCGATACCGCGCGCGTCTGGGGTTCTACCATCCTGGCCAACGCGCTGTACCTGTTCCTCACCATGCTCACGCTGTTCGTGCTGTACGTGCACGGCTCCAGCGTGATGCACTACATCGACCGCGCCGGCGCGCGCCTGCTGCCCGACCAGTACACCAAGCTGCGGCGCGTGCTGCCGCTGTCGGTGCGCGGCACCGCGCTCGGCCTCGGCTCGATCGCGATCCTGGAAGGCATCGTGCTGGGCGTGGCCTACTGGGTGGCCGGAGCGCCAGCCCCGGTGCTGCTGGGCGTGATCACCGGCTACCTGGCCCTGATCCCGGGCGGCGCGCCGCTGTCGTTCACGATGGTATCGCTGCTGCTGTTCGGCCAGGGCCATTCGGCCGAGGCGCTGGGCCTGTTCACCTGGGGTGCGGTCGAGCTGTTCCTGGTCGATAAATTCATCCGCCCGAAACTGATCGGGCAGCGCGTCAACCTGCCCTTCCTGGCGGTGCTGTTCGGCCTGCTGGGCGGCGTCTCGACGCTGGGCGTGATCGGCCTGTTCGTCGGCCCGCTGATGATGGCGATCCTGTTCGGCTGGCTGCGCGACGAACCGCCGGGCACGGCCCACCTTGTCGCACCGGTGACTCCCCAGCCGGTCTCCAAATCAGGCGACGCCGAGCGGATTCGCTAGCGCGTTCACCGCCACGGCGCGCTGGTGCAGGTCCCATAGCGCGCCCACGCGCAGCCCGGCCTGCACCGCGACCAGCTCGGCGATGTCGAGTTCTTCCATCAATCCGATCAGGATCGCCAGCCCTCCCGGCAGGTGCGAGACGCGTTCGGCCGGCGCATAGGCCAGGCGCACCCGCGTTACGTGGCCGAGTTCAATGAAGTCGGCGCGCAGGCGCTCGAGGCAGGATCTGGTCAGTACGCCCTCCGGCTCGCCCCTCAGCCGGGCGATCTCGGCCAGCGCGCGCACCGGGCCGCAGGCGCCATAGGCGCGTTGCCAGCGCTGGGCGCCCAGCCTGGCTTCGGCGAAGCGGCTGCGGCTCGAGCGCACCGCGGCATTGAAGGCGGCGGCGTCGAGCTGGCCGTCGGCAAAGAAGGTCAGGCTCTGGCGCACGGCGCCAATGGCGAAGGTTTCGATGCGCCGGATGGTGGCGCCCTGCCCCAGCACCAGCTCGGTCGCACCACTGCCGACATCCACCACCAGGCGCGACGCGGCATCCTGTGCGCCGAGGGTGGTCGCCACACCCAGGTAGACCAGGCGGCCGACCTCGTCGCCGGCGATCAGCTCGATCGGCCGGCCCAGCGCCTTGCCGGCCGCCGGCAGGAACAGCGCCGCATTGCGCGCCATGCGCAGGGCCGAGGTTGCGACCACGCGCACCGCCCGCGGACGCCAGGCGTCAAGCGTGCTGCGGAACCCATCCAGGCATTCCAGGGCACGGCGCATGGCGGACGTGCACAGCATGCCGTCTTCGTCGAGCGTCGCGGCCAGCCGCACCGGCTCGGCCATGGTGGCGACCAGGCGCAGCACGCCGCCCTCGACATGCCCGACGTGCAGGCGGAAGCTGTCCGAGCCCAGCTCGACGGCCGCATAGATAGGTGATTCGCTTTGTGGAGCTTGCATGCCATGTCCTTTGAACAGGCCGCAGGATAAGCCTCGCCCGTGACATGCGCGTGACGGCGCACCGCCAGCTCTTCCCTATGTGATAACGCTCAAACCTCGGCCAGCGTCTCGCTGGCCTGCTCCACGCGATTGCGTCCCGCCTGCCTGGCCTGCTGCAAGGCCTCGTCGGCGCGCTGGAACAGCGTCGTGGTGCTGTCCTCGGGGCGGATAGTGGTGACGCCGAAGCTGGCGGTCAGTTTGATCATCGCGCGCTCGCCCTTGAACGGGGTCGACTCGATCGCGGCCCGGATGCGTTCGGCCACCAGCGCGGCTTCGGCGAGGTTGGTGCGCGGCAGCAGCAGCGCGAACTCCACGCCCACCACCCGGCCCAGCTGGTCGCTGTCGCGCAGCTGGCGCCGGCACAGCTCGACCATCTGGCGCAGCACGACGTCGCCGGCCGGATGGCCATAGCTGTCGTTGACGCGCTTGAAGCCGTCCGGATCGAACACTACCAGCGCGGTCGGCAGGCCGGGGCGGCGCGCCAGCGCCATCCACGGCGCCAGCAGCTGGAAGAAACCGCGCCGGTTCGGTGCATCGGTCAGCGGATCGATCACCTCGGCGCGCTCGAGCGCGTCCTGCAGGCGTTCGCGGGTCAGCAGCAGCACCCCGAAGGCGTTGCCGAGCATGAGCAGGTACAGGGCGCCGCTGGACAGCTGGCTCATCAGCTCGCTCGTGAGCCAGCCCCAGCCGCCCGGCAGCAGCAGCACCGACAGGCCGCGCGAGGCAACCACCAGGGCCAGCGCCATGCTGGCCACGGCCAGGAAGCGCTGCAGCAGGCTGACGTCGCGCCAGCGCCAGCTGAGTGCCAGCGCGCCCGAGAAATAGAAGCCGCCCAGCAGCAGCGACGCGGCCACGGCGCGCAAGGCTTCCTCGTCGATCAGGTAGCACACGAAGAACGCCAGGATCGCCAAGCCGCCGACGATCATGGTCGGGGTGCGCCAGGCGCGCCGGCGCGCCGCTTCCCATGAAGCGCCGCCTTCGACCGCCACGCCGGCGAACAGCAAGGCATAGCCGCCCGGCACCGCGATCGGGGCCGGCACCACGCCGGCGTCGCCCAGGGCCAGCAGCAGCCAGGCGCCGCCCTGGATCTGTTTCGACAGGCTCCACAGCACCAGCGCCGGCGAACGGGTCGGTCCGTGATTGAAGAAGGTCAGCAGCGCGCACAGGGTCAGGTTGCCCAATGCCAGTACCAGGACCATGGTCGACGCGTCCAGCATCATTGTGTCAGTACTCATGTTCGACGTTCAGGGTGCCGTCGCCGACCTTGCTGGCCCAGGCGCGGGTGAAATAGTCCCGCTCCGCTTCCAGGGGCGGTTCGTGCCAGAACACGATCAGGGTGCCCTTGTGATCGTGCAGCTGGGTGACTTTATCGACGAAACCACCATCGCCCAAGCCGTCCGCCAGCGCCGTCGCGTAGCCGTACACGCGCTGCAGGCGCTCCAGGCGGTCCGGCTCGGCCACGGCATTGGTCGCGGTCATGGTGGGATGGTCCAGGAACATGGGCTCTCCGTCGAAGCGGCCAGCTTATCAGAAGAAGATGCTTTGCAACAAGCCAACGCTTCCGCTTCGACGTTGCTCCTAGACATCAACGCCTTGCCAGGCTCAGCCGGCAAAGCGGTTGAACACCTCGCGGATGGCCAGGCCGCCGCCGCCGATCAGGACGGCGAAATACAGGATCGTCAGGACGTTGCTGATATGGCCCAGCAGGATGCACAGGCCGTCGCGCTGCAGCAGGCCGATGGCGAGGAACAGGATGGCCACCGCCGGGAAGGTATTGCTGAACGGGATCAGGCCGAACGGCATCATCAGCAGCACGGCGCCCAGGATCAGCGCCAGGTTGTTGATGAAGGCCATGGTGCCGCCCGCCACCAGCCACTGGATGCGGTTCGGACGGCTGACCCGCTCGAGCTTCTTCAGCCAGGACAAGGCCTTGCGCAGCAGCGGGCGCAGCTTGCGGGTGCCGATCATGCGGTGCTCGATCTTCGACGGAATCCACAGGTTGCGGCCGAACAGGCGGCTCACGCTGATGAGCAGGATGGCGGCGCCGAACACGGTGCTGACGCCGGGGATCGACACCGGGATCAGGAACACCAGCGTCAGCAGGGTCACCAGGATCAGCAGGCCATCGTTGCCGACGCGCTGGATCAGTTCGCTGAGGGTGATGCCGGTGCGCGGCAGGGAACGGACCAGCGAGCGGAGCGTCTGGGAAATCGGTGCACTGTTCATTGCGTTTCTTGTCCTGGTGTCGTGAATACGGGATCCGCACGGCTCTTTTGCAGGCAATACCGGAGCGTGGCCAGATCGACGGACCGACAGTATACGCGCTACCCGGCGTTGACACGCTTAATTGTCGAGCATCCGACGGATTCGCCAGTCTGGATGGTGAGATTGCGCATGCATATGCATCCATTCGGCGGGAGCAAACGTTGTTATCGATACATGTCAAATCCCGGCATGGCGTTTTCTGTATTGCAACTTCCATTCGAACGCTCCCTACAGCCCTCGCATGCAAATGTTAACGATGAAAGGACAACCATGAAACATGCTTTTGCATTAGTCGCGCTCTCTCTGATCGCACCCGTCCATGCCGCAGTCGTCCACACCTCGTCCGCGGCCTTCCTGCCGCTGGTGGCGCAAGGCGCCTATACCGAAACCTTCGACACCGTCCTCCCGGATGCGCCGCGCGCGCTGGACTTCGCGCAAGGAGATTATGCCTACACGGCCTTTGCCGGGCGCGGCCTGTATGGAGCCGGTGAATTCCTGAGCACGTCCACCTCCGCCAGTTCGTTCACCATCTCGTTTACAGGCGCCGACGTCACGGCGTTCGGGGCCAATTTCTACAACACCGGTTTCGACCTGGCCTTCCGCGCCACCGAAATCATCATCGCGCTCAGTGACGGCACGGTCACGCGCTTCAGCCCCACATCGGTCGAGGACAGCTACCGCGGCTTCGTTTCCGACGTCGCCATCGCCTCCGTCACGCTCAGCAGCACGGGCCGGGAGAATTTCGCCAGCATCGACAACCTGACGGTCGGCGCCTGGATCGGCGAAGCGCCGGGCGAAGTGCCCGAGCCGGCCAGCCTGGGCCTGATGGGCGCCGGCCTGGCCGGCCTGCTGGGCGTGCGTCGCCGTGCAGCATCCCGGAAGGAGGCATGATGAAAGCATTTCTCGCCCCGATCGCCCTGGCTGCCGCCCTCGTCTCGCCTGCGCACGCCGCGGTGATCCATACCTCGCCCACCGACTTCCTGCCGCAAGTCGCGGACGGTGCATACACGGAAACCTTCGACAGCGTGGTCGCCGACGTGCCTGGCGAACTCGCCTATTCAAATGGGCGGTATGGCTACACGGTGTCCAGCCCGAACGGCCTGTACTCGGACGGCCGCTTCCTGGGCGTGTTCACCTCGACCGATCCGCTGGTGATCACCTTTACCGGCGCGGCGGTGACCGCCCTTGGCGCCAACTTCTTCAATACCCAGGACCGCGGCGACTTCGTGAGGACGGCGATTTCCATTGCGCTCAGCGATGGCACCACGACCACCCTGACGCCGGAATCGATCGAGGACGGCTACCGCGGCTTTCTCAGCGACGTCGCCATCTCGTCGATCACGCTGAGCACGACCGCGCTGACCAGCTGGGTAGGCCTTGACAACCTGACGGTCGGCGCCAGCCTTGCCGAGGTGCCGGAACCGGCGAGCCTGGCGCTGGCCGGCATCGGCATGCTGGGCCTGCTGGGCCTGTCGGCACGGAGGCGCGGTCGCGCTTGAAGTCCCGGCCTAGCGTTCGCGCAGCAGCTTGAACTGGCGGGCCTGGCGATGGTGGCCGGCGACCGACTGCTTGATGTAGCGGGTCAATGCGTCGCCGGTGAGCGAGAATGGATACAGGCCGGCCCGCGCCCGCTTCTCGGCGAATTCCGGGCTGGCCTCCATATTGTCGAAAGCCTTGACCCAGCGCCGGTAGTCGGCCTCGCGCACGTCCGGCCCCATCCACACGCCACGGATTACCGGCCAGACGACGTCGTAGCCCTGCTCGCGCGCGGTCTTCACATTAGCCAGCGCGCCGGGCAGGCGCTGTTCGGACAGCACCGCCAGCACCCGCACCTTGCCGGCGCCGGTGTACAGCAAGGCTTCGGAGGTGTCGCCCGACACCGCCTGCACGTGGTTTTCCTGCATCGCGATGAACTGCTCGCCGCCGCCCTCGAGGGCGACGAAGCGCATCTTGCGCGGATCGATGCCGGCCATCTGCGCCAACAACGCCATCTTGATCCAGTCCTGGCTGCCGACGGTGCCGGACATGCCGATCAAGACCTTCTTGGGGTCGCGCTTCAGGGCGTCCAACAGGTCGTCCAGCGACTGCCAGGGCGAATCGGAACGCACCGCAATCATGCCGTAGTCGGCGCCGAAGGCCGCCACCCAGCGCACGTCGTCGACGTC
>DDKG01000107.1:8880-28984 GCA_002339265.1 Massilia sp. UBA2604 | reverse complement strand
CCGGCGATCGCCTGGAAGCTCGAGATCGCCCACTGGTTGTTGACCACGTTGAGGATGACCGGCGCGCGGTACACATGGGCAAAGGTGAGGGCGGTCGAGAAATCGGATTCCGCGGTGGCGCCGTCGCCGATCCAGGCCGACGCGATTTTCGTGTCGCCCTTGATGGCGGAGGCCATGGCCCAGCCCACGGCTTGCGGGTACTGGGTGGCGAGGTTGCCGGAAATGGTGAAGAAGCCGGCCTGGCGCACCGAGTACATCACCGGCAGCTGGCGACCCTTGAGCGGATCGCGCTCGTTCGACAGCAGCTGGCAGATCATGTCGACCAGGGGCACCTGGCGCGCCATCAACAGGCTTTGCTGGCGGTAGGTCGGGAAATTCATGTCGCCGTCCTGCAGCGCCAGGGCGTGGGCGGTGCCGATCGCTTCTTCGCCGAGCGAGATCATGTAGAACGACATCTTCTTCTGGCGCTGCGCGATCACCATGCGCGCATCAAAAATGCGGGTCTTCATCATCGTGCGCAGGCCGAAGCGCAACAGCTCGCGGTCGGGCTCCTCGGCCCAGGGGCCGACGGCGTTGCCGTGCTCGTCGAGCACGCGGATCATTTGTTGGGCGATGTCGCTTGTCTCCAAGGGAGCGACATCGATCGGTGGACGCCGGACCGAACCGGCAGCGCTCACCTGGAGATACGAAAAATCAGTCTTGCAGCCCGGGCGGCCGGTAGGCTCCGGTACGTGCAGCGACAGAGGGTTGCTCTGGCTCATATATTTGCTTTCCCTTTTGAGGTGTTTTGCAGCAAGAGGCATCATAGACCTTTAGTTGACGTTTACGTCAACTGCGCGAAACTATTTTCATATTGCTGTGCAGCATAGGCGGATGGTGCTTCTTGATTGTTTCCCGGAGTCCAAGCTAGGGTGGCTGGATTGACGCGGTCGCAGCAAGTCATGCGGCGTGGGTGCGCTGCACAGTGTGAGGCGCACCGCTGACGATAGAACACCAGCGCAGCCCGGTTGTGGGCCCGGCTAAACGAACGCGTGGACATACGCGTCCGGACCGCGTTTGGCCGCGCTCATCGCACGATAGTGCGTTTTGTCGCAAACATCGATCCGTGTGGCTTGGGCAACGCTAGTATTCCCGATATTCCTGATGAGGTTTTTGGCAACGTTTCGGAGTGTTCAATGCATCTGCGTCCCTCGTTTCTCATTTCCCTGACGGCGCTCACCTTGTCTTGCGCATCGACGGCGCTTGCCGGGGGCGTGAGCATCACGGCCGCCGAGTTCCGCGAGGATATCGCCTTCGTTCGCGCCACAATTGCCCGTATGCATCCCGATCCGGCATTCTCGACCGATACGCGCGCCATGCACCTGGCCCTCGACCGGATGGCGCGAGAACTGCCGCCAACGCTCACGCGCGACCAGGCGTGGCGGCGCCTGGCGTCACTCAATCCGCTGCTGGCCGACGGTCACTTCTTTATTGGCTATCCCGACTGGCGCAAGGAGACGCGCGCCAGGCTGGCAGACGGCGGCAGCCTGTTTCCGGTCGAGGTGAGCGTCGATCCGGATGGCGCACTGCACCTGCTGGCGGACGACACAGCCAGTTCGGCGCGCATCGTGTCCGTCAATGGCGTGGACGCTGGTGAGCTGGTGTCGACCCTGGCGGGCATGGCGCACGGCGACACACCGCAGTTCCGGGCGAATCTGCTGGGCCAGCGCTGGTGGCTGTTCTATTGGAAGACCTACGGCGCGCCTGATAGCTACGAGCTGGTGCTGGAAGAAGAGGGTGTGCGGCGCACGGTCGCCATGCCCGCACGCCGGGCGCCGCCGCGCATCCTCGAACAGGAGGCGCGGCAGCCGTTCGATCTCGTCATCGGCCGCGACGGGCGCGCCGTGCTGAAGGTCGACACTTTCGGCCTGAGCGACCCCGCGCCATTCCGCGCTTTTACGCGCGATGCCTTCGCCCGGATCCGAGAGCAGGGCGTGACGACCCTCGTGATCGACATCAGCAGGAATGGCGGGGGCGACGACGCGGTCTGGCTGGATGGCCTGATGCCCTATCTTGCCACACGACCCTATCGGACAGGCTCGACCTATCGCGGCTTGACACGCGCCCCGGCGGGCGCTCCCGCGAAGCCCATGCGCGGCGAGATCGCGACCTGGCGCCAGCCCGAGCCGGACAATCCCCTGCGCTTCGATGGAAAAATCCAGGTGCGGATCGGGCCCGGTACCTACTCGTCGGCCGTCCTGTTCGCCAACGTGATGCGCGACTTCGGCTTTGCCACGCTGGTTGGCGCAGGCGGCGCCGCCCGGCAGACGCAGTCCGGCGGCGTGCGTGACGCCAGGCTGCCGCATTCGGGCCTGGTGATTTCCTTGCCGCGCTTTATCCTGGACCCGCCGGCCGGGAGCAGGCCCGGCGCCTTGCTGGAGTCTGGCTATCCCTGACGCGCGGCCCGGCGCTGGCGCAGCCAGTAGCCGAACGCCAGCACGGCCACCCACACCGGGATCAGGAATACCGAGATGCGCAGGCCCGGCGTGAGCAGCATCACGACCAGCAGCAGCGCGACGAAGCCCAGGCAGACGTAGTTCGACAGCGGGAACCAGGGGCTGCGGAAGCTCGCCCGCTCGCCCAGGCTGTCCTTGTGGCGGCGGAAGCGCAGGTGGCTCCACGAGATCATCGCCCAGTTGAGCACCAGGGCCGCCGTGGCCAGGGTCATGACCATGCCCAGCGCCTCGCGCGGCAGGAAGTAGTTGATCAGGATCGCCGAACCGGTCGCCGTGGCCGACACGCCCAGCGCCACCAGCGGCACGCCGCGCCGGTTGGTGTACTTCAGCGCCGCCGGCGCATTGCCCTGTTCGGCCAGGCCGAACAGCATGCGGCTGTTGGCGTAGACGCAGCCGTTATACACCGACAGCGCGGCGGTCAGCACGACCAGGTTCAGGACGTTGGCCACCCAGCCGCTGTCGAGCGCCTGGAAGATCAGCACGAAGGGGCTGCCCCCTAGGACCACCTTCTGCCACGGGTACAGCATCAGCAGCACGGCCAACGCGCCGATGTAGAAGATCAAGATCCGGTACAGGGCGTTGTTGGTCGCGCGCGGGATCGTGCGCGCCGGATCATCCGCCTCGGCGGCGGTGATGCCGATCAGTTCCAGGCCGCCGAAGGAAAACATGATCACCGCCATCGCCATCGCGAGGCCGGCCACGCCGTGCGGGAAGAAGCCGCCGTGCTGCCACAGATTGGCCACGCCCGCCTCGGGACCGGCGCCGCCGCCGATCAGCAGGTAGAGGCCGAACACGATCATGCCGACCACCGCGACCACCTTGATCACGGCGAACCAGAACTCCATCTCGCCGAAGGCCTTCACGTTGAGCAGGCTGATGCAGTTGACGAGCACGAAGAAGCCGAGCGCCGAGACCCAGGTCGGCAGCTCCGGGAACCAGTACTGCATGTAGATGCCGAGCGCGGTCAGCTCGGCCAGGCTGACCAGGATGTACATCACCCAGTAATTCCAGCCCGAGACGAAGCCGGCCCAGCGCCCGCAATACTTGTCGGCGAAGTGGCTGAACGAGCCGGCCACCGGCTCGTCGACGATCATTTCGCCCAGCTGGCGCATGATCAGGAAGGCAACCGCGCCGGCAATCGCATAGCCAAGCAGCACCGAAGGGCCGGCCATCTGGATGGTGGAAGCGATGCCGAGGAACAGGCCGGTGCCGATGGCGCCCCCGAGGGCGATCAGCTGGATGTGGCGGTTCTTCAGCCCGCGCTTGAGTTCATTGTGCCCGTCGGCCATGGTCCGTCTCGTGGTCTTGCCAGAAAGACAGGGATTTTACTTCATCCTTTAGGCCAGGCAAACCTGCGCCGCAAAGGAGAGGCACAGGCTATGCTGGCGGAAACGGCATGTCGCCGACCACCATCAAGGAGAAACCATGCGCAAGATGATCATGATGGCCCTGGCGGGCCTGATCTGGAAACAGTTTCAAACGAAGGTCATGAAACGCCCACCGACGCCCAAGCGCACCTGGCGCTACTGATCCACGGCGCCGATCCCCGGCGCTTTTAATGCTTTACACGCTGTGCGGCAGGCCGAGGTTGCGGTTTGCCGGCACGGCCACGTCCATCATCCGCGGGCGGGGCAGGTCGAGCGCGGCCATCAGGGAGACGAAATCCTCGCGCGAACGGTTGGCCAGGCGCGCATTGTGGCGCCGCTCCCAGCCGATGGTCGATACCGACTGGCCCTTGTAGTCGTGGCCCGGCCACACCCGCACGTGGTCGTCCAGGGCGAACAGCTTGCGGGTGACGCTGTCGTACAGGTGTTCCGAACTGCCGCTCTGGAAGTCGGTGCGCCCGCAGCCGTCGATCAGCAGGGTGTCGCCCGTGAACAGGTTGCCGCGCCACAGATAGCACATGCTGCCGGCAGTGTGGCCGGGCGTGTGGATCACCGCGATGTGCTCGTGCAGGCCGAAGCGGATCTGGTCGCCGTCCTGCAGCTGCACCTCGGCCGGCGGAATGTCGCAGCCGCTCGGCACGCAGGCCTTGGCGCCGGTATGCTCGCGCAGGCGGCCGGCCGAGGTCACGTGGTCGGCATGGGCATGGGTTTCCAGCACGTGGGTCAGGCGCAAGCCGAGGCGCTCGATATGGGCCAGGTCGCGCGTGAAATGACGGTCGACCGGGTCGATGATGACGGCGTCGTAGCTGCCCGGCGCCGCCAGGATATAGGTAAACGTCGACGATTCGGCGTCGAACAGCTGGATCGGATTGACTTGCATAGACATCTCCTCGGTGGCCGCGATGTTGTACCACAAGTCACCGCTGGCGGATAGCCTGCGAAGGTTCAGGGCCGCAAGGTCGCCAGCTTGTCCCGCAGGGTCGCTTCCGACAGTTCGCCGACGTGGCGCAGGCGCAGCTTGCCGTCGGCGCCGTAGAACAGGGTGGTCGGATAGCCGGCGGCGCCGGTGCGCGCCGCGAGCTGGCCGGCCGGATCGATCACGACGTTCTGCAGCCGCAGCTGCTGGGTCGTCAGGAAGCGCCGCACCACCACACTCGATTCGCCCTGGTTGACGAACACGAAGCCGATGTCCGGATTGGCCGCCTGCGCCGCCTGCATGGCGGGCATCTCGCGCCGGCAGGGCGGACACCAGGTGGCCCACAGGTTGACCACCAGCGGCCGTCCCGCCAGGCTGCGCAGCGCGACCTCGCTGCCATCGAGCTGGCGCACCATCAGGTCTGGCATGGGAGGACGCGGCGGCGCCAGCGCCTGGGCCGCCACCAGGCCGCCGATCCAGACCGCGCCGCCGGCCAGCACGCTGGCCAGCAGCGGGCGGCGCAGCTCGGCGCGGCGCCGGGTCAGTTCGGCGCCGATCACGCAGGCGACGACCAGGCCGGCCACCGCTTCGAAGCCGCCGTCGCGGATGTCCAGCGCGCTCATAGGCGCCTTGACGTAGATATCGTGGTGCTTGAGCACGAACACGGCGCGCGCGGCGACGAAGCCGGCCACGATCATCCGCCACAGCACGGTGCCGGCGTCGAAGCCGCGCCGGCGGCGCAGCCAGTCGGCCGTGGTGGTCGCCACCAGCAGGGCGAGCACGACCAGCACGGCCGACAACGGAATGATGAGGGGGCCAAGCCTGACGACGTCCATACTGCTTCCTTGCGCTGGCAAAAGCGCGAGTATACGCGACCGCGGTCGCGCTGATGGGAGAGGCGGGCGAAATCAGCTCGCCTCGGCGACGGGCGCCGGCGCCTCCAGCTGCGCCACCAGGATACGGTCGATGCGGTTGCCGTCCATGTCGACCACCTCGATCCGGTAGCCGCCCCATTCGAAGAATTCGGAAGTCTTCGGAATGTAGCCGAACTGGTACAGCACGAAGCCGGCCAGCGTATGATACGCGCCAGTGCCTTCGTCCGGGAAGCGCACGTCGGTATTCATTAAATCCCGGAAGCGGTCGAGGTCCACGCCGCCGTCGAGCAGCCAGCTGCCGTCCTGGCGCTGCACCGCGTCCGGATCGTTCTCTTCGCCGATCACGGTGACGTCGCCCACCAGGGCGCTCATCACGTCGGACAGCGTGACCATGCCCTGGATGTCGCCATACTCGTCGACGATCAGGGCCAGTTCGGCGCGGTGCTTCTTGAACAGCTCGAGCAGCACCATGGCGCTCACGGTCTCGGGCACGAACAGGATCTCGGACACCGCGTGCTCGATGTTGACCGCCTCGAGCGAGCCGTGGCGCACCGACTGCGCCAGCAGGTCGCGCACCTTCACGTAGCCCAGGATCTGGGCGCGGTCGCCGCGGTACACGGGGAAGCGGCTGTAGTTGTGGCAGCTGATGAGCTCCAGGGTGTCGCGCCGCTCGGCGTCGAGATCGATCATCACCAGGTCGACCCGCGGCGTCATCAGCGCCTTCAGGTGGCGGTCGTCCAGGCGCAGGGCGCGCGAGACGATGTCGTACTCGGTCTTTTCGAACAGGCCGGCGTCGGTGCCTTCCTTGAACATGCCGGCGATGTCTTCCTCGGTCGGCGCGTCTTCTTTCGCATCGTGGATGCCGAACAGGCGCACGATCGCCTCGGTGGTGAGCGACAGCACCTTGACGAACGGTGACATGACCACCGACAGCATGTTCAGCGGCGGGGCGATCAGGGTCGCCATCGTCTCCGGGTGGCGCATCGCGATGCGTTTCGGGACCAACTCGCCCAGGATGATCGAGGCAAAGGTAATCCCCAGCACCACGACGAACAGCGAGATCTCGTAGGCGTAAGGCGCCAGGGAGCCGACGGTCTCGATCTGCGGCGTCAGTCGCGACACCAGCGAGGCTTCGCCGAAGGCGCCGGTGAAGATGCCGATCAGGGTGATGCCCACCTGGACGGTGGACAGGAAGTGACTCGGATTGTCGGCCAGCGCGATGGCGGTGCGGGCGCCGCGGCTGCCTTCTTCGGCGCGCCGCTCCAGGCGCATGCGCTTGGCCGAGACGAGCGCGAGTTCGCTCATCGCGAACACCCCGTTCAACAGGATCAGAACGAGGATGATCAATATGTCTGACATGCTGGGCTCTTGCCCCATGACCGGTCATGCCGGGCCGTGTCCGGGCAGGCCACCATGGCCTGCCCGCAAATCATGGCATAAATGACAAAATCCGGGAACACCGCAGCGTACGCCGCTCGTCCACGGCCGGTTCAGGGCTCCAGCCGGAAGTGCTTGCGGATCCCGGCCCAGCATTGCTGGTAATCCTCCTGCAGCTGGGGGGAGGCCAGCGCCTGCGCCGTCGGCGCCAGGGGCGCGCGGGTCTCGAACATGAAGGCCATGGTGTCGCCGACCTTGTGCGGGCGGCTGGTGTCGGCGTTGCTGGCCTTGTCGAAGGTGGCGGCGTCCGGCCCATGCCCGCTCATGCAGTTGTGGATGCTGGCGCCGCCCGGCACGAAGCCTTCGGCCTTGGCGTCGTAGGCGCCGTGGATCAGGCCCATGAATTCGCTGGCCACGTTACGGTGGAACCAGGGCGGACGGAAGGTGTCCTCGGCCGCCAGCCAGCGCGGCGGGAAGATCACGAAGTCGATCGTGTCCACGCCCGGCGTGTCCGACGGCGACTGCAGCACCAGGAAGATCGACGGATCCGGATGGTCGTAGCTGATCGAACCGATGGTATTGAAGTGGCGCAGGTCGTATTTATAGGGGGCGTAGTTGCCGTGCCAGGCGACGACGTCCAGCGGCGAGTGGCCGATCGGGGCGCGCCACAGGCGGCCGCCAAACTTCGTCACCAGCTCGAACTCGCCCTCGACGTCCTCGTAGCGCGCCGCGGGGGTGAGGAAGTCGCGCGGGTTGGCCAGGCCGTTGGAGCCGAGCGGGCCCAGGTCGGGCAGGCGCAAGAGGGCGCCGAAGTTCTCGCAGATATAGCCTCGCGCCTCGCCGTCCGGGAGCAGCACCTGGAAGCGCACGCCGCGCGGGATGACGGCGATTTCCTGCGGTTCCACCTCTAAAAGACCCAGCTCGGTCGCGATCGACAGCCGTCCAAGCTGCGGCACGATCAGGAGTTCGCCGTCCGAATTGTAGAAATAGCGGCCATCCATCGAGCGGTTTGCCGCGTACATATGAATGGCGCAGCCGGTCATCGCCTCGGCAGAGCCGTTGCCGGCCATGGTCACCCAGCCGTCGATGAAGTCGGTCGGCACATCGGGCATCGGCAGCGGGCTCCAGCGCAGCTGGTTCGGCGGCGCCGGGGTGTCGAAACGGCCGACCAGGCGCGGGGCGTCAAGCGGAACGAAGCCGCCGTGCACCGCCGCCGGACGGATGCGGTACAGCCAGGAGCGCCGGTTATGGCTGCGCGGGGCGGTAAAGGCGGTGCCGGACAACTGCTCGGCATACAGGCCGTAGGCCACGCGCTGCGGCGAATTGCGGTGCTGGGGCAGGGCGCCGGGCAGGGCTTCGGTGGCGAACTCGTTGCCGAAACCGCTCATATAGGCTGACGGATGGCCGGGTTCGTGGCTCATGGGGTCTCCTGGACGGTGGATGGTAGCTTTGATGGCGCCACTCTAGAATAATCCGCCTTGTTTTACGAGATGAATAGAAAAATGTAGACTATTCATGCGATAAATATTGCTGTTCGGGCGACCGCCCGGGCGTGGACAATGCGTGTCAAACCGCCGGCCCAGCCGGCAGCCCGGGAAATCCATGATCGAAGCACACGATATAGACCTGAACCTGCTCTCGGTGTTCCAGGAGGTATACAGGGAGCGCCAGATCTCGTCCGCCGCCCGGCGCCTGGGGCTGTCGCAATCGGCCGTGAGCAATGCGCTGGCGCGGCTGCGGCGCAGCTTCGGCGACGAGCTGTTCGTGCGCACCGCCAGCGGCATGCAGCCGACCCCGCTGGCGAGCCAGATGGCCGAGCCGATCGGGGTGGCCATGGCGCAGGTGGCGCTGGCCCTGAACCAGCGCAGCCGCTTTGATCCGGCCACCAGCAACCGCCGCTTCATGCTGGCCATGACCGACGTCGGGGAAGTGTATTTCATGCCGACCTTGATCGAACGCTGCCGCCAGCTCGCGCCCCCACGTGCAGGTCAGCTCGGTGCGCGTCGGCATGCTGTCGCTGAAGGAAGAGATGGAAGGCGGGCGGGTCGACCTGGCGGTTGGGCCGTTCGAGGACGTGTCCGAGGCGCTGTACCAGCGCCACCTGTTCAGGCAGCCGTTCGTGGCCATGTTCCGTAAAGGCCATCCGCTGGCGAAGGGGGCACTGACGCTGGAGCGTTTCGCGGCGGCCGAGCACCTGCTGGTGGACGCCGCGGACAGCCCCTATGACCGGGTGAGCGCGGCGCTGGCCAGGGCCGGCGTCGGGCAGACGACAAGGTTCCGGGTGCCGCACTTCACGGCGGTGCCGTATATCGTCAGCACCAGCGACCTGGTCGTGACGGTGCCGCAAAAACTGGCCGAGCGCGCGGCGGCGCCGTTCGGGCTCGAGTGGGCGACGCCGCCGCTCGACCTGCCGCCGCTGCAAACGAATATTTTCTGGCACCGCCGCTTCAACCAGGATCCGGGCAACCAGTGGTTGCGGGGCCTCCTGGCCGACGTGTTCGCGGAAACGTGAGTCAATGATAGTTAACTAAAGGAAGAGACAATGGCAGACCTGTTTGAAAATCCGATGGGCCTGATGGGCTTCGAGTTCGTCGAGTTCGCATCGCCCACGCCGGGCGTGCTGGAGCCGGTGTTCGAGGCGCTGGGCTTCACCAAGGTGGCGACCCACCGCTCGAAGGACGTGGCCTTGTTCCGCCAGGGCGGCATCAACTTCATCGTCAACAACGAGCCGAAAAGCTACGCCGCCTACTTCGCGGCCGAACACGGCCCGTCGGCCTGCGGCATGGCCTTCCGCGTCAAGGACGCGCACAAGGCCTATGCCCGCGCGCTGGAACTGGGCGCCCAGGCGGTCGAGATCCCGACGGGCCCGATGGAATTGCGCCTGCCGGCCATCAAGGGCATCGGCGGCGCGCCGCTGTACCTGATCGACCGCTTCGAAGAAGGTAAATCGATCTATGACATCGACTTCGAATTCATCGAAGGCGTCGACCGCAACCCGCCGGGCCATGGCCTGGCCATCATCGACCACCTGACCCACAACGTCTACCGCGGCCGCATGAGCTACTGGGCCGGCTTCTACGAGAAGCTGTTCAACTTCCGCGAGATCCGCTACTTCGACATCAAGGGCGAGTACACCGGCCTGACCTCGAAGGCGATGACGGCGCCGGACGGCATGATCCGCATTCCGCTGAACGAAGAAGGCAAAGCCGGCGGTGGCCAGATCGAGGAATTCCTGATGCAGTTCAACGGCGAGGGCATCCAGCACATCGCGCTGCTCACCGACGACCTGATCGCCACCGTCGACAAGCTGCGCGCTGCCGGCGTGCCCCTGATGTCGCCGCCGCCGGACACTTATTATGAGATGCTGGACGAGCGCATCCCGGGCCACGGCCAGGACGCCGAGCAACTGAAAGTGCGCGGCCTGCTGCTGGACGGCGCCGTCAAGGACGGCCACGCGCGCCTGCTGGTGCAGATCTTCGGCGTGCCGCAACTGGGCCCGGTGTTCTTCGAGTTCATCCAGCGCAAGGGCGACGACGGCTTCGGCGAAGGCAACTTCAAGGCCTTGTTCGAGTCGATCGAGCGCGACCAGGTCAAGCGCGGCGCGATCGCCGGAGCGGCCGCCACGGCCGAGGCATAAGCACCGGCGTCCGGCGGCGCGCACGCCGCAGCGCCGGATTTGCTATCCTGTACATTTTTCGGCGGCCCATTCGGTGACTGGGCCGCCGTCTTGCGTCAGGAGTCTAGGTATGCTGGCTGCGTTCGCGGTCTTGTTGTTGTTCCAGTGTCTGGGCGAAGGCATCGTATTCGTTTTTCACCTTCCCTTGCCGGGGCCGGTCGCCGGCATGCTGCTGTTGATGGCGGCGCTGCTGGCCATGCCGAAGCTGCAGGCGCTGGTCGAGGGGGCCGCCAACACGCTGCTGTCGCACCTGTCGTTACTGTTCGTACCCGCCGGCGTCGGCATCCTGGTCGCCGCCGGCAGCGGCAGCGGTCACTGGATCGCGATCCTGGCCTCGCTGGTGGCCAGCACCGTGCTGGCGCTGGCCGTAACCGGCCTGATCTTGCGTGGAATGGGCGATGCGCCGAAGGACGGCGATGCCTAATTTCGCCGAGTTCAGCCATTTCTGGGTCTATCTTTCCGCCTCACCCCTGCTGGGCCTGACCATGACGCTGTGCGCCTACCTGGCGGCGCAGCGCATCTTCGCCTTGTGCAAGGCTTCGCCGCTGGCCAATCCGGTGGCGATCGCGGTCGCCCTGGTCGTCGCCGTGCTGTGGCTCACCGGGATGTCGTATGAGCGTTATTTTGCCGGCGCCCAGTTCGTCCACTTCCTGCTGGGACCGGCCACCGTGGCGCTGGCGGTGCCGCTGGTGCGCCAACTGCCGCGCCTGCGCCGCGCCGCCTTGCCGCTGGGCGCCGCGCTGCTGGCCGGCAGCGTGACGGCCATCGTGTCGGCCGTGGCGGTAGCGCTGCTGCTCGGCGCGACGCCGGAGCTGGCCTATACCCTGGGACCGAAATCGGCCACTTCGCCGATCGCGATGGCGGTGTCCGAGCGCCTCGGCGGCATTCCCGCGCTGACGGCGGCGCTGGTGATCGGCACCGGCATCTTCGGCGCGGTGTTCGGTCGCTATGTGTTCATGCTGCTGCGCATCCGCTCGGACGCGGCCTGCGGTTTCGCGCTGGGCCTGGCCTCGCACGGCATCGGCACGGCGCGCGCCTTCCAGGTCAGCCCCGAGATGGGCGCCTTCGCCGGCCTGGCGATGGGGCTCAATGGCGCACTGACGGCGCTGCTGGCCCCGTGGCTGGTGCCACTCGTAATGGGCTGGTTGGCCTGATGCTACGCTGCGCCGCAACATGGCGCGCCGCGTTAAGCTTGCTCCATCGATCACCATGGAGCAGATTTTGACGACCTACAAGACGATCAGCCTCGCGATCCAGGGCGGGGGAACCTACGGCGCCTTCGGTTGGGGCGTACTGGACCGGCTGCTGCAAGAGGAAGACCTGGTCATCGACGCACTGAGCGGCTCAAGCGCCGGGGCAATCAACGCCGTCGTGGTGGCCGACGGCTATGCGCGCGGCGGCGGCCGCGAAGGCGCGCGCCGCGCCCTCGACCGCTTCTGGCGCACCCTCGGCAGTGCAGCAGCCCTCAGTCCGCTGCAGCGCACGCCCCTCGACCGCCTGGCGCCTACCTTCACGATGGAATTCTCGCCGGCCTACCACCTGCTCGAGATGATGGGTGCGCTGATGGGGCCGGTTCGTGAAGGTCCGCTCACCCTGAATCCTTTGCGCAACTTCCTCGCCACCATGATCGACTTCGACCGGGTGCGCGACTGCGAGGAACTGCAGGTGTTCGTCGCCGCGACCAATGTGCGCACCGGCACCGGGATGCTGTTCCAGCGGAAAGAAATGGATGTACAGCGGCTGGTGGCGTCGGCGTGCCTGCCGACGGTATTTGCGGCGGTCGAGGTGGAAGGCGAGATGTACTGGGACGGCAGCTATGTCGCCAATCCGCCGCTGGAACCGCTGATGCTGCATTCGGCGGCAAGTGACCTGATCATCATCCAGAACAACCCGATCGCGCGCAGCGACATGCCGACCAACATCGCCGACATCGCCAACCGTTCCAATGAAATCGCCTTCAATATCAGCTTCGTGCGCGAGGTCAGTGCGCTGCAGTACCTGAACGGCGTGTCCGACGAATCGCGCGGTGCGGGCGTCACGCCCAATAGCAAATATCTGCACCTCATCAGTGGCAACAAGTTCCTGGAGGACCATGGTATTTCGGCGAAGATGAATGCCGAGATGCCTTTCCTGCAGATGCTGCACGACCAGGGCGTCAAGACGGCCGATCTCTGGCTGAAGGAGCAGGGGCCACATCTGGGCGTCAAGTCGACGCTTGATCCGATGCCGGTGTTCTTCCCTGATCGGATGTGAGTAGCTATATGGATCGGTATGGGTGGACGGCGTCGTCCCCGCGAAGGCGGGGACCCAAGTCTTGAGCGTGCCACTTACGTCAAATTAATTGGCTACGCAAGCAAGCTTGGGTCCCCGCCTGCGCGGGGACGACGTGCTGGCGCCTGTAGGTCTTCCAGCGTTTATGTATTGGCCGGCTGGGCCTTCCACGTATTCTTCTTGGGCTTGAGGGCGAACGCCGCCAGCAGGGCGCCGGCCACGCCGACCACCATCGCCGCGGTGCTGCCCGAGAATCCGACGATGTGTTCCTTGGCCAGCTTGCCGGCCTTCGGCCCCACCAGCTGCATGCGGCGGCGCGTCATGTCGGCGCCCAGTTCCGACAGGCGCTGCTTGCCCAGGATCGCCTCGGCGTCCGGCAGCAGCTTGGTTTCCTCCTCCGCCACGTGGTGCATCACGTCGCGCATCAGCTCCATCACCAGGTCGTCGTGGCGCGGATCGGCGCCGGAAGTGGCGCGCAGCTCGGCGATCAGGCGGCGCATTTCGTCGTGCTCGGGCTCGGCTTCATGGATGAAGGGCTCGCTGCCGTCGCGCCGGCGCATGACCGGATAGAAGATTTCTTCCTCGAGCGTGGCGTGGATTTCCAGGCCGTCGCAGATGGTGTCGGCCAGCGCCTTCTTGACGGTAGGGCTCTTGTCTTTCGAGTACTGGTGGAAGGTGACCATCACGTGCGAATGGTCGAAGCGAATCATGTCGGTGATGCTTGGGCTCAGTTGCTTGAGATTCATGGTAATACCCCCGTTCGTGATTGTTTGAACAATATGGTAGGCCTGGCCTGCCGGGGATGACTGTAGGCGTGCGTCCCGGGCGCCTGTCAGTCGTCCACTCGCCTCGCCGCGCGCATGAGATGGCATATGGCCGCGATCAGACAGTTGTTCATTTGAAATAACACATTGTCACAATTGTCCTACAAGGACACGGGTGTACTCCTGACGGCCAATCCACTGTCGACCTGCGAACATGGCGTCATCGAGCTACCGATCCCGGCGGTAGCCTGTTCGTTGGCGGTGCATGCAGATCGCGTGGCTGCCCAAGTCCCACTTCAATCGGAGATACCTGTCATGTTTGCACACAACAAGCGCTTGCAATATACAGTCCGTGTCAGCGAGCCGAACCCGGCCCTGGCAAACCTCATGCTCGAGCAGTTCGGCGGTCCGCAGGGCGAGCTCGCCGCAGCCATGCGCTACTTTACTCAGGCCGTTGCCGAAGACGATCCAGGCCGCAAGGACATGCTGTTCGACATCGCGACCGAGGAGCTGAGCCACCTGGAGGTGATCGGCCACATCGTCGCCATGCTGAACAAGGGCGCCAAGGGCCGCCTGGCCGAGGCCATCGACAGCGAGGCCGACATGTACCGCGCCATCACCGGCCCGGGCAACGACAGCCACATCACGCAGGTGCTGTACGGCGCCGGCGCACCGCTGACCAACTCGGCCGGCGTGCCATGGACGGCCGCCTACATCGACTCGATCACCGAGCCGACCGCCGACCTGCGCTCGAACATCGCCGCCGAGGCGCGCGCCAAGATCGTCTATGAGCGCCTGATCGCGCTGACCGACGACCCGGGCGTGAAGGAGGCCCTGGGCTTCCTGATGACGCGCGAAGTGGCGCACATGAAGTCGTTCGAGAAGGCGCTATATGCGATGGAGCCGAACTTCCCACCGGGCAAGATGCCCGTCGTGCCGGCCTTTGCCAGCGTTTACTACAATATGTCGCAGGGTCCGGGCGAGGTGCGCGGCGCCTGGAACCAGGGCGCCGACTGGGACTTCATCAGCGACCGCGAGAAGCAGATGGCCGTCGACGGCGGTTCGGGCGAGGCCGAAGTGGCCCTGCCGACCGGCGACATCGACGTGCTCAAGCAGATGGCGATGCGCACCATGTCCGACCCATCGGCCACGCCGCGCACCGGGTCCGAATTGGGCATGATGCAATCGGCAACTGGTGGTACGATGGGTGGATCGAGCGGCAATGCGATGGGCGACGCCAACGTCGGCTCCAAGGGCGGCCCGCTCGACGATACCGGCCTGGGCAATCCGAAAGGCAGCGGCAAACCGCTGAAGTAATACCCCTGCCGCGCTGGGCGCCACATGCGCATGCGAGCTTGCATGCGCGGCGGCCGAGCGCGGTCTTTAACAGGAAGATGCATGGATATCCAAACCGACAAGAGCAACCACTCTCGTGGCCTTCCGCGCTGGCTGACCCCACGCCGCGCCATCGGTTTCGGCATCTGCGCCATCGGCTTTCTCGTCCTGCTCGGCAGCATGATCGAGCAGATCATCAACGCGAATCCCAAGATGCTGGCGGCCCTGATGGGCGGCGGCACCGCGGCGGCGGCGACCGCGCTGGGCACCTTGCCGGTGCTGTTCGCCCAGAATTTCACCAAGCGCACCTACGATTGCTTCCTCGGCTTCGGCGCCGGCGTCATGCTCGGCGCGACCGCCTTTTCCCTCGTGATCCCGGCGCTGTCGGCGGCCAGGGCGGCAGGCAGCAGCAGCTGGGAATCGAGCCTGATGGTCGGCGCGGGCATCATGTTCGGCGCCGGCGCCATCCTGCTGCTCGGGCGCGCGGTGCGCACCGAGGGCATCCTGTCCAACGAGCCAGACAAGGTATCGCTGCGTCGCGCCTGGCTGTTCGTATGGGCCGTGGCCTTGCACAACCTGCCGGAAGGCCTCGCGATCGGCGTGGCCTTCGCCGGCATCGACGTCGAGAAGGCGACCTCGCTCGCCACCGGCGTGTCGATCCAGGACGTGCCCGAGGGCCTGGTAGTGGCGCTCGCGCTGCACGCCGTCGGCTACAGCCGCCTGACCGCGGTCGCCATGGGTGTGGCCTCAGGCCTGGTCGAGCCCATTGCCGCCGTGTTCGGCGTGGCGCTGATCGGCATCTCGGCCGGCCTGCTGCCGTACGCCCTGGCCGCCGCCGCCGGCGCCATGCTGCTGGTGATCGTCAACGACGTGATCCCCGAATCGCGCCAGTCGGGCAACGGTACCCAGGCCAGCATCGCGCTGATCTTCGGCTTCATCCTGATGACGGTGCTCGATACGGCGCTGTCGTGAGAGCCGGGCAAGGTTGACCGGCATGGCGGGATGGTCGTAGCATGAAGACCATCCCACCCCTGCAAGCACAGCATGAGTATCCCCTCCAAACGGGAACAAACCCATCAACGCATCCTCGACGTTGCGGCGCGTGCGCTGCGCCGCAACGGTTTCACGGGCGTCGGCGTGGCCGACGTCATGAAAGGCGCCGGCCTGACCCACGGCGGCTTCTATGCCCACTTCGACTCGCGCGAAGCCTTGCTGGTCGAGGCGCTCGAGCATGCCGACGCGGCGTCGAGCGCCAATCTGGATCGCCGCGCGGCCGCCTTGCGCGAGGATGGCGCCAGGCCGCTGGCGGCATTGATTACAGCCTACCTGTCCGACGAACACCTGGCCGCCCGTGAAGCGGGCCTTGGCTGCGTGGTCGGCGCCCTCGGCTCGGAGATGGCGCGCCAGGAAGCGCCGCTGCGCGACGTGGCGCGTGGCCGCATCGAGCGGCTGGTAGGGCGGGTGCAGGCGGCGCTGGAAGAAGAAGGGCGCTGCGGCGACGACGCGCGCGGCATGGCCCTGGCGCTGGCCGGCGCCATGGTCGGCGCGCTGCAGATCGCGCGCGCCTTCAGCCCCGACCCAGAGGGCACTGCGATGCTGGCGGCCAGCCGGCAAGCCTTGCTGGCACAGTACTCCCGCTAGCGGACCAAAAAACGGCCCTGTCAGTACGTGGCCGTTTTTCCTGGACTAGAATATGATATGCGTCATATTTAGTGACGCCGTCATCATGAATCCAGAAAGGGAATGCCATGAAACTCGACAACGCAACCGTCCTCGTCACCGGCGCCAACCGCGGGCTCGGCCTCGAATTTGCCCGCCAGGCGCTCGCGGGCGGCGCGAAGAAAGTCTATGCAGGCGCGCGCGATCCGGCCAGCGTCGCCTTGGCGGGCGTCACGCCGGTCCGGCTCGACGTCACGGATCGGGCCCAGGTGGCCGCGGCGGCGCGCGAACTGGCCGACGTCGACCTGGTGATCAATAACGCCGGCATCGCCCATTTCCAGCAGGTGCTGGCCGACGGCGTCGAGGATTCGCTGCGCGCGATGCTGGACACGAACGTCTTCGGCATCCTGGCCATGAGCCGTGCTTTCGGGCCTGTCTTGCATCGCAATGGCGGCGGCGCCTTCCTGAACATATTGTCGGTCGCCAGCTGGATCAGTTCGCCGGCGCTGGCGGCCTACGGGGTGTCGAAGGCCGCCGCCTGGAGCCTGACCAACGCCGTGCGCAACGAGCTGCGGGAGCAGGGCACGCAGGTGCTGGCCCTGCACGTCGGCTTCATCGACACCGACCTGACGCGCGACATCGCGCTGCCCAAGCTGGCGCCGGCCACGGTCGTCGAGCGCGCCTACGCGGCGCTGGAGGCGGATGCGGCGGAAGTCATGATCGATGACATCAGCCAGGCGGTGAAGGCGGAATTGTCGGGCGTGCCCGGCATCTACACGATGGCTGGGGTGCGCTGAAGGCGGCCGGTCGCGGCCAGGCGTGACAATGCGTGAGTAATCGCCCGATGCCCCCGGCTATACTGGGCTGCCATGGACCCACGTTCGCCACTGCTCCAGCTATCGAAAAGCCGCCGCGCCGGCTTCATCGCGACCGTGCTGGCGCATGCGGCGATCGTCGCCGGCTGGCAGCAGGCGCGCAGGATATCGCTGCCCGAGCAGGTCGAACCCGGGTTCGTCCAGTGGGTGCGGGTCCCGGAGGTGTCGGCGGGGCCTGCCGTACTGCCAGTGGCGCCCGAGCCGCCCCGGCCACGGCAGCCCGCACCTTCGACGCTTCCGTCGGCGCAGGCAATTGCCGACGCTGGCCCAGGCAATCCCGCTCCCACGCTGGCTGTTCCCGGCGTTGGAGCCGAGCAGGTTCCCGTGATGCCGGACGCGGATCCGGCCGGCGCCGCGACGCGCCAGATGATCGAGTTGGCGAAGAGCGACGCTGGCGCCGCCGACCGGGCGCTGCGCAAGGAAGGCAAGCCGCTGATCCTGGCGCCGCGGGACAGCCCGCAAATCCGCATGGCGAACAAGTTCCGGGAAGCCGCCGCGCTGGCGCCGAACCGCTGGTATGAGGCGCCCAAGATCGTCGAGCTGGTCAACGATGGCGGCGACGGGGCGAGGCGATTTCGCGTGCTGACGCCGCTCGGCATCTACTGCATCACCGAGCGTTCGCCCGCCACCAGCATCGACATGATCGAAAAGCACGGCAAGCAGCGCGTCACGAATTGCGGCCACGAACACGAACAGCCGGCCAATCCACAGGAGTGGCGCACGACCCGGGACCACGGTTAGACAACAGGCAGAGCAAAAAAAGACGGCCCCGCAGGGCCGTCGTCGTCATGTCGCCTCAGGCGACACTCATCAATCGCGAATCTCCAGCTTGCGGTTCAGGCTCAGCGCCGCCAGCGAGGCAACCGCGCCCGACAGCAGGTAGAGGCTGACGTAGCCCATCCCGAAGTGCGCCGACAGGCCGAGGGCGACCAGCGGGGCGAAGGCCGCGCCGACCAGCCATGCGAGGTCGGAGGTCAGGGCCGCGCCGGTGTAGCGGAAACCCTTCTGGAAGTTCGAGGTCGTGGCGCCCGCCGCCTGGCCATACGAGAAGCCGAGCAGCGTGAAGCCGATCAGGATGAAGGCGTTCTGGCCTCCGGCGCCGCTATTGATCAGGAACGGGATCGAGGCCGAGTACAGCGCGATCAGGGCCGCGGCGGTGCCGAGGGTGGTGCGGCGACCCAGCTTGTCGGCGACGACGCCCGAGATCAGCATGGCGACTGCCGCAAGGCCGGCGCCCCACATCTGGACCACCAGGAACTCGCCCATCGGACGGGTTTCATAGAGCTGGATCCAGGACAGCGGGAACACGGTCACCAGGTGGAACAGGGCGTAGCTGGCCAGGGCGGCCATGGCGCCGATGACGATATTGCTGCCTTGCTTGCTCACCAGTTCGCCGACCGGGGCCGGATCGAGATGGTGCGAATCGAGCAGGCGCGAATACTCCGGCGTGCTGGCCAGGCGCAGGCGGGCGAATGTGCCGACGACGTTGATGGCGAAGGCCACGAAGAACGGGAAGCGCCAGCCCCAGGTCAGGAAATCTTCTTCCGCGGTATAGGTGATCAGGAAGGCGAAGATGCCGGCCGCGATCACGAAACCAAGCGGTGCGCTCAATTGTCCGAGCATGGCGTACCATCCGCGCTTGTTCTCGGGTGCGCTAAGCGCCAGCAGCGACGGCAGCCCGTCCCACGAACCGCCCTGGGCGAAACCCTGGGCGATGCGCAGGGCGGCCAGCAGGATGATCGCGGTGGCGCCGATTTCACTATAGCTCGGGAGCATGGCGATGACGACGGTGCTGGTACCCATCATGAGCAGCGAAATGCCGAGCTTCATGTCGCGGCTCCAGCGCTTCTGGATCGCCATGAACACGACCGTGCCGATCGGGCGTGCAATGAAGGCGAGGGCGAAAATGGCGAATGAATACAGGGTGGCGTCGAGACGGTCCGCCCAGGGGAAGAAAATGGCGGGGAAGACGAGCGCCGACGCGATTGCGTACGTGAAGAACTCGAAGTATTCCGCCGAACGGCCGATGACCACGCCGACGGCGATGTCACCGGGATCGACGTGCGCGTCCCTGGCATTGATGTTGCGAGCCCCGCTGTTGGGGTGTGTGATTGGAGCGGCCCCTGCGCCGCCGTACGTCGTCGTGCTTTGCATATTGTGTTCTCCAGAGAAGTCGACGGTCGCCGGGTTTTTATCGATGCATTGTAAGAATTGCATCTCGGCAAAGGTGGGACAATGTGTCCAATGTTCTTTGGCGACCGTTGGCATTACAGTAGCATGTTCTCCTTCCATGTAACGTTAGATACCTAGCATGATTCCTAAAATTGTCCGCCGCGGACTCCCATTACTTCCGCTTGCAGCGCTGGCCGGCTGCAACACGGTCGTCATGAATCCCACCGGCGATATTGCGAAGCAGCAGGCCGATCTGATCACCATATCGGTTGTGCTGATGTTGTTGATCATCGTCCCTGTGATG
>DDKG01000107.1:0-8719 GCA_002339265.1 Massilia sp. UBA2604 | reverse complement strand
GGCCTGATCACCTGGGTCAGCACCCACAAGCTCGATCCTTACCGTCCGCTCGAACGCCTGGACGAACACCGTCCGATCCCGGCATCGACCAAGCCGCTCGAAGTGCAGGTCGTGGCGCTGGACTGGAAATGGCTGTTCATCTATCCAGAGCAGGGCATCGCCTCGGTCAACCAGCTGGTGACCCCGATCGATACCCCGATCCGCTTCAAGATGACGGCGTCGACCGTGATGAACACCTTCTATATTCCGACGCTGGCCGGCATGATCTACACGATGCCCGGCATGCAGACCGAATTGAATGCGGTGCTCAACAAGACCGGCGACTACCACGGCCTGTCGGCCAACTTCAGCGGCGACGGTTTCTCGCACATGAAGTTCGCCTATAAAGGCGTCACCGCCGAAGAGTTCAACACCTGGGTGCAGGAAATGAAGGCCAATCCAGCCGTCCTGGATCGCGCCGACTACCTGGTGCTGGAAAAGCCGACCGCCAAGGAGGCCGTGCGCCACTATGGCCAGGTCGAGCCCGCGCTGTTCAACCGTGTCGTCAACCGCTGCGTCGCGGAAGGCAGCATGTGCATGAACCAGCAGATGCACGAAGACGAGAAGCGCAACCAGATGGCCGCCGCCATCCGCCAGCAATCGCAGGGCGGCAAGTCGCAGCTGGCGGAAGCGCTGGAAATGTGCGTCGCTCCTATTAATACCTTGATGAAGTAATCATGCAAGAATCATTCGACTTGACGAAGTTCATCTTCGGTCGGCTGGGCTGGGACGCGATCCCGCTCCATGAGCCGATTCTGATCGCTACCTTCGCGGGCGTGATCGTCGGCGGTCTGGCGCTCGTTGGCCTGATCTCCTACTTCCGCCTGTGGGGCACCCTGTGGAAAGACTGGATCACCAGCATCGACCACAAGAAAATCGGGATCATGTACATGATCCTGGGCCTGATCATGTTCCTGCGCGGCTTCGCCGACGCCTTCATGATGCGCGCCCAGCAGGCGGTCGCCTTCGGCGACAACGCCGGCTTCCTGCCGCCGCACCACTACGACCAGATCTTCACCGCCCACGGCGTGATCATGATCTTCTTCGTGGCGATGCCGTTCGTAACGGGCCTGATGAACTACGTGGTGCCGCTGCAGATCGGCGCGCGCGACGTGGCTTTCCCGTTCCTGAACAACTTCTCGTTCTGGATGACCACCATGGGCGCCGTGCTGATCATGGCATCTCTGTTCGTCGGTGAGTTCGCGCGTACCGGCTGGCTGGCGTATCCGCCGCTGTCGGGCATCCTGGCAAGTCCGGGCGTCGGCGTCGACTACTACATCTGGGCGCTGCAGATCGCGGGTGTCGGTACGACCCTTTCCGGCGTCAACCTGATCGTCACCATCATCAAGATGCGCGCGCCGGGCATGGACCTGATGAAGATGCCAGTCTTCACCTGGACCTCGCTGTGCACCAACATCCTGATCGTGGTTACCTTCCCGATCCTGACCGCCGTGCTGGCCATGCTGGGCATGGACCGCCTGCTCGACACCGCGTTCTTCACGAGCGACCGTGGCGGCAACCCGATGATGTACGTTAACCTGATCTGGATCTGGGGCCACCCAGAGGTCTACATCCTGATCCTGCCGGCCTTCGGTATCTTCTCCGAAGTCGTCTCGACCTTCTGCGGCAAGCGCCTGTTCGGCTACACCTCGATGGTGTATGCGACCTGCGTCATCATGGTCCTGTCGTACCTGGTGTGGCTGCACCACTTCTTCACCATGGGTTCGGGCGCCAGCGTCAATGCGTTCTTCGGCATCACGACGATGATCATCTCGATCCCGACCGGCGCCAAGATCTTCAACTGGCTGTTCACCATGTACCGCGGCCGTATCCGCTTCGAACTGCCGATGATGTGGACCGTGTCGTTCATGCTTACTTTTGTCATCGGCGGCATGACCGGCGTCATGCTGGCTATTCCTGCAGCTGACTTCGTGCTGCACAATTCGCTGTTCCTGATCGCTCACTTCCACAACGTCATCATCGGCGGTGTCGTGTTCGGTATCTTCGCCGGTATCAACTACTGGTTCCCGAAAGCCTTCGGCTACAAGCTGGACCGTTTCTGGGGCCTGGTCTCGTTCTGGCTGTGGTCGATCGGCTTCTGGGTCGCGTTCACCCCACCGTACATCCTGGGCTTCATGGGCTACACCCGTCGCGTGAGCCATTTCGAGGATCCTTCGGTGCAGTGGCTGTTCCAGATCTCGTTCGTGGGCACCCTGATGATCGCCGGTGGTATCGCCGCCCTGATCATGCAGATCTACGTCAGCTTCCGTGACCGCAACACCGCTCGCCTGCGCGACTTCACCGGCGATCCATGGGAAGGCCGTACCCTGGAATGGTCGACCTCGTCGCCACCGCCAGACTACAACTTCGCGTTCACGCCAGTGGTGTTCGACAACGACACCTACGCCGACATGAAGAAGAACGGCTACCGTCGTCCGCTGAAGGACTTCGTGGCGATCCACATGCCGAAGAACACCGGCGCCGGCATCATCATCTCCGCGATCTCGTGCGTGGTGGGCTTCGGCATCATCTGGCATATGTGGGCGCTGACCGTGGTTGCCTTCGTCGTCATGATGGCCGCGATCATCATCCATACCTTCAACTACAAGCGCGACTACTACATTCCGGCCGAGGAAGTGGCCCGTACTGAAGAAGCGCGTACCCGTATGCTGGAAAGCCATGTCTGAACTTAAAGCAACTGTAACCGGCGGCAGCGTCGCCGATGACGTGAGCGGACGTTACTTCGTCCGCGAACACCACCCGGAGCAGGGCACGCTGCTGGGCTTCTGGCTCTACCTGATGAGCGACTGCCTCATCTTCGCGTCCCTGTTCGCGACCTACGCGGTGCAAGGCCGCTCGTACGCCGGCGGTCCGACCGGCGCCGAGCTGTTCGAGCTGCCGCTGATCGCGCTGAACACCGCGTTCCTGCTGGTGTCGTCGCTCACCTTCGGCTTCGCCATGATCGCCGCGCAAGCGAAGAACCTGGCCAAGACCCGCATGTGGCTGGTCGTGACCGGCATCCTGGGCCTGGCCTTCCTGTGCGTGGAGATCTATGAGTTCCAGCACCTGATCCACATGGGCGCCGGTCCGCAGCGTTCGGGCTTCCTGACCGCGTTCTTCGCGCTGGTCGGCACCCACGGCCTGCACGTGACCTTCGGCATCATCTGGCTGGTGACCCTGTTCTTCCAGTTGGGCAAACACGGCCTGACCCCGGAGAACTTCCGTCGCCTGTCGTGCCTGTCGCTGTTCTGGCACTTCCTGGACCTGATCTGGATCTTCGTCTTCACCTTTGTCTACCTGATGGGAGTCCTGCCATGAGCGACCACCACGACCACGGCCATCATGGCCACGACGTCTACGTGACGCACTACAGCGCCAAGGACTACATGATCGGCTTCGCCCTGTCGGCGATCCTGACGATCATCCCGTTCTGGCTGGTGATGGGCAATGTGCTGGCGCCGGATACCACCAAGTGGGTCATCCTGGCCTTCGCCGGCGTGCAGTTGATCGTGCAGATGATGTACTTCCTGCACCTTAACTCGAAGTCGGAAGGCGGCTGGAACATGATGGCCGCCATCCTGACCATCGTCATCCTGGTCATCGTGCTGGCCGGTTCGATCTGGGTCATGCATCATATGAACACCAATATGATGCCTGGCATGGGTCCGAACAGCACCCACGACATGACCTGAATGGCACGCATCTAGTGTCAACCTTGCGCGAACAGCCGGCGGTGCCGGCACAAGTTGTCCCGGCGCCCCGGCGCTCCGCCTTCGTGCGGCGCGCCCTGGCGGTGGCGGCGCTGCTGCTGTTCGTGCTGTTTGCCGGTCTGGGGACCTGGCAGGTATTTCGCCTGCAATGGAAGCTGGACCTGATCGAACGCGTCGACGCACGCGTTCATGCGGATCCCGTTGCGCCGCCCGCGGTGGCGCAATGGCCGCACATTTCAAAAGAGTCCGACGAATACCGGCGCATTCGCCTGTCGGGCCACTATCTCTACGAATTCACCACAACGGTGCAAGCGCTGTCCGAACTCGGCGCCGGTTTCTGGCTGCTCACGCCGTTATGCACGGAAGAGGGCCATATCTACCTGGTCAATCGCGGTTTCATCCCCTCGAGCGGCAATATCGCGACCCGTTATCCTGGCCGTCGTGCCGGCGCCAATCCCTGCGCCGCCGCCCAGGGCGAGCGGGTGGAAATCACCGGCCTGCTGCGCATCGCCGAGCCGAAGAGCGGCTTCCTGCGCGATAACGACCCCGTCAACAACCGCTGGTATGCGCGCGAGGTCGGCGCGATCGCCGCCGCGCGCGGCCTCGACCTCGCCAGGGTCGCCCCGTTCTTCGTCGACGCCGGCAAGGGCCAGGACCCGGCCGCCGCGCCCGAGACGGCCGTGGGCGGCCTGACCGTCATCTCTTTCCCGAACAATCACCTCGTCTACGCGCTCACTTGGTATGCTCTGGCCCTGATGGTGGCCGCCGCCACATGGTGGGTCGCGCGCTACGAGGCCCGGCGCAGCAGCGACGCCGACGATTAAGACGCCTGGCGCGCCGCGCGCGCGGGCCGCAGGACAGACAACACGGATTCCGATGCAATCTCCGCTGGATTTCTTTGCCAGGGCGGCGCGCTCGTCGCCGTCGGCCGCCGCCGCCAACGTCGAGTTCGCGGCCGGCCACAAGAACATGCTGCAGCTGATCGAGCTGCGCTGGATCGCCGTCATCGGCCAGATCACCACCATCGCCTCGGCGATCATGATCTTCCGGATCGAGCTGCCGCTGGTGCACATGCTGCAGGTGCTGGCCTGCCTGATCGCCTTCAACGTGGCCAGCCACCTGCGCTGGCACGAGCGGCGGCCGGTGTCGAACGGCGAGATGTTCCTGGCGATCCTGGTCGACGTCTCGAGCCTGACCGTGCTGCTCTACCTGTCGGGCGGCACCACCAACCCCTTCGCCTTCCTCTACCTGCTGCAGGTGATCGTCTCGGCGGTGCTGCTCGACGTGCTGTGGACCTGGAGCATCGTGATGGTCACGATCGCCTGCATGGCGGGCCTGGCCATCTATGCCCAGCCGCTCGCGCTGCCGTTCGACCATGCGCGCGGCATCGGCAGCCTGTACGTGCAGGGCCTGCTGGTGTGTTTCGCCCTGAACGCCGCCTTGCTGGTGATGTTCATCTCGCGCATCTCGGACAATGTGCGCGACAAGGCCACCCAGCTGGCCGCGCTGCGCCAGCGCGCGGCCGAGGAAGAACATATCGTGCGCATGGGCCTGCTTGCCAGCGGCGCCGCCCACGAGCTGGGCACGCCGCTGTCGACGGTCTCGGTGATCCTGGGCGACTGGAAGCGCATGCCGGCCTTCCGCGACGATCCCGAACTGCTGGGCGAACTCACCGAGATGCAGACCCAGCTGAAGCGCTGCAAGGCCATCGTCAGCGGCATCCTGCTGTCGGCCGGCGAGGCGCGCGGCGAGTCGGCCGAACGCACCACCATCAGCCGCTTCCTCAACGAGCTGGCCGAAGGCTGGGAGGCCAGCCGTCCGGTGCGCACCTTCATCTACAATAACCGGATCGCCGAAGACCTGCCGGTGGCGAGCGACTCGGCGCTGCGCCAGACGATCGACAACCTGCTCGACAATGCCCTGGAGGCGTCGCCCGACTGGGTCTATATGGACGCCCACATCGACGAGCGCACCCTGGTGCTGACCGTGTTCGACCGCGGTCCAGGCTTCGCCCCGAGCATGCTGGCCCATTTCGGCAAACCCTATCATTCGACCAAGGGCAAGCCCGGGGGCGGCCTGGGGCTGTTCCTGGCGGTGAACGTGGTGCGCAAACTCGGCGGCACGGTTACGGCGCGCAACCGCCGCCAGGACGAGGGCGGCGGGGCGGAAGTCTCCGTGCGCCTGCCGCTGGCGGCGATCGAACTGGAAGAGGAAACAGACGATGCAGAATCCTGAGCCGCTGCTGCTCATCATCGAAGACGACGAAGCCTTCGCCCGCACCCTGAGCCGCTCCTTTGAGCGGCGCGGCTACCGCGTGCTGGGCGCCACCAGCCAGGACGAGGCGGCGGCGCTGCTGGCCCATCACACCCCGGGCTACGCCGTGGTCGACCTCAAGCTGAAGGGCAATAGTTCGGGGCTGGCCTGCGTGCAGCTGCTGCACGATCACGATCCGGACATGCTGATCGTGGTGCTGACCGGCTTTGCCAGCATCGCCACCGCGGTCGAGGCGATCAAGCTGGGCGCTGTGCAATACCTGGCCAAGCCGTCGGACGCCGATGACATCGAGGCCGCCTTCGGCCACGTGGCCGGCAGCACCGACGTCGAGGTCACCAACCGCTCGACCTCGATCAAGACCCTGGAATGGGAGCGCATCCACGCGGTGCTGGCCGAAACCGATTTTAATATTTCGGAAGCGGCGCGGCGCCTGGGCATGCACCGGCGCACGCTGGCGCGCAAGCTCGAGAAGCAACGGGTCAAGTAATGCGCGCGCCCGTGTTTGCATTGGGCCTGCTGCTGGCCCTGGGCGGCTGCGGCCGTGCCGATACCGCCGCCGAGCCACCCGTAGCGGGAGGCGAGGGCGCTTCGCAGGCGGCCCGGGTCGAGGCCGGACGGAAGCTGTTTGCACGCTGCGCGGGTTGCCACCAGGTGGGGCCCAATGCGGGCACGATCTTCGGGCCACAGCTCAATGGCGTGCTCGGCCGCAAGGCGGGCGGCGTGGACGACTACGCCTATTCGCCGGCACTCAAGGCGTCGAACTTCGTATGGGATGAGCAGAACCTGGCTGCATTCATCCGCGATTCGGAGAGGGTTGTACCAGGAAACAAGATGCGCTTCATGAATTTCATGAGCGAACGGCAGGCGGCGGAGATCGTGGCCTATCTGGCCACACAGGCTGGTCCGGCGGCTGGCGCAACGCCACCTCCGGACCCGCGGGACGAAGGCTGAAGCATCTCAGCCCTGTCCCAGGCTTTCCTTACCTGGCGTTGCGGCGGCGACGGGCGGCGGCCAGCAGTCCCAGACCGGCAGCCAACAGCGCGGCGCTGGCTGGCTCAGGCACTTCTGCTGGCGGCAGGGCGTCGAGGTCGCTGATGGTCAGGGTGTAATTGCCCGGGCCTGCGTATTGGGTCAGCGCGAAGGTGCCCAAGGTGAATGCGTGGCGCGATTCCTTGCCGGTGTACAGCTGTGGACCGTTCAATGTCAGCACGTAGCGGTCAGTATAGAAGTCGTACAGCTGCAGGCCGCCGCTGATTGCGGTATTAAAGAACGTAATGTCCAGGGCGTCGTAGCCCGGGAAATTGCCCACGACCTCTTCGAAGGTCAGGCCGGCCTTGTCATCGGAGCTGTTTGGATCAAGGTCAGTGTCCATCTTCCAGCTAGCGGTGTAGTCGCCGCTGAGCTTGAATTCGTACAGGGCGGCGTTGGCGACGCCAGCCGACAGCAGGGCGGCAGCCAGGGCTGCATTCATCAGGCTTTTCACAAATTTCACTGTAGTCCCATTTCTATGATTAGTTATCGCAAACATCAGAATGATGTCTCCGAGATAACGTAGAGCAGGAAGTGTGCCAGGAGTTAAAGGATCGAAATATCAATGACTTACCTATACAACTTCAAGTAAATACATCGGTGTATGTAAAGGATCCCGACAGCGGTGTGACTATTGTCCGAGCTTGCTGAGCGCGAACGCGGCAAGAAATCCGGCGGCCACGATCAGCCCGGCGAAGTCGTGCGTTTCGTCGAATGCCTCGGGAATCATGGTATCCACCACCATCGCCAGCACGCCGCCGGCGGCGACGGAGGTGGTCGCCGCCAGCATCTCGGGTGGAAAGCGGTGGAACACCGTGTAGCCGAACAGGGCCGCCAGACCGGAGGAGAGGGCGATGGCAGCCCACACCCCGTAGATGTGCGCGGGCGACCGGCCCGCGTGCTTCATGCCGGCCGCGCTCGACAAGCCTTCGGGCAGGTTGGACAGGAACACCGCTGCCACCACCGCCACGCTGACACCCTTGCCACCGAGGAGGGACAGCCCGATCACGATCGATTCCGGAATCCCGTCGAGCAGGGCGCCGACGGCAAGTGCGCCGCCGCTGCCTTCGTTGCGCTCGGCCGCCAGGCGCGGCGCGGAACGCTTGCGATGGCGTGCGCCTTTCCGGGCCAGCCACCAGTTCGCGGCCGTATAGAACAGGGCGCCGCACAGGAAGCCGGCCGCGGTGGACGCAAAGCCGCCGGTCTCGATCGCCTCGCCCATCAATTCGAACGACAGCGCCGAAATCAGGACGCCGCTGCCGAAGGCCATGACGGCCGCCACCAGCCGTTGCGGCACCTGGAAACGCACCCCGATGAAGGCGCCCAGCAGCAGGGCGGCGCCCGCCAGCAATCCCCAGCCACCCGCCTGCAGCCATCCTGGTACGTTCTCCAATGTGCCTCCATTTGTTTCATCCATGCTAATATTTTCGCGCGCACATGGTGCGTACGAATGGTTGAAAAGACGGATTCCCACTCTGACGGGCGGGTAGGGTGAGCTATCGCCTGTCTGTACATTCGCACAAATAGGGTTGCCGCGATTATATTTTTCGTGCAGTATAGCTGGGTGGCAACCGGTAGCGTCCGGATGCCCGATCAGCGATGAGGCGGCTCAAACCGTTTCTTTTCGCCCCCCGCATCCGTCGGGGGGCATTTTTCGACACGCGGCG
>DDKG01000002.1:64225-73367 GCA_002339265.1 Massilia sp. UBA2604 | reverse complement strand
TGACCGACGGCCGCGAATCGAGCCGCGCCGACATCATGCTGGCGGCCATCGTGTTGCTGGCCCTGCTGGGCAAGGCCAGCGACAGCGCGATGCAGGCGCTGGAACGGCGCTGGCTGGCCTGGCGCGACAGCTATGTGGAAAGGACGACGCGATGAGCTTCCTCGACATCGCCATCGACGAGAAGCGCCACGGCGCGCGCACCGTGCTGCGCGGCATGCGCCTGGGGCTGGACCAGGGAGAGATCGTCAGCCTGGTCGGCGCCAGCGGCTGCGGCAAGAGCACTTTGTTGTCGATTGTCGCGGGCCTGGACGGCGCCTACCGCGGCGCGGTGCGCCTCGACGGCCGCCCATTGAATGGGCCGGACGCCGACGTCGGCCTGGTGTTCCAGGCGCCGCGCCTGTTTCCGTGGTTGACCGTGGCGCAGAACGTCGTCTTCGGAGCGGGGGCAAAACCGAACCTGGAGCGGGCCCAAGCCCTGCTGGCCGAAGTCGGTCTGAAGGGATACGGCGATGCGCTGCCCAAGCAGCTGTCAGGCGGCCAGGCCCAGCGCGCGGCGATCGCGCGCGGCCTGTATCTGGAACCGCAGGTGCTGCTGCTGGACGAACCGTTTTCGGCGGTCGACGCTTTTACCCGCATGCGCCTGCAAGACCTGCTGGCGATAGCTGCGCGCCAGCGCGGCCTGACCGTGCTGCTGGTGACGCACGATATCGATGAGGCGATCTATCTGAGCGACCGCGTGGTCCTGATGGATAGCGTGCCCGGTCCGGTGCGCGCCGAATTCCCCGTTGAGGCGCCATGGCCGCGCGAGCGCGCCAAACTGGCGTTGTCGCCACTGAAACCGGCGATCCTCGACAGCCTGCACGCGGTGCACGCCATTTAGACAAGAAGGTCAGGTATTGCGCATCTGCGCCTGCGACACATTGCTGCCCGGTGGGACACTCTGGGTCAGCCAGACGTTGCCGCCGATGGTCGAACCGGCGCCGATCGTGATGCGGCCCAGGATGGTGGCGCCGGCATAGATGACGACGTCGTCCTCGACGATCGGATGGCGCGGCGTGCCCTTGACCAGGGCGCCGCTCTCGTCGACCGGGAAGCGCTTGGCGCCGAGCGTGACGGCCTGGTACAGGCGCACGCGCTCGCCCAGGATCGCGGTTTCGCCGATGACGACGCCGGTGCCGTGGTCGATGAAGAAGCTGCCGCCGATCTGGGCGCCGGGGTGGATGTCGATCCCGGTGAGCGAGTGGCCGATGTCGGCCGCCACGCGCGCCAGGAACGGCACCTTCAGGCGGTTCAGGCAATGCGCGATGCGGTGATAGAGGATGGCGATGGTGCCGGGATAGCACAGCATGATCTCGGCCACCGAGGTGGCGGCAGGATCACCCGCCAGCGCGGCCTGCACGTCGGACACCAGCAGCGCGCGAATGCCAGGCAGGTTGGCCGCGAACTCGCGCGTGATGGCGCGGGCGCGCTCGGCCAACACGGCGTCCTCGGTCTGGTCATGTTCGGACGAGAACTCCGGAGAAAAACGCAGCGCGCGCCGCACCTGCTCTGCCAGGCGGTCGAGCGCCACGTTGAGCGTGTCGGCGACGAAGTAGTCGATGCTCTCGTCATTCAGGTCGGGGCGGCCGTAATGGGTCGGGAACAAGGCGGCGGAAATGCCGTCCACGATCTGGCGCACGACCTCGCGTGACGGCAGTTCGCGCACCCTGCCCTGGTGCCGGATGTTATGGGTGGATTCGCGCGAAGTGCGCAACGCGTCGATGACGGGACCGAGGTGCCATTGCACCGATCCACCTTGATGAGGAATTTCGCTGTTCATTTGCCGAGCCTATACGATTCTTGATTCAATGCCTACGATTGTATTGGCATGTCGATATGCGTGCTTTGACACGCTCAAAAACGCCCTCCGCCAATGGGCGAACTTGCCGCGCGGCAGTTTTTAAGGCAGCATCAGGTATCGCATCCTTATTGTAATGACACGACCATGAACCTGCCCTCCCACCAGCTCAGCATGACGGTGCTGATGACGCCCGACACCGCCAACTTTTCCGGCAACGTGCACGGCGGCACCATCCTGAAACTGCTCGATCAGGTCGCCTATGCCTGCGCCAGCCGCTACGCCGGCCGTTATGTGGTGACGATGAGCGTCGACCAGGTGACCTTCCGCCAGCCGATCCACGTGGGCGAGCTGGTGACCTTCCTGGCTGCCGTGAACTATACGGGCCGCAGCTCGATGGAAATCGGGATCAAGGTGATCGCCGAGGACATCCGCAGCAAGGTGGTGCGCCATGTGAACAGCTGCTTCTTCACGATGGTGGCGGTGGGCGACGACAAGAAGCCGGCGGCGATTCCACCCCTCGCGCCGGAGACCCCGGATGAACTGCGCCGCTTCGAGGAAGCCAAGGGCCGGCGCGAGTCGCGCCTGGCGCTGGAGCGGGATCACGCGCAGCGGATCTCGACCAAGGGGTGAAGCCGGCGCGGGATTGTTTATCCGCCGCAAACGCTGCTATAATTGCGGCCTCTTGGCCTGGTAGCTCAGTTGGTAGAGCAGAGGATTGAAAATCCTTGTGTCGGTGGTTCGATTCCGCCCCGGGCCACCAAGAATTCAGCATTGCGCAAGTAGTGCAACATAGACGCCACCTTCGGGTGGCGTTTTTGTTTTCTTCAAGCGATTTCTGGTGCGCCAGGAAAAACAGAGTTCGTGATACTTTACATCGCGCTGGTATCCGGCTTCAGGTGCGTTCGGCTATGGTTGCTGTACGACGACGCCAATTTGAAGGTTCATTGGAGTAAGCATGTCAAGACAAGCAGGCACCGGTGATGAGGACAAAGCCAGGCGCGAAACGGTCGCGGAGTTCAAGCAGGCGGTGAACATGACGCCAACCCAACTGGAGAAGTGGCTCGAGACTGACGACTCCAGGCGTGTCGGCCAGAAGCACGGCAATGCCGAATCGACCGGGCACCAGTCCGGGCGCCGCATCGTCGAACTGTTGCACCGGCACGCTCAGGACTTGAGTGCGGCAGACATCGCGCACATGCGCAAGGTGGTCGGGTACATCCACCGGCACCTTGCACAAGGGCCGACCAAGAGCGATCCGGCATCGAGCGATTGGCGCTATTCACTGATGAACTGGGGCCACGACCCTGAGAAAAAGTGAGCCTGCCGGCGTCGAGGATCAGCTTGCCGAACCTGGAATGAAAAAACAAGAACGCCAACTCATGCAGGTTGGCGTTCTTGTTTCAACGGCTGCCACCATCATCCCTTAAGCGGTCAACCTCTTTCTTTTCCCTGAATTCACCATCGATCACCATGTCGTCGTTATCCTGGGGACGCTGCCGACCGGTAAATTTGAAGAAAGACGATGACATCCGATCGAACATCAACCGCTTCAACAGGGGATAGGTGAGAAGAAAGGCCATCGCGAAACCTGCAAACAGTGCAGGCACGTAGTCGCCCCGCACCAGGAACGTCATCAGGCACAGTGCGAGTATGCTCGCCATGAGCGGTCGACGGACCGGCTTGGGTAACAAGCCGACGATGCGCACCTTGCCCCTGCTAATCCAGGGAAATCGTGCGAAAAGCGCGCCCAGAAGCAGTCCTGCCACGACCCGGCCCGTGCCGAGATAATCGGCCAACACCCCGACGACAAGGTAAACGGTGTAGGTCATCGTGCCGGCCAGGACTGCCAGCAAGAATAAAGCAACACCAAGCATCAGCTTTGGCCTGCCTATCGCGGCAGTGACTAGAAAACGTAGGATTTTTTTACTCCTGCAAATGTACGCGTTAAGGCCAACGCACATTTTAGCGGCAACCGGCCCGGAGAGACCGCAAGCCAGGCATATAAGCAAAACGCCAACCCATGCAGGTTGGCGTTTTTGTTCGTACAGCCATCAGAATGGCCTGGCAGTTCACTCTGCCGAAATACCGTCCTTTTCCCACCGATCGAACCCTGCCTGCACCGCAGCCAGGGTTTTCTGGCTGGTTTCCGGCAGAGTCCCGCCGAGGATGTCTTGCGCTTCCTTGAACCCTTTTTCGACTGCGGCGCGAATGAATTCCGTCCTGGACGGATCGGCGCCGATCATCGCCTTGGCAAAACCAAGGATGCGTTCGGAGGTTTTCTCCACGCTGAACTCGCCGCCTTCCGCGATGGCCGCCTTGGCGGCCTCGATGGAGGCCGGATCGGCGCTCAGTTGCTGCTCGCCGGCCGCTACCTTGGCAAAGTCGAGGCCCTGCTGCTCGACCAGTGGCCGGATCAGGTCGATGACCGCTTGCGCCTTGCGATCCGATTCTTCCACCATTCTTGCAAGATCGGACTGCGAGACCTTGCTGTTGACTGGGCCGCCATACGTCAGCGGCTGCGATTGCTCCTGCTGCTTTCCGCCCAGGGTCACTTTATCCTGGACCGGGGTATCCACGTCTTCTCGCGCAACGGCAGTTGCGGGCTTCACCCTGACAGCAGGGGGTGCCGCTCCCTGTGGGGCGACGCCGGAGATACTCAGGCTCATGTCCGCTTCCTCATTGGTTGATGACACTGACAATATCGGATGGCATGAGGAAAACTTGAGCGGCGCCCCGTGGCCTGTCAGCGCATCGCCGGATAGGTGTAAGACGAGCCAATCCCCAGCGGCAGTTCCAGCGCCCAGAAGCCGAGCAGGAAGAGCGTCCACAACACGATCAGGCTGATCGAATACGGCAGCATCAGCGCGATCAGGGTACCGATCCCGGTCGACTGCACATATTTACGGCAGAAGACAATGATCAGCGGAAAATACGGCAACAAGGGCGTGATGATATTGGTCGACGAATCGCCCACCCGGTAGGCGGCTTGCGTCAGATCCGGCGACACGCCGAGTTCCATCAGCATCGGCACCATCACCGCGGAAATCAGGGCCCATTTTGCCGAAGCCGATCCAACGAATAGATTGACCGTGGCGGTGAGAAGCACGATGCCCGCCAGGGTGACGCCCAGCGGAAACGCCATCTCCTTGAGCCACAGGGCCCCCTTGATCGCGACGAGGGCGCCCAGGTTCGACTGCCCGAAGGCGAAGATGAACTGCGCGCAGAAGAATGCCATGACCACGTAGTAGCCCATGCCGCTCATCGCATGGCTCATGCCCTTGACGATGTCGCGGTGGTTCTTGGCTGTGCCGGCGACATAGCCATAAACCACGCCGGGGATCAGGAAGAAGATGAAGATCAGCGCGACGATCGACTGCATCAGCGGCGCCGACGAATGCGTCAGCTCGCCCGTATCCGGCGCGCGCCAGGCCGAGCCTTCCGGCATCAGCGAGAGCAGCAGCAACGCCAGGCTGGCGACCATCGCGATGCCGGCCCAGCGCAGACCCCTGGTCTCGTTCGGCTGCAGGGCGTCCATCTTGGGCAGGCTGGCAGGATCGGCATCCACGGGCGAATCTTTTTTGAGCCGCGGCTCAATCACCTTGTCGGTCAGGAACCAGCCGACCAGGATCACGAGGAAGGTCGAGGCGGTCGTGAAGTAGTAATTATTGAGCGGGTTGATCACGATCGACGCCGCGGCTGGATCGGACGACAGCCGCGCCGCGACCTGGGTCAGGCCGGCCAGCAGCGGATCGAGGCTGGAGGGCACGAAGAAGGTCGCGGAAAAGCCGCCCGACACGCCGGCGAAGGCGGCTGAGATGCCCGCCAGCGGATGGCGGCCGGCGGCGTAGAAGATGACGGCGCCCAGCGGAATCACCAGCACATAGCCGGCATCGACGGCCACATGGCTCAGGATGCCCACGCCGATCAGGACGGGCGTCAGCAGGAACATCGGCGTCACGGCCAGGATCTTGCGCAGCCCGGCATTGATGAAGCCCGTGTATTCCGCCACGCCCAGCCCCAGCATCGCCACCAGCACCACGCCCAGCGGCGGGAAAGTGACGAAGGTGTTGACCATCTTCGCCATGAAATCCGTCAGGGCGGCCGGCGCCAGCAGATTCCTGATCTCGATCGGCGCGCCGGTGCGCGGGTCGATGTCGTTGAAGACCAGGCCGGACATGGCCCAGGACGTGGCCCAGACCACGGCCAGCAGCAGTGCGAAGAGGATGGCCGGATCGGGGAGCTTGTTGCCCCCTACTTCGATCCAGTTCAGGACACGGTTCAATCCGCGCGGCTTGGCGCCAGTTGCTTGTGCAGTCATCGTTGCCTTTGCTTGGAAAAGGACGTTGAAAGAGTCGATACGCGCAGCAGCAAGCCCGCCTGGGCTGCCTGCCAGCTGTTATCTCGGAAACAAAATCAAGCCACATAGTACGCAGAAGCCGCGCTGTCGAAAAGCTTATTGATGAGCGAATGCCGCACCAAGGGATGACTGTATTTACCTGATCGCGAACAGAGTGCCCGCTAATCGCCCGCGCCTTGCGCCCGCGCCATCTCGAGCGCCGGCAAGGTAACTGTGAGGAATGACGACACCTGCCCGATCAAGTCCGCCGCCTGCTGCCGCACCTGTTTCATCTGCAGCACCGACAACTCGGCCTGGCGCACCGCCTGCTGGATCAGGGTGCGGCGCTGCACGAGCGCATCGCGCAAGGCCGCATCCGGCGCGTCCTCGACCAGCGTCGACACCACGGCCAGCACGAGCAGGTGCAGGCCCAGGTCCTGCGCCGACGTTTCCAGGTTGCGCATGGCGATCTCGCTGTCGGCCATCAGCTGCGCGAGCTGCGTGCGCGACGACGTCAGCACCGGCCGGTACTCGGCAGGCGACGTCGGGCGCCGAAACAGCCGGCCGAACATGCTCGGGGGGCCGTTGGTGGTTTCGAGCGCCGCTTCGAGCAGCGCCGGCACGCCCATCTGCGTGAACTTCAATACCAGTTCGGTAATCGGCTGGAGCAGCGCGGCCTGCTCCGCCAAGGGCTTCTCGGCCCATTCGGTGACCAGCGCCAGCCGCACCGGCAGGATGCGGCGAAACAGGATGGCCAGGCGCTGTTCGGAATGCGCGAACACATCGGGATAATCGGCGTGGACGATGGCCAGCGCATCGCGCACCGCCGGATGGTCTTCGCTGTCGAACAGCGGCCGGCCCACGGTTTTCCTGGTCGCGGCGGTAGCAGCCGGCGCCGTGGGAACGTCGTCGAAGGAAAATGCCTTGGGCAGGCCGTCCCCCTCGGGCGCGGCAGGCTTGGCCTGCTCGTCGCCGAAGTCGAATGCCTTGGGCGTTCGATGTGTCATCGATCTATCTTGCGACGCATGCCATCAGCGCCTCGTGCGTCGTGCAACGCCGCTCAGACGGTGCCGCCGAGCTTGCGGATGAAGGTTGCCAGGTTCAGCTTGAAGCCGGCGCCGACAGCCTGGAAGCGCCACTCGCCATCCCTGCGGTACAGCGAACCGAATTGCAGCGCGGTCTTGTCCGAGTAGTCTTCGTTCAGATTGTATTCGGCGATCGTCTCGCCGGTTTCGTCGTTGTACACCTTCACATAAGCACCCGAGACGGCGCCGAAGTTCTGCTTGCGCGCCTCGGCCTCGTGGATGGTGACCACAATCGGCATTTCCATCACGGCCGCATCGACCCTGGCCAGGTCGACCGTGATGACTTCGTCGTCGCCATCCTTGTCGCCGGTGCGGTTGTCGCCCGAATGCACCACCGCGCCATCGGGCGAGGTCGTGTGGTTGTAGTAGACGAAGTGGGCGTTGCTGATCATGACCGGATGGTCGTCCGCGTCCTTACGGCACAGGAACACCGACGAGTCGAGGTCGAAAGCGTGGCCCTCGGCCGCATTGACCTTCCATCCGAGGCCGATCCGTACGCGCTTCAAGCCCGGTGCGGATTTTTCGAGGTTGATGCGGTGGCCAGTCTGGAGCGTCGTCGACATGAGCTTTCCTTGTATGTTGAGTTGAAATTACGCCGCGCCGGGCGAGAACCTTGCGATCAGCTCCTGCTCCAGCGCCTGCAGTTTCGGCAGCTCGTCGCGGCGGCGCTGCTGGCCTTCGTTCGAGATCTGCTCGAGCTTGTCGAAGGCGGTCACCAGTTGCGTCTGGACGTGCTGCGCGGTCTCGAGGCTGACGATGGAGCGCTGCTTGGCGCGTGCGACCGTCTCGGTGTTTTCCAGCAGCATATCGGCCTGGGCGCGAAAGGCCGCGTCGGTGGCGTCGTAGGCGGCGTTGGCGACCGCCGCGCTCTGCTTGGCTTCGAGCTGCAGCAGGTATAGCGAGAACACGTTGCGCCAGGCCGGGATCGACACGTTGACGATGTCGGTGAAGGTGTCCGTCAGCGCGCGCGCATTGTCTTGCGACAGGCGGATCTGCGGCACCATCTGCGTGGCCATCAGCATCGCGCGGCGCAAGTCGTCGATGCGTTTTTCGAGCCGCTCGAGGCGGCGCCGGAGTTCCGTCGCCTGCTGCGCCTCGAAGGCATTGGCCGCCGCGGCTTGCTGCGCCACCGCCTGGCGCAGCCGGTCGGCCCAGGCTTCGCCCTTCTTCACGTCGGCATCCAGGCCTTGATAGTAAACCTCGAGGCCCTTGTACATCTCGTCGAAGTCGTGGATGCGCGCGCGGTGCACATTGGCATGGCGCGTCATCTCCGATACCAGCGTGTCCATGCGCGATTCGACCACCTGGTATTGCGAAAGCATCTTTTCCTTGACCGAGCCGAACATGTTCGTCACGCGCGACAGCAGGCCGCCCGACTTGAGCTTGGACGGGTCGAGGCCCTTCGAGGTGGCGATCAGTTCGTTCAGCTGCGTGCCGAATACATCGGCGTCCGAGGCGCGCACGGTGCCCAGCAGCTTGGCCGACACCTTGGCCACACCCGGACCGGCGGCGCTGCCCAGGGTCTCGATGGCCTTGTCGTCGATGCCGGTGAGGTCGACCGGGACTACCGGCGCCGCGCTCGCCTGCGGCCGCAATGCAGGCAGCGCGCCCGGCGTGCTGGCCGGATCCAATAAGGGCGGCAGGCCGGCGACTGGCGTCACGGGAGTCGTCGATGCGGCCTTCGCTTCGTCTTCGGAGGAGAACAGCGGTTTCATGGAATCCCTCGGGTTGGTATGACAACATCAATAGCTTACCACTGGACAATCGGGCTGCAAGCGTTTCTGCCGCGGCCAGTCTTCTTGTTGTATTGCACCTGGGCCATCATGCTATTCTTGCATTGCCCTGATTACTTAGAGAAGACATGACCCGCTCGCTCCCCCC
>DDKG01000002.1:52214-64017 GCA_002339265.1 Massilia sp. UBA2604 | reverse complement strand
TTCGCCCAAGTCAAGACGCCGGCCACGCCGGAAAAGATGAACCAGTTATATAGCGACTACTGGGAAGACTACCTGCGCGAAAACCCGATCGCCGCCACCTTCAATGGCGACCATCGCTACAACGATCGCTTCGGCCCGACCTCGTCGGCCGAGAGCCGCAAGCAGACCCGCGCGCTGGCCGAAAAATACCTCGCCAGCAGCGCCCAGTTCGATCCGGCGCCGCTGCAGTCGGAAGACCGCATCAGCTATGACCTGCTGCGCTACCGCCTGCAGCAAGACCTCGACGGCCTGCGCTTCCCGTCCGACCTGGTGCCGGTCGACCAGTTCTCGGGCCTGCACCTGCTGATGGCCCAGCTGGGTTCCGGCGCGTCGACACAGCCTTTCCAGACCGTGCAGGACTACGAGAACTGGCTCAAGCGCGCCGCCAGCTATGCGCCGGCGGTCGACAATGCGATTGCCGATATGCGCACCGGCATCAAGTAGGGCATCGTGATGCCGAAGGCGCTGATCCAGCGTGTGTTGCCGCAGCTCGAGAACGTCGGCAGCGACAATCTGGAGACCAGCACCTATATGGGGCCGATCAAGAAGCTTCCGGAGTCGTTCAGCGCCGCCGACAAGGCGCGCCTGACTGAAGCCTACGGCAAGATGGTGCGCGAACAGCTGGCGCCGGCCAACCGCAAGCTGCTGGCCTTCATGAAGGACACCTACCTGCCGGCGGGCCGCGACACGGCCGGCATCGGCGCCCTCCCCGGCGGCAAGGAATGGTATGCCTTCCTGGCGCGCCGCTCCACCACGACCGAACTGACGCCGGAAGAGATCCACGAGATCGGCCTGCGCGAAGTCGCGCGCATCCGCGCGCAGTTCGAGGAAGCCAAGGTCAAGGTCGGTTTCAAGGGCACGCTGAGGGAATTCTTCGCTCACCTCAACACCGCGCCCGAGCTGCGCTTCAAGTCGCGCGAAGAGATCCAGGCGGCCTACGAGGCGATGCGTCCGAAGGTCGAAGCCAAGGTCGACCAGCTGTTCGCGCGCGTGCCGAAGGCGCCGTTCGAGATCCGTCCGGTGGAGGCCTTCCGCGAAGTGAGCGCGGCGCCGGCTTCTTACCAGCGCGGCTCGGTCGACGGCAAGCGGCCAGGCGTGTTCTACTTCAACGCCTACAAGCCGGAGACCCGCACCAACTTCACGACCACCGCCTTCTTCCTGCACGAAGCCATTCCCGGACACCACTTCGAGCGCAGCCTGGCGCAGGAAACCACTGGACTGCCGGCCTTCCGCCGCTTCGGCGGCAGCACCGCCTTCTCGGAAGGCTGGGGCCTGTACAGCGAAATGCTGGGCCAGGAAATCGGCATGTACAACGATCCTTGGCAGTGGGTGGGCCGCCTGACCGCCGAAATCTGGCGCGGCGTGCGCCTGGTGGTCGACACCGGCATCCACTCGAAAGGCTGGACGCGCGAACAGGCGATCGCCTACTTCATGGACAACGTGCCGCAGAACGAAGTGACGGCGGTGCAGGAAGTCGAGCGCTATATCGCGATTCCGGGCCAGGCCCTCAGCTACAAGATCGGCGAACTGAAACTGCGCGAGCTGCGTACGCGCGCCGAGAAGACCCTGGGCAAGGACTTCGACCTGCGCGCCTTCCACAACGAGGTGCTGTCGCACGGCGCGGTGCCGCTCGACGTGCTCGAAGCGGCGACCGACCGCTGGATCGCGGCGCAGAAGAAAGGCTGATTCCCTCCTACGGCGCAGTCACCTCCACATCCTGGCTGACCACGGTGCGGCGGCCATCACGGCCGATCACCGTGGCCGCCACCGTGTAGATTCCCGGCGCCGAAAAACCGTGGCTGGCGCGGGCGCTACCCACGCCGCCACGCTCATCGATCCGGCGCGCCGACGCGCCGCTCCCATCCCCCCATGACCAGTCGACGCCGCGCGTGCCGACCCGGTCGCCATCCACGAAGGACACCGACGCCTGCAGCGTCTCGCCAACCGCGATCGAGCGCGGCGCGACGAGCGGGCCGACCGTGTGTCCGCTCTTCCGTTCTTTGTTACCACCGCGGTCCGGCCGCAGCAGCACCAGCCCCGCGTTCGAACTGGCCACGATCTCGTCCTTGTCGTTGATCGCCATTGCGTGCTCCAGCACCAGCGTGGGCGGCACGCGGCGCAGGTGCCGGTTCAGGTCCAGCATGCCGCCGCCGGCGCTCCAGACGAAGGCGCGCATGGCGCCGGCCTTGTCCTCGGCAAAGCCGACGATCTGGCCTTTCGCGTTGACGCCGCGCGCGACCGAGGTCCTGCCGCCCAGGGTGCCGAGTTCGCGCATGCCGCCGCGCCGCGTCCACGACATCGCCCGCTGGCGTCCGTCGGCAAAACCGATGCCGCCGGCGATGTGCAGGCCTGGTGTCATCGCATTGACCCAGGCCGTGGTGCCGCGGCCGATCCCGAGGTCGACCATGCCGGTGGCGCGCGTCCACAGGAAGGGCCGATCGCCACCATCCTCCCAGGACGCGAGACGGTTGCCGGCCACCTCGCCCCCGCTACCCACCGCGACGGGGTTCGATTCGACACTGCCCAGCGTGTCGATGTCGACCAGGCCGCTCGCGCGGGTCCAGGCGAACACGCGCGTGAATTCATCGTCGATCGTGGTCACGCCGGCGATCAGGCCGGCGTCATTGAGCACCCGGCCGGAAGGTTGCTGGAAGGCGGGCGTGACGCCCAGGTCTTCCACGCCGCCGGCATGGCTCCAGCGGAACGGACGCGCCGAGTCGCCGAAGGAGCCAGTGACGACGCCGCGGTTGTTGATGGCCCAGGCATACGAACGGCCCCGCCCCGGCTCGGCGCGGATGTCGAGCATGCCGCCGCCCGCGCTCCAGATGAAGGCGTTTTCGATGCCCTGCTCGTTGACCGACGTGCCGGCGATCTGGCCTGCTTCGTTCAGGTCGTTCGCATAGGTGATGCCGCCGCCCAGCGAGCCGATGTTTCTTGTCACGGTACCGTCGAAAAAGAAACCCGTCGTGCGCCCGCCATGGATCATCGAGAACACCACCTGGCCGGCGGCGTTGATGCCGGGGTAGGTTGCGATCGTGCCAGGGCCGAGGTTGATCACACGGTAGCGCGCAGCCTGGCCCCCGTGACTTACGTCGGCGTGACCGGACGCCAGCTGCGCAAGCGCCGTCGAGCTTGATCCTAACGCCAATATCGCTATCAACTGCAAGACAGGGCGGGAAAGCCAGGACATCGGGCTGCCAGCCAACTCATTGACTCGTCGAGCAATTCGCATGCATGTCTCCATAGAAGGATGAAACCGTGGGCCGCCATCTTCGGCGGTGTTGAACAGCTGGCTCAATCATGCATGGCGTCGAGGCTCTCGCAACACGGTGCGATCAGGGGTTGGGTTGTAGTTTGTGATGGACCAATAGGATTCGGCTAAGACAAGTTACCCTGCACAAGTCATAGCTCTTCGGCTTGAGTTGCGCGTCAACGGAGCTGTGGCAGTGATTCTCATTGCTGAACCGCGGCGAGTGCTTGCAGAAACCAATGGCAGTTACTTCATTTCTACGAAGACCCTTGAAAAGACTGGTGTTTTTTCTTAGATCCCAGCTATTTTAGACATCCGTTTCTTCGTCTGCTTTACTAGCAGCCAACGCAACCAAATACACAGGACCAAGATGATTGCACCGACTAAGTCGCGGAAAAATACCCTGAACGCCATGATGAACGATGCTCAGGTCGCCAATCGCTGGGTGGTTTCAGAGTCTCTGGAGTTTTATATACGGAAGGGACATGTCACGACATTACAAAACAATGCCTCGTTCTTCAAACCATGTCTTATGATCGCGAACTTTGGCATTCACAAGCGCACCACAGTAGCAAGTAGGCGCCCTGCTTACCAGATGATCGATTTCATGAAAGAGGTCGAAATCAATGCGCTGCGTTATGGTTACAGCGGGGTGTTCGTCGAGAACGTATTCAATCCAAAGCTCAGACCACTCCTCAGCCGCTTTAGATATCGTCAAATGCACAATGTTGGATATTCGGCACCATGCTACTTCAAATCGACATCCTGCATCCAGTCGAGTGTGAAGCGCGCGACAAGTGCGATCGATGACCTTCAACGCCCATCGTTGCGATGCTTTCTGCGAGTCCCTGACATTGATCAATTCTGGATACATGACCAGCTCGAGAACGTTATCATGTTCGTCCGGCGGGAGCGCATCGGCTCGCCTTCGACGACGCCACGGCTGCGATTAACGATGATGGAAGCATGCCATTACAAGATCACTAGCGAGTCCTTACACGCAGATCATTCGTTTTATTGGTCGGATGATAAGACGCTATTTACTCGCCTTTTACGGAAGTTGGAATGTCGCCTAGCTTCCGAGGGCTTCGACGAACTCGCGATTAATCCTCATACGATCAGCACATGGGTTAAAAGTGGGCATAGCGGCCGAGCCAATATAGGTGTCGCTCACGATGCAGGAAGGGTTCATATGCACCAACTTGGATATCAAGAACCGTCACGCGAGGGCGGCAGACAGATATTTGTAAAGTCACTGCGCAGCATAGGGGGGGCTTATGCTGCCGTATCGGTCAACTGACCGGATCGTTGTCCTTGCGACCCATCACTGGCATCGGCGCCATTTGCATGCCTCCTGAACCAGCATTGCCACCCGAAGCGCCGGCGCCTCTGTTTCCGGCCACGCCAGCGTCCCCCTTACCCCGCCCGGCGCCACCCTGGGTCCGAGTCGGCCCCTGCAGCGGAATCATCACCTCCCCCGGCATCGGATCGAGATCGAGCGCAGCGCGAATGAAGGTGCGCAGGCTGACGACCAGTTCCGCGGTGTGGATCGGCCGCCCCGCGGCCAGGTCGGCCGCCGCCTGCGCCGCCAGCCGGCAATGTTCTTCGGTACCGAGCAGCAGGATGTCCGCCAGCGCGGCTTCGACCGCATCGCGGATGCGGCGCGAGCGGTCCGAACTCGCCGTCCCCTCGCCCAATCCCTCCTCGCCCGATCCGGCACGCTCGCGCAGCTCGCGCAAATGCGTCGGATCGACGGTCAACTGCCCGGTGAACGAGCCGCCCAGCGTGCGATAGGCGGCAATCAGCGTTTTCAGGCGCTCGTTGATCTGGCGGTTCATGCGCTCGCGCCGCTGCTGGATGGTCTGCATCATGAGGATGCGGATGCCCACGCCCAGCAGGGTAATGACGGCAAGCCCGATGACCGTCGTCATCGCCCCTTGCCATGAACTGAAATCCATATAGCGCATCCTGGTTCCGGAAATTGTCTTCGATACAAGACAGTGTACCGATTCAAGAAAAAATGCCTCGGCCGATAGATTTTCTTCGCCGCGATGTCACACGTTCGCCTTCTCGCTCGTCTACCTGACAGCCGGCCTGTTCGCCGGCGCCGACTCGTTCAACATCAAGGAAAGCAAGCTATGATTCGCGAAAACTGGCAGCAAGTCTCGCCCGAAGGCGTCAAGGCCCTGGGCGGCGTCCATCACTACGTCACGAAGAGCACCAATCTCCCCTCCCAGCTGATCCACCTGGTCTTCCTGCGTGTCTCGCAGATCAATGGCTGCGCGTATTGCATCGACCTGCACTCGCGCGACCTGATCAAGGAAGGCATGTCGGTCGACAAGCTGGTGCTGGTCCCGGTCTGGCACGAAGCCGCCCACCTGTTTTCGGACCAGGAGCAGGCGGCGCTGGCCTGGGCCGAAGAAGTGACCCGCGTCAGCGAAACCCATGTCTCCGACGAAGCCTATGCGGCAGCGTCGAAGGCGTTCGATGCCAAGGACCTGGTCGACCTGACGATCACCATCGCCGCCATGAATGCCTTCAATCGCATGGGCGTCACCTTCCGTCTGAAGCCGGCCGCCAAAGCCTAGCCGCGTCAAAGGCTTGAATGAGGGCTGTGTCCTGAAAACGTCATTCAAGCCTGCGTCCGGGCATCCCGCATCATGAACAGCAAACATCCGCCGTTTTGTCACACGCCTGTCATTACGCAGGCGGATGATGGTCAACAGCGAGCTCCGGCACGTGTTCACGCCGGATCGGCCAACACTCGGATGCGAGGACATCATGTACAAAAGCGACAAGAAGCTCTTGATCCTCGACGCGGACGGCACCACCATCGATGCCTTCTCCGCCATCGAAGCCGCATTTGCGCAGCACGGCCTGGCGCTTGGCGACGAGACCCGGTTCCAGAAACGGCACAAGGTGCTCAAGTACATGGGCGGGCTGAAGGAATTCCCGTCGATCATCCGCAAGAACCTGCGCAAGAACAGCCGCGCCCAGCTGATCGACACCCTGACCGACATCTACCGGCAAGAAGCCCGGCTCTACGACGGCATCGCCGACCTGATCCGCGAACTGATCGCCGCGCCCGACATCACGGTCGGCATCGTCACGCGCAACGTCACGATCGAGCCGCTGGAAACCCTGCGCCAGCTATTCCTGCGCCACGAGATCGACATCGCCGAGCTCGACTTTTTGGTCCACATTCCCCTCAAGGACACCAAGACCGCCCAATTCCGCGCGACGCGCGAACAGTTCGGCGTCAATCCGGCGCGCGCCTTCATCTGCGGCGACGAGCACAAGGACTTCATGGCGGCGGTCAGCACCGGCATGCACCCGTTCATGGTCTCCTACGGCTTCGAATGCCACGACCGGCTGACGACCAAGTTCGAGATTCCGCACGAGCTGATTTCACGCACCTCGGCCGAGCTGTGCTGCCGGATCCGGCACGCGCTCGACCTGGGCGTGCTGGCTCAGGCGCCGTACCAGAACAGCAGCAGGCTGATGGCGCCGAATATCCAGTAATCGACCGGTGCGCAGAAGGCCCAGTGCTTATGCCAGGGCACGAGCTCCTGCTTGAAGCGGCGCCAGCCGAAGGCCGGATTGATGACGAACCACAGGAAGTCCTCGACGATCCAGAACAGCATGATCGAGGCCGCCACGCAGGCTTCCAGCTTCCATGACCACTGCCCCATGAAGAACAGCGGGAAGTGGAAGATCAGGCCGATGAAGGCGAACATCCACAGGTGGTAGCCGGTCAGCGCGCGCCCGCCCATGAAGATGTCGAGCAGCGGATGCTGCTCGATGCGCCAGGTCGGCAGGTTCGCCGCCCATCCGGCCTCGCCCTCGATTTCCACTTCCACCCGCGCGAACAGGTAGGCCGCCACCAGTACCGCACCCACCATCGATATGACCCTGCCTCCTTCGGACAATTCAACCATAAGCCTCTTCACGTAGATGTTCGCACTGCAGTTCGGACTGACCCAGCACGGTTTCCAGCACCTGCATGGCGGCGTGCGGCCGGCCCAATGCCCGCGCACGCGCGGCCATGGCCTGCAGCTGTTCGGGATGGGCCAGCAGATGGCGCACCCGGTATTCGAGGGTGGACAGATCGGATGCCTTGAGCGCCGCCCCATGCTCGAGCAGGTAGTTGGCGTTGTGCTCTTCCTGCCCCGGGATCGGCGCGTTGACGATCATCGGCAATCCCATCGCCAGGCATTCGGCGCTGGTGGCGCCGCCCGGCTTGGTGACCACCAGGTCGGCGCAGGCCATCAGGCGCTCGACCCGGTCCGTAAAGCCTTGCGGCGCCAGCCGGCCCGGAAATCGCACCGCCAACCGTTGCAGGGCCGCCAGCTCGGCCTCGTTCCTGCCTGCCAGGGCGATCAGCTGAAAGTCGCCCGGGATGCCCAGGAGTTTCTCCGCCACCCGGCTCAAGCCACCGAGCCCGGCGCCGCCGCCCATCAGCAGCAAGGTCGTCACTGCAGGGTCGAGGCCGAGCTCGCGGGCGCATTCGGCGCGCTCGATCGGCCTCGAGAACGCCGGCATCGTCGGAATGCCGGCCACGTGGACCGCCTGCGCCGGGATGCCCTGCTCGCGCATGCGAAACGCCACCTCGTCGTTGGCGGCAAAATAGCCGGCGACGTGCGGGTGGATCCACATGCGGTGCAGGTCGAAGTCGGTCACCTGCACCCAGACCGGGCAGGCCAGCTTGCCGGCCGCGATTCTCTCCGACAAAATCTCGGCCGGCTGAAAGTGGGTACAAATAATCGCGTCCGGCGCCAGCGCGGCGATTTCGGCGGCGAGCAGGCGGCAATCGCGCCGCTCGATCCAGCGCCGCAGGCGGTTGAACCAGCCGTCCGGACGCGCCTCGTCGGTGATTCGGTAGACGTGGCGCCACAGTCCCGGCATGCGGCCGATCAGGAGCAGGTAGAAATCGGTGTACACCTTGCGCAGGCGCGGCCTGGCGAACGCCATCGCGTCCAGGTGGATCACCTTGACCTCGCCATAGTCGGCGGCGGCGCGGGCACGGATGGCCTCGGCGACCCGGGTATGGCCGGCGCCGGCAGGAACGCTGAGCAGCAGGATCTTTTTCCCCGCCATGCCTCGTTGGAAGTCGCCCTGGTTCATGAAGCGCGCTTCCCGGCGCTGACCAGCATCGCCGATATTACGGTCGAATCATCCCACGCCATGCACACGCCCCTTGGGTCACGGTATGCCAGCGAATGTAATCGGGGATTATGACCCGCCCATGACGGCGGGTCTTTTATATTATGAGGATCACGCCAGGGCCAGCGATTCGCCCTGCTTGAGGATGGAGCGGAACAGGCGCAGTTGGCCGGCGGTGGTGTCGTCCCAGCTGAAGCGCTCGGCGTAGCGGCGCACGGCGGCGCGGTCGGGGTAGTTCGCGCGCAGCCGGTTGACGCCTTCGGCCACGCCCTCCGGCGTGCGCTCGTTCATCAGCACGCCCGCCTCCGGCGCCGCCACGACTTCGGGCGTGCCGTACACGCGGCTGGCCACCACGGGGGTGCCGCAAGCCATCGATTCGAGCAGCACATTGGCCCAGCCTTCGCGGCTGGACGACAGCACCATCGCATCGGCCTTTCCATACTGGACGCGCAACTCCTGCTGCGAGACGGCGCCCAAAAAGGTGACGCGGTCTTCGAGTTTCAGTTCGCGCGTGAGGTTCTCGAGCATGCCCCGGTTCGGGCCTTCGCCGGCGATCACCAGGCGCACGCCCGGCAGCAGCGGCAAGGCGCCGATGCTCAGTTCCTGGGCCTTGACCGGCACCAGGTGGCCCACGGTCACGAGCGTGAACGGTTTTTCCTCGCGCTGCTCCGGCGGCCGGAACAGCTGCAGGTCGACGCCATTACGCAGCGAGACGACGCGCGCGGGGTCGATGCCCAGGGCGATCACTTCGTCGCGCAGCGCATTGGCCACGGTGATGATGCCATCGGCGCGGCTGGCCGCCCAATGGATCATCTTGCGCGGCAGGGCGAATTTTGGGAACAGCGTGATGTCCGAGCCGCGCGCCGTGATCACGAACGGTTTGTTGAAGTAGCGCGCCAGCATGGCCGCCGCCACGCCGTCCGGATAAAAATAATGGGCGTCGATCAGGTCGAAGTCATAGCCTTCGTCGATCATGCGCGCGATGGTTCCCTTGGCCGACTGGAACAGCAGCGCCGGCGCCACGTTCATGCCGATCTTCGGCACCACCAGGTAGGGCGGATGCTCGACCGGGATGCCGTGGCGGACTTCGCGACGCGGCACCCTGGCCTGGCGCGCATACTGGCCGAAACGCGGATTCTGCGAGGGGAACCACGGCGCCGGCGCTACCACGCGCGCCTCGACCTGGCCGCTGGCCACCAGATGGCGCAGCCGGGTTTCCACAAAGATGCCGTGGCCGGGCTTTTCGCTATTCGGGAACAGTGTGCTGAACGTCAGGATCTTCATCAGGCCGCGGCTCCGGTCAGGCGGCCGTAGATGGTCTTGTAGCGGCCCACGCTGGCTTTCCAGTTACGTTCGCTTTCCACGAACTGGCGGCCGTTCGCGCGCAGCGCGGGCCAGTCGGCCTGGGCGTCGATCAGGCCGCCAACCTTGACGGCCAGCGCCTGCGGATCGTCGGCCTTGAACAGCACGCCGGTCTTGCCGTCCACGATCAGCTCCTGGTGGCCGCCCACGTCGGACGCCGCCAGCACCCTGCCCTGGGCCATCGCCTCGAGCGGCTTGAGCGGCGTGACCAGGTCGGTCAGGCGCATCGACAGGCGCGGATAGACCAGCACGTCGAGCAGGTCGTAGTACATCTGCACCTGCTCGTGCGGCACCCGGCCCGTGAACACCACCTTGTCGACGATGTTCAGGTCCTTGGCCAGCTGGCGCAGGCGCGCGTCCTCGGGGCCGCCGCCGACCAGCAGCACGCGCAGGTCGGGCCGCTCGGCGCTCAATGCCGGCACCGCGCGCAGCAGGATGTCCAGGCCCTCGTAGGCGTAGAACGAGCCGATGAAGCCGATCAGGCGCGCGCCTTGCAGGCCGAGCTTGGTCTTCAAATCCTGGTCAGCCACGCCACCGACGGCGAACTTGTCGATGTCGACCGCGTTCGGGATCACCGTGATCTTATCGGCCGGGATGCCGCGCGCCACGATGTCGCGGCGCAGGCCTTCGCAGATGGTGGTGACGGCGTCGGCCTGCCTGAGCGCATGGGTTTCCAGCGCACGCGTCAGGCGGTAGCGCAGGCCGCCCTCGGTCGAGGTGCCGTGGTCCACCGCGGCGTCTTCCCAGAAGGCGCGCACTTCATAGACCACGGGGATGCCGAACTTCTTGCCGGCCTTGAGCGCCGCGATCGCATTGAGCGACGGCGAGTGGGCGTGCAGCACGTCCGGCTTGATCTGCGGGATGATCTCGGACAGGCGGCGCACCAGGCCGTCGATCACCTGCTTCTGGTTCAGCACCGGCAGCTTGGCCAGCGCGCTGGCGGCGACCGGGGTGCGGTAGAAATGCAGGCCGTCCACCGTTTCTTCAAGCATGTCGCCCGAGTTCTGCTTGGAGCCCGTCACATGGAAGGTCTCCCAGCCCAGCGCGCGCTGTTCGCGCAGGATCGATCGGGTACGGAAGGTGTAGCCGCTGTGCAGCGGAATCGAATGATCCAGGACGTGGAGAACACGCATGACGGATTCCTTTACGAGCGTTAGCGGCCGGTGGCGCTGAGGTAGCCGCAGGTGTCGATGATCACCTTGTCGGCGAACAGCGATTCCTTGAGCGCCAGGAACGGCTTGTGATTGACCAGCATGACGACGATCTGCGAACGCGCCAGCGCATCCTGCGGCGTGCGCAGCTCGCCCTTGTCCAGGCTGGCCGGCAGCGCCGAGATGTTCGGCTCGACCACGATCACGCGGCTGTTGTGGGTTTTCGCGATCTCGGCGGCGATGTCCAGCGCCGGGCTTTCGCGCAGGTCGTCGATATCGGGCTTGAAGGCCAGGCCGAAGCAGGCGATCGTGACGTCCGATTCCTTGCGCTCCGGGTTCGCGGCCAGGTATTTCTCGACTTCTTCGCGCACCTTGTCCAGCACCCAGTGCGGCTTGTAGTCGTTGACTTCGCGCGCCGCCTTGATCAGCTTCGACTGTTCCGGCGCGCTGTGTACGATGAACCACGGGTCGACCGCGATGCAGTGGCCGCCCACGCCCGGTCCCGGACGCAGCACGTTCACGCGCGGATGGCGGTTGGCCAGCGCGATCAGTTCCCACACGTCGATGCCGAGCTTGCCGCAGATGACGGACAGTTCGTTGGCGAAGGCGATGTTCACGTCGCGGAACGAGTTCTCGGTGAGCTTGCACATCTCGGCCGTGCGCGAATTGGTCTCGATGCACTCGCCCTGCACGAAGGTCTGGTACAGCGCGATGGCGCGCTCGGAGCAGGCCTTGGTGATGCCGCCGATGATGCGGTCGTTCGACACCAGCTCGTGGATCACCTTGCCCGGCAACACGCGCTCGGGGCAGTAGGCCAGGTTGATGTCGGCTTCGTCGT
>DDKG01000002.1:17565-51972 GCA_002339265.1 Massilia sp. UBA2604 | reverse complement strand
TCGACGATGTGGGTCTGGCCGCTGTTGATGGTGTCGACCGCATCCTGGTTGATATCGACGCCGATGACGTTCTTCTTGCGGGACGCAAACATTGCAGCGGTTGGGAGACCGATGTAACCCAGACCGATCATCGAGATAGTATCAAAGGTGCTGCTCATGTTTTTCTCTTAAAAAGTTGAGGATGCGGGTCGCGGCGGTGCCGTCGCCGTAGGGATTGGTGGCCGAACTCATGCGTTCGTATTCGGCCGGGTCGGTCAGCAGCGTGCGGATGCCGCCGACGATGGAATCGATGCCGGTGCCGACCAGGCGCACGGTGCCGGCGGCCACGGCTTCCGGTCGTTCGGTGGTGTCGCGCATCACCAGGACCGGCTTGCCGAGCGATGGCGCTTCTTCCTGGATGCCGCCGGAATCGGTCAGCAGGATCGCCGCACGGTTCATCAGGTAGACGAACGGCAGGTAGCTCACCGGATCGATCAGGTGCACGTTGGGATTGCCCTTGAGGATGCGTTGCACCGGTTCCTGCACGTTCGGATTCAGGTGCACCGGATACAGCACTTCGACGTCCGGCATGCGGCTGACTTCGTCCAGCGCGCGGCAGATGTTCTCGAAGCCGCTGCCGAAATTCTCGCGCCGGTGGCCGGTCACCAGGATCAGTTTCTTCTTGCTGTCGAGGAAATCGAACTGGGCTTCCATCTCGCGCTTGAGCTGCGTGTCGGTGTCCAGGCGTTTGACGACATCCAGCAAGGCATCGACCACGGTGTTGCCCGTAACGCAGATATTCGCGGCCGGCACGCCTTCGTCCAGCAGGTTTTGCTGCGCGTGCCCGGTCGGGGCGAAATGCAGGCTGGCGATGACGCCGGTCAGGCAGCGATTGACTTCTTCCGGCCATGGCGAGTAGATGTTTCCGGTACGCAGACCGGCCTCCACATGGCCGACCGGTATTCTTTCGTAATACGCGGCGAGGCTGGTCGCGAAAGTCGTGGTAGTATCGCCGTGAACAAAAACATAATCCGGACGCCACTCGCGCAGCACGCCGCGCATGCCGGTGAGCACCTTCGAGGTGATGTCGGAAAGGTCCTGACCGGGGGTCATCAGGTTCAGGTCGAAGTCTGGCGTCAGCGAAAACAGGCTCAATACCTGGTCCAGCATTTGCCGGTGCTGGGCGGTCACGCAGACCTTGACGTCGACGTCCGGCGATTCGGACAGTGCACGCACCACGGAAGCCATTTTGATTGCTTCCGGTCGCGTTCCGAAAACGGTGAGAACTTTAATAGTCATCTAGTTGATTGCTGTCGTGAGACGATCGGAGGCGGCAAACGCCAGTGCGCATTCTGATAGGATGGTGACGGCGATTGTTTCCTAATGGATAATTTTTTGTCCAGGAAATTATACATCAAGCAATCTGATTCGAATTTCAATCGTGCGTTCCTATCGGAAAGCTCAACACCCCCTTTCAGCCCCACCGAATGCGGTCTACAGGCGTAAAGACACCTGCGATACTACCGCATCCGTTAAAAATAAAATAATCAATTTTTGTAGTCAACGGCACAACCTTTTCAGGGTCGCGCCGTTAAAATATTGACCACGCCCCGCTACACTACACTGTTCCACGATTTCGACAGGCGCATGGCGCAGTTGATCAGGCCAACCATCGAATACGTTTGAGGGAAATTGCCCCACATCTCACCCGTGACCGGATGCGTGTCTTCCGAGAGCAGTCCCAGGTGGTTGCGTGCGGCCAGCATGGCTTCGAACACTTCGCGCGCTTCCGTCGTCCGCCCGATCCGCGCCAGCGCGTCGATGCGCCAGAAGGTGCAGATATTGAAGGCGGTCTCGGGCACGCCGAAATCGTCAGGGGCTTCATAGCGCCGCATGTACGGGCCGTCGCACAGCGATTTTTCCAGCGCGTCGACGGTGGCGACGAAGCGCGGGTCTTTCGGGTCAATGAAATTGATCTCGGCCATCAGCAGCACGCTGGCGTCGAGGTCGCGTCCGCCCAGGCTTTCGGCAAAGGCCTGGCGCTCTTCGCTCCAGGACTCCTTCAGCAGCCGGTTGCGGATCAGCTCGGCGCGCTCGGCCCACAAGGCGGCGCGGTCCGGCAATTCCAGGACGTCGGCGATCTTGGCCAGGCGGTCGCAGGCAGCCCAGTTCATCAGCACCGACGAGGTGTGCACGCGGGCCCGGGTGCGCAGCTCCCACATGCCGGCGTCCGGCTGGTCCCACACGCGGAAGGCCTGCTCGCCCACCGCCTCCAGCTGGCGGAACTCGGCGAGGCCGCCACGGCGGAACAGGCGGTGGTCGAAGAAGGCCTGCGCCGCGCCGAGCACGATATTGCCGTAGACGTCGTGCTGGAAGTGTTCCTGCGCCTGGTTGCCGATACGTACCGGGCCGTTATTGCGGTAGCCCGGCAAGTGTTCGACGATCGACTCGGGCAACTGCTCCTCGAGGCCAATGCCGTACAGCGGCTGGATGTGGCCGCCCTTGGCGCGCGCCACCACATTGTTCAGCCAGCGCAGGTAGTCTTCCATGGTGCCGACCTCGGACAGGCTGTTCAGGGCCCGGATCACGAAGAAGGCGTCGCGCAGCCAGCAGAAGCGGTAGTCCCAGTTGCGCTCGCTGCCAGGCGCCTCCGGAATGCTGGTGGTCATGGCGGCGATGATGGCGCCAGTGTCTTCAAACAGCGACAGTTTCAGGGTGATCGCGGCGCGGATCACGACGTCCTGCCATTCGAGCGGCAACGCCAGGCGGCGCGACCAAGTGCGCCAGTAGCCGATCGTCTCTTTCTCGAAGCGGTGGGCGGTGTCCTGGATGCCGTCGGCCAGCGTCTCGTCCGGTCCCAGCATGAAATTCATCGGTCGGTCGAGCAGGAAGAACGATTCGGACAGCACATAGCTGAGCGAGGCGTCGGTGTTCAGGCGCAAGGTCTGGTCGGGACCCACATAGCGGATGTGGTGGCTGCCCTGGGTGATCTCGGGCTGCTTCGCGCCATATTCGAAACGCGGACGCAGCTTGACGCGCACGCGCACGCCGGCGCCGAGCGGTTTCACGCGCCGGATCAACATCAGGGGCCGGAACATGCGGTCGCGGCTCAGAAAGCGCGGCGCGAAGTCGGTGATCTCGATGCCGTTGCCGGCCCCGTCGTACAGGCGCGTGCGCAGCACCGCCGTGTTCGGTTCATAGGCTTGCTCGCTGCGCACGACGTCTTCGAGCTCGATGCTCCACAGGCTGCCGTTCTCGCTCGGGTCGAGCAAGGCATTGAAGACCGGGTCGCCGTCGAAGCGCGGCAGGCAGGACCATACCACCCGGCCCATGCGGTCGATCATGGCGCTGAAGGCGCAATTGCCGACCACGCCGCAATCGAGGGAACCCGGCGCGTCGTTCACTGCCGTCGATGTACATTCTTGGGAAACATCATTCATGCTGGATCCTTTCCAATGGTTGACGTGGCGGCGTGCGCCAGCGCATCGCGCACGGCCTGGCTCGAGGCGATGCGGCAGCTGGCCACCGTCGGGCCCGGTCCGACCTTGAGGCCGATGCCGCCGACGCGCTGCACGTGATCGAAGCCGGCTTCGTCGGTGGTATCGTCGCCGATGAACAGCGCGCGGTGGCCAGCAAATGGCGCTTCGGCCAGGAAGTCGCGGATCGCCGTGCCCTTGCTCACGCCGGCCGCCTTGATCTCGACGATCATCTTGCCTTCCATGAGCAGCAGGCCCAGGCTCGTGCGCACCGCCGCTTCCATGGTCTCGACGCACAGCGCCTGCAGTTCCGGCGCCTGGCGATAATGCAGCGCCAGCGCGCCATGCTTTTCCTCGACCCACAGGCCGGGATGGCGGGCCGCCAGCGCGTGGGCCTGGGTGCGCACCGCCGTGAAATCGGGCGCCGGCAGCTGGCGCAGCACGCCGTCGAAGCCGCGCCGCTCCATGCCGTGCACGCCCGCCGCCGGCAACACCAGCGGCGCCAGCATCCGGTCGAGTTCGGCGACTGGACGGCCGGAGACGATCGCCAGCCGGCCATCCAGCCGCCCCTGCAATGCCGCCAGCGATGCGATTAATTCGGGCGTCACGACCACCTGGTCGGGGCGCGGCGCGATGTCCACCAGCGTGCCGTCGAAATCGAGGAACAGTGCGCAATCGGGCGCGGCCAGCAGGTCCAGCGCTTCCTGTTCGTTGGTCATCATGGTCGGGTCAATATTTCCCATTATGCGTCTCCCTTCCGTACCCGGTTCTGGCTGAGCGAATTGATCCTGGAGCGCACGCGCTCGCGCTGGCGCAGGCGCGCCGCGTCCTGCAGCATGCGGCCGGCCCAGCGGTAGACGTTGAAGTCGCGCACCCGTACGCGCATGGTGCGCATCCGTTCGCGCTGCTCGTCCTGCGGCATGCGCAGCGCGCGGTACAGGGCTTCGGCGCCCTCCTCGATGTGATACGGATTGACGATCAGCGCCTCGTGCAGCTCGCGCGCGGCGCCGGTGAACTGGCTCAGGATCAGTACGCCCTGCTCGTCGTCGCGCGACGCGATGAATTCCTTGGCCACCAGGTTCATGCCGTCGTGCAGGCTGGTCACGCTGCACACCTCGGAAGCGCGGAAATAGGTGCGCAATTGTGCTTGTTCATGGTGTTCGGTCTTGAGGATGATGGGCAGGTAGCTGCCGCTGGAGAAGCGCTGGTTGATGCGCTGGGCCAGCGCGCGCACGCGCGCTTCGAAGTTCTGGTATTCGTCGAGCGAGGACCGGGTCGGCGCCGCGATCTGCACGAAGGTGAACTTGCCGACCATGTCCGGATGCAGCTCGAGCATGCGCTCGACCGCCTGGAAGCGTTCGACGATGCCCTTGGTGTAGTCCAGGCGGTCGACGCCGATGCCCAGCAGCTGGTCGGCCGGCAGCGACAGCGCCTGGCGGATCTCGGCGCGGCAGGCCGCCACGTCGCATTCGTCCGGCGCCGGTTGCGGCCAGGCGATCGAGATCGGGTACGGTTTCACCTGGGTCAGCTCGTTGCCGTAGCTGACGGTCGAAGCCTCGTTCTCGATGCGGGTCTCGAGGTAGCGGTCCACGGTGTCCAGGAAATTCTTGCGGTGGAACGGCGTGTGGAAGCCGAGGATCGTGCTGCCCAGCATGCCGTCGAGGATTTCTTCGCGCCACGGGCAGATGCCGAACGATTCCGGATTCGGCCAGGGGATGTGCCAGAAGGTGATGATGGTGGCCTTCGGCAGCACCGCGCGCACCATGCGCGGCAGCAGCGCGAAGTGGTAATCCTGCACCAGCACCACTGGGTTGTCGGAACGCGCCTCCGCGATCACGGCGTCGGCGAAACGCTGGTTGACCCGGACGTATTCGGCCCAGTCGGACGAGCGGAACACCGGCCGCACGTGGGCGATATGGCACAGCGGCCACAGTCCCTCGTTGGCGAAACCGTAGTAATAGCCCTGCTCTTCTTCCTTCGACAGCCAGACGCGGCGCAGCGTGTAGCTCGGTTGTTCGGGCGGCACGCGCACGTGGTCGTTGGCGTCGACCGTGTCGCGGTCGGCCGAGCCGGCGCCGTGCGCGATCCAGGTGCCGGAGCAGGCGCGCATCACGGCTTCCACCGCCGTCACCAGGCCGCTGGCCGGGCGCTGCACCTTGACGCCGTTGGGCGTGTTCACATGGATATAGGGTTCGCGATTCGACACCACCAGGATCTCGTCGCCCGCCAGGTCCTGGTTCAGCAGGGTCTTGAGCGTATCGGCGCCCCAGGTCTGGGATTCGACGCCGCTGCCCTGCAGTTCACGGTTGTATTCGTTGAGCAGGGCGCGCAGTTCGCTGGCGAGCGGCGCGATTTCCGGCGGCATGGGGCCGGGCGGCTGCGGCGACAGTTCGCCGCGCAGCATTTCGCGCACGCCGTTGAGCCAGCCGTGCCAGCTCAGGTGCGCGATCAGCACCGTGATCAGCGAGATGGCGCCCGCCAGCACGACGAACAGGCCGACGATGTATTTTTTGGTGTCTTCGCTGCGCCGCTCGATGAAGCTCATGTCCTGCACCAGGATCAGGCGGCCGGCGCCGATGCCGTCCTGGGTCAGTTCGCGGCTCGAGACATGGACCGGACCGCGCGGCAGGCGCACGACGGGACTGGCGTCCTCGCCGTCCGCACCCTGGCGGCAGCCGAGGGATTCCGGATAGGTGTCGGTCTTGTAGCGCAAGGTCCCGCCGGGATCGCAGAAGGCGAGCGCGTACAGGCGCTCGTCCTGGATCGCGCGGCCGAACGCATCATTGATACGCGCAGAATCATTGCCCTCAAGATAGTTGAGCATCGGCTGTTGCAAGGTGCTCGAAACCAGCTGGGAACGCGTATCGAGATCCCGTACGAACCAGCGTACGGTGAGATTTTCCATCCATGGAATCGCGAAATAACCGAACAGCGCCAGCACCAGGGCCAGCGGGACGATGAAGCGCATGGATAGTTGTACCGATCTGAACCGCATGAAGCTCCTTCAAGATGGGACGACGTCGCCGACCATTTGAGTATAGCTATTTGCAAATTATCATGTCGCAACGTTGCGCACTGCAACAATCCGACCGGCACGCTCTATCGGGGCGGCACTAGCCCCCCCCCCCGGAAGTTTATCCCAGTGTGTCAGCCCGCTACGCGCTGGAGCACGAATTCGGCGCGCGGCTTGGCGTGACGCTCCAGGCGATAGGTCAGGGTCTTGCCATCCTCGCTCAGGGTGACGGTCCAGACATTCGTCTCAGCGCCGGGCACGAGGTCGGCGGTGTACTTGTCGGCCAGGAAGGCCTGGGAACGCGCCGTGCCGCCCTCTTTCGCCATGCCGCCATACATCGTGACCTTGTCCGGGGTGCCGTCGGCATGGCGGTGGTCGTGGCGCAGTTCGAGCCCCGCTTGCGGGCGGGTGAAGATCCAGGTGCGCGAACGGTCTTCGCCGACCTGCACCGGCATGCGGATGGCGGTCGGGCTGCAATTGACCTGGGTCGAGATCTTCTTGCCGGCGAATTCATTGTTCGGGTCGACCGCATACGACTGCGCGCCTTCGAAGCGCTGGCCGCACATGCCTTGCAGGGTGGCCATGAACCCGTCGCGCGGGTCGGCGGGCGACGGGGTGGCGGCGCAGCCGGCGATCAGGGTGGTGACGGCGAGAACGGGGAGGATGGCTTTCATTGGATTCCAGGTTGTTATTGATCGAATAGCAAGAGTAGCACGGTAGAGCATGCGGAAATCGCGCTTGCTTGTTCGCTTATATTCCTTGCACACTGGCATGCCCAGCATTCAAGATAAGCCCACGATGATGTTTCCCGCAATCCCGCGCCGCAGTGGCGCGCTTCTGCTCACCCTCTCTGCAATGATGCTTTCCCCACAGGCCAGCGCCACCACTATCTTGTTCGTCGGGAACAGCTTTACCTATGGCGCCGGCGCGCCGGCGGTGGAAGGCTTCCGACCATACACGGTCACTGACCTGAACGGCACGAAGATCGGCGGCGTCCCGGCCCTGTTCAAGGCCATGACGGTGCAGGCCGGGCTGGACTACGAGGTGAGCCTGGAAACCAGGGGCGGCGCCGGACTCGATTTTCATTACAAGGAACGGCATGACGTCATCGCCAGGCCATGGGATATCGTGCTGCTACAAGGCTATAGCACGCTGGACCAGGACGCACCCGGCGATCCGACCAAGCTGATCCATTACAGTGGCCTGCTGGCCAAGGTCCTCCACCAGCACAACCCGAAGGTGGACGCGCGCCTGACCGCGACCTGGTCGCGCGCCGACCAGACCTGGCTGCCGAGCGGCGCCTGGTACGGCAAGCCGATCCGGCAGATGGCGCTGGACCTGCGCCGCGGCTATGACGCGGCCCATGCCGCTTCTCCATTCATCACCGGCGTGATCCCGGTCGGCGAAGCATGGAACCGCGCAATCGCCGCTGGTGTGGCCACCGCCAATCCCTACCGCGCGATACCGGCCGGCCAGGTCAACCTGTGGGGAGAGGACGCTTATCACGCAAGCGCCCATGGCTACTACCTGGAGGCGCTGACCATCTTCGGCAGCGTGACCGGACGCGATCCGCGCTCGCTCGGCGCTGGCGATGCGATCGCGCGCGACATCGGCATTAATGCGAAGACGGCGGAAGCACTACAGCGCATCGCGGCCGCGCAGCTGGCGGCCGAAAACAACGTCGCCGAGCTTGCACTGCCCTGAACAGCAGCGCGACGAGCAAATGAAAACGCCACCTCGACGGTGGCGTTTTCTTTCCTGGACCTGCATGCGTTAGCCGAAGATGAAGTACAGGATGACGAGCACGACAGCAGGAATACCCAGCAGCCAACCGATAAAATACTTACCCATGATGAACTCCTCTCGAATGCTTGTTGACGATGGGTTCATGATGCCGGGCACAAGCAGCGTGGTCGGTTAGCTACAGCACATCCAAAGGAAATTGACCTGACGCCTGTTTCGGCTACGCAAGCGGCGCACGCCAGAGAAGGCAGTGCGCCGGGCATTTTCACGCAGGGCTATACTGAATCATCACTTGTCGCCATGCAGAAGTCCTGGCTCAACATTATCGGGACGATGCTGCGGGCGATGCCATCACACCATTTTTTTACAGGGGGTAATATGCCAACAACCTGGACGATCGCAGCCAATGCCGGCCGTGCACGCATCTTTTCCGACGCCGACAACACGGCATCCTTGCAAGAGGTCGAAGACCTCGTCAATCCGTCGGCGCAACAGCGTGAGCTGGACATCGTCACTGACAAGATGAGCCCGCGATCCGCGCAGAATAGCGGCCACAATATCGGCGGCGGACAAGGCGGCGGCTTCCAGCACGCCGCGCCTGCCGGCGCGCAGGGCAACGATTACCAGCCGGCCGTCACGCCGGTCGAGCACGAAACCCAGAAGTTTGCCAAGGATGTGTCGAACTACCTGCAGCAGGCGCACCAGGCCGGCCGCTTCCAGCAGCTGGTGGTATCGGCCTCGCCCGAGTTCCTGGGCGTGCTCCGTTCGACCATCGACCCGCAACTCAAATCGCTGATCAAGCGCGAAGTCAACAAGGACTACACGCACTCGAACGGCCAGGAATTGCGCGCGCTGCTCGACGCGCACCAGGACAAGTCGGCGTAAGCCACCCTCCTGCAGCGCCAGACCCCTGGGTCTGGCGCAGTTGCCCATCATCATGCGGTGCGGTACGCTTGCCGCATGCACATCAGTGAACGACCCACCCATACCCTCGAGCTGCGCGTGCGCGAACTGCAGCAGCTGTTCAACTCGCTCGATCCGGCGCCCTTCCTGAACAAGGACCTCGACCACGCCTGCGAGGCGTATATCGAGAATTGGGCGCTGTCGCTGCCCCCGGCGAGCCGCCTCCACCTGAACATCCACGTCGAACAGTTGCCGCCGGTCGGACAGGCCGGCGACATGGTCGCGGACGCGATCCACAACTACTATGGCTACAAGGTGGAGCTGGTGCGCGGCGAGCTCAAGCAGCTGCTGCGCCAGGGAAGGATCAGCCTGGCGATCGGCATCGCCTTCGTCGTCAGCTGCCTGCTGCTGGCGGCGGCCATCGAGACGTTTTCCAGCGGCCACTTCGCAAAAATCGCGCGCGAAAGCCTGACCATCATCGGCTGGGTGGCGATGTGGCGGCCGGCCCAGATTTTCCTGTACGACTGGTGGCCGCTGACGGGCCGCATCAAGGTGTTCGAGAACCTGCGCTTCGCGCGCGTCAGCGTGGTGCAGGACTGATCATGCGTCCTTGGCCGGCGGCGCCAGCGAGAAGATGGCGCGCAGGTCGTCCGCCTGCAGTCCCGGCGCCAGCTCGGTTTCTTCCTCGTTGACCAGCACCGCATTCGCCAATTCTCCCTTGCGCCGCTGCAGTTCCTGGATTTTTTCTTCCAGCGTGCCGCGCGCGATCAGCTTGTAGACGAAGACCGGCTGCTGCTGGCCGATGCGCCAGGCGCGGTCGGTGGCCTGGTTTTCGCTGGCCGGATTCCACCACGGATCGTAGTGGATGACCGTGTCGGCCGCCGTCAGATTCAGCCCGACCCCGCCGGCCTTCAGGCTGATCAGGAATACCCCGACCTGTCCCTGCTGGAAGGCGGCCACCGGCGCGGCGCGGTCGAGCGTGCTGCCGGTGAGCTCGACGAAATCGGTGCCGCGCTCGCGCAATTGCGCACCGATCAGCGCCAGCATGCTGGTGAACTGCGAGAACACCAGCACCTTGCGGCCCTCGCTGCTCAAGGTGTCGAGCAACTCCATCAAGGTATCGAGCTTGGCCGAGCCGGTCGCGCTCGATGCTTCGACCAGGCGCGGATCGCAGCACACCTGGCGCAGCTTGAGCAAGGCCTCGAGGATCACGATGTGGCTGCGCGCCAGGCCCTTGCGGTCGATCTCGGCCCGCACCTTGCGGTCCATCGCCACCCGCACCGTCTCGTACAGATCGCGCTGGGCGCTGCCCAGCTCGACCGGCAGCACGATCTCGGTCTTGGGCGGCAGCTCGGTCGCCACCTTGTCCTTGGTCCGGCGCAGCATGAAGGGCTTCACGCGCCGCGCCAGGAAGTCCTTGCGCTGGGCGTCGCCCTCCTGCTCGATCGGCCTGCGGTAATACGCCTTGAAGGTTTTTTCGTCGCCCAGCAGGCCAGGCATCAGGAAGTTGAACTGCGACCACAGTTCGCCCAGGTGGTTCTGTACCGGCGTGCCGGTCAGGCACAGGCGATGGCGGGCATCGAGCAGGCGCGCGGTCTGCGCCGCCTTGGTGCGGCTGTTCTTGATGTACTGCGCCTCGTCCAGGATCAGCAAATGGTAGCGGTGTTTGCGCAACGCTTCTTCGTCGCGGCCCAGCAAGGCATAAGTCGTCAGCACCAGGTCGTGGTCGCCGATCGCGTCGAATTGCGCGGCGCGCTCCTTGCCGTGAAGGAGCAGCACCCGCAGGCCGGGCGCGAAGCGCGCGGCTTCGGCCTGCCAGTTCGGCATCAGGCTGGTCGGCGCCACCACCAGCGCCGGCGCATCGAGGCGACCGGCCTCTTTCTCGAGCAGGATGTGGGCCAGGGTCTGGACGGTTTTGCCGAGTCCCATGTCGTCGGCCAGGATGCCGCCGAAACCGTATTCGCGCAGGAACTGCAGCCAGGCCAGGCCGCCCAGCTGGTAGGGCCGCAGGGAAGCCTGCAATCCCGCCGGCGGCGCGACCGGCTGGATGCCGCCGAAGCTGTCGAGCTTGCGGCCCAGCTCGCGCAGGCGCTCGCCGCCGATCCAGCGCAGCCGCGCGGCGCGTTCCAGCTCTGCCAGACGCGCGGCGTCCATGGCCGGCAGGCGCACCCAATTGCCCAGGCGCTCGCCGAAATACAATTCGCCCAAGGTGGACAGGATCGGCTTGACGCGGCCCCATGGCAGCGCGACGCGCTCGAAGTTCGGCAGCTCGACGACCAGCGCGTCCTCGTCGCCGCGCGCGGCCAGCGCCGGCGCGGAGAACTCGCGCGGCGCGGCGCGCACCATCTGCACCAGCAGCGGCAACAGCGCGTGGCGTTCGCCCGCGACGACGACGCCGAGCTCGAGCGAGAACCAGGCGTTGCCGCCCTCGCCTTCCTCGTCGAGTTCGGCGTACCAGTCGTCGACTTCGGCAAGGTCGTAGCGGTAGTCCTCGTCCGTCTCGATCTGCCAGCCGGCGGCGCACAGGCGCGGGATATCGCGCCGCGCGAACGCAACCCAGGCGGCCTGGTCGGGTAGCTGCAGTGCGTCGGACAACTCTTGCAATGGAAAATCGTCCGACGGCGGGCGGAAGCCGAGGTCGGCCAACAGGGTAGCGGCCGCGGCTTCGGCGGCTGCATCGCGCTCGATGAGCACGACAGCGCCATCCTGCATGGTGCGCAGCACCGGTTCGTCCAGATCCTCGGTGCTGTAGCCGTCATACTCGAAGGAGAGCAGCGCATAATCGTGCCACACCTCATTGCGGCCCCAGCCCGTCTCGATGCTGTCGAGCAGCAAGCACGGGACAGGCACGATATCGCTACGGCGCCGGGTTTCGACGGCCTGCGGCAGCGGCACGACGCTGTCCAGCCCAAGCTCGGCCAGACGCAGCGCCATGTCCGCGCGTTGCTCGGGATGCAGCGTCGGCGCCCCGGCCAGCACGTTCATCAGCGGCGCCAGCGGAAACTTCTCCAACGATGGCGGCAGCAGCAGTTCGCCCAGCACGTCGCCCTCGAGATAGCACGGCGGATCGGTCGGCAACACCGCCTCGGGCGCGCCGGCATCGTCGAACCGCCAGCCCAGCATGACGGTATCGCCGAACTGCTCTTCGGCCCGCCAGCACAGGCTGGCCTGGCGCCGCGGCCCCGGCCTGAGGACAACTATCCTGCCATAGCGCATGTCTTCGTCGGACGGGGCGATGTACAGCTTTCCTGCGGCGCACACTCCATGCAGCAGGCGCGCGCCGATGCGGCCGGACGGCATGCCGCCCATGGCGACCATCGGGCCCGCCTTCAGCGCAATGAATAGCCGTAGCCATTCTTCGTCGGCAGGCGTCGTCGCTGCCGATGCGGCAATCAGGCCATGGATGTCGTTGATCGGGAGGGTGCTGGAAATATCGCCGTTCTTGCGCCACCGGGCTTGCCGCACATGCAGCCGCGGCGCACCGGTGGCGGGCTCGGGCGTCAACACCCATACCAGGTCCGGCTTGGCGCCATCGGCTGACGATGCGTCCACCACTGCCGGTAGCGCCGACAATTGCTGCAGCCAGCGCTCGGACTGCGCTGCAACGGCTTGCGGCGACCTGGACGCTGGCACCGCGGCAAGGGCCGTCATCAACACGCCCACCACGTGCTTGCAGTTGTAGCTCACGGGGCAGCTGCAACTGCCCCGGATACCGAGGCCGCCACGGTCGGAGGCGAAGCGGATGGTCTGGCGGTAGCGCTCGCCGCCGCTTCCCTCGACCTCGCCGATGAGCTTGCCGTCGTCCCAGTGCGTTGTCTGCACCTTGCCCTTGCGCGCGTAATCCTGTCCGCGCTGCAAGGTACCGGAATCGAAGTTGGACGTCAGGTTGGCGTGGTCGAAGTGCATGGGCGATACGGCGTCAGGATCAAGCCGCCATTATCGCCCATGCCCGCCATCGCGCTGCTTAGTTGCTCACTTAGTTGCTCACGACCTTGATCTGCTCGACGTCCAGCTTCGACTCGCCGAACATCTCCTTGTCGAACTCGCCGGTCAGCTCGACCAGGGTGTTGTGATCCACCTTCACGCCCTGCGGGAAGCGGTCGGCATCGATCTCGACGGTGATCTTGCCGCTGGCGTCGGTAAACTCGTAGTCCTCGTCGCCCTTGTGGCTGGTCAGCTTGCCCTTCAGGCGCACGTACTGGTCGTCCTTGCCCTTGGCCTGCAGATCTTTTGCCGTCATCAGCGGGGCGCCGGATGGGCCGGTATAGCCCGAGACCGGTTTGACGTCGACCGCCGCGCCGGGCGGCGCATCGGCGATATTCTGTGCGACGGCAGCAGCCGAACCGGCAAGCAGTGCGGCGATGCAGGAGATCTGGAAAATGCGTTTCATGGTCGGTCCTTTGTCTTGGTCTGTTGGGATTTGCCTGCGCTTGTTGGCAGGCACAGGCGCATTACAACGGCCGGACATTAAACCGATCTTAAGAAACCTGAAGGCGTCAATCTTCACCAGAGCGGTTGTCGCGAGCGTCCTCGTCAACCACCAGCAAGCCAATGCGTTTCTTCTTCTTTTTCACGACGACGGCCTGCTCCTGCGCCGGCTTGGTGGCCGGCGGCGGCGCAACGGGTAGAGGAAAGCCCAGGAAAGCCATCACGAAAAAGATCGGCAGAAGAACGTAAAACAGGGGCCGCTTCCAGTTCAGTTTCTGTTTCAGCATGCCCAGCACATAGTGCTGAGTTGGCTTAATACAAGAACAAACCCTTACCCAAATTACATGACTTACTGGTGGGTACTGGTGGCGGGTGGCAGATCGAGCGTCACCCCCAGGCCGCGGCCATCGATCCCGGACCCGAACGCCAGCGCGATGCCATGCAGATCGGCGATGCGCTTGACGATCGACAGTCCGAGTCCGCTCCCCTGCTGCCCCTGCCCCAGCACGCGGAAGAAGCGCTCGGTCAGGCGCTGGCGGCTCTCTGCATCGACGCCGGGGCCATCGTCGCGCACCGCGATGCGCGCGTGGCCGGCGTGGTGCACGGCCGCGATCTCGATCCGGCTGCCGTCCGGGCAGTAGCGCAGCGCATTGTCGACCAGGTTGCGCAGCACGATCTCGAGCATCTGCGGATCGGCCTGCACCTCCTGCACGTCGCAGCGCGAGGACAGCGCGATGCCGCGCGCCGCCGACTCTTGCGCATGCATGGCGGCCACGCGCTCGAACAGCGGCGCCAGCGCCACCGGCTGGCGCACCAGCTGCTCGCGCGCCAGCGGATCCAGGCGCGCCAGCGTGAGCAGGCTGTCGACCAGCGCCGTCAGGCGCGCGATGTCCTGCCGCAGCTTGTGAAATGGCGCCGCCAGCTCGGGATGCTGGCGCTGCAGCAGCTGCACGTGCATATGCAGGCCAGCGAGCGGCGTGCGCAGTTCATGGGCGGCGTCGGCGGTGAAGCGGCGCTCGGCCTGCAGGGCCGCATCCAGCCGTCCGAGCACGCCGTTGAGCGCCTGCACGATCGGCAGCACCTCGCGCGCCTGGCCGGCGGTCGGGACTTGGGTCAGGTCGCTGGGCGTCTTGGCGGCGATGCTGGACGCGGTGCGGCGCAGGGGTTTCAGTACGCGGCCGGTCAGGATCCAGCACACCAGCGCCAGCAACAGCAAAAAGCCCAGCACGGGCAGCCACAGCGAATCGGCCAGTTCTTCCAGGATGTCATACCGTTTATCGACCTGCTGGCCGACCTGCACCTCGAAGTTGCGCTTCTCGTCGCGCACCACGAACACGCGCCAGCGCTCGCCGTTCGCCTGCGCTTCGGCGAAGCCGTGATCGTCGTCGAAGTTGGACACGAAGGGCCGCAGCGGCGCATCGCCGGTGCGCTGGATCACTCGCCCGTCGACCACGATCTGGTACTGCATGTCGACCTTGCCGCCATGCGCGCCGTCCGCGCCTCCCTGCGGCAGCAGGCCACGCTCGTTCCAGTCGGTGGTGGCGGCCATGATCATATAGCCCGACTCTTCCAGCGCGTCGTCGAACACCTCGTTGGTTTCCTGCCAGGCGATCACGGTGACGATGCCCAGGCTGGCGAGCCACAGCACGGTGCTGGCGGCGATGATGACGGCCAGCAGGCGCCGCCGCAGCGACCATGGCGCGTCCTTGTCCAGGGCTTTATTCGCCATCGGTCTTCAGCCGATAGCCCAGGCCGCGCACGGTGACGATGGCGTCGCCGCCGAACTTCTTGCGCAGGTTGTGGATATAGACCTCGATCGCATTGCTTTCTACTTCGTCGCCCCAGCCGTACAGGGTTTCCTCGATCTGGGCGCGGGTAACGATGCTGTTCTTCCTTAATAACAGCGCATACAGCACGTTGTACTCGCGCGCGGTCAGCGCCACCGGCTGGCCGTCCAGCGTGGCCTGCTTGGTGTCGAGGTTCAGGGCGATGCCGGCATGGCGCAGCTCATTGCTGACCTGGTTGGCGCCGCGCCGCACGGCGGCCCGGATGCGGGCCGACATCTCTTCGAGCTCGAAGGGCTTGACCAGGTAGTCGTCGGCGCCCAGGTCCAGCCCCTCGACCCGGTCGGCCAGTGCATTGAAGGCGGTGATCAGGATCACCGGCACGCTGTTGCCGGCCTTGCGCAACTGCGCCAGCAATGCGTCGCCCGTCAGGCCGGGCAAGCCGCGGTCGAGCAGCACGCAATCGTAATGGTGGGTCTTGAGGGCGGTGTCGGCCGAGTCGCCGCGCTGGACCCAGTCCACCGCGTGCCCGTCCAGGCGCAGCCAGGCCTGGATGGTTTCGCCAAGAGAGGTATCGTCTTCGACCAACAGGATGCGCATGCAAGATTCCGGCAACGAGGAAACGCCAGTATGGCGTAGATTGGACGAAACGTCCGCGCTCGCCGCCGAGCATGCCGCGCGAAGGTGAAGCGAATCTTAAGCGCAGTCCATCACGACTTCTTGAGCGACTCCGGCTTATGGGCCGCCTCGGCCCCGGTCTTGTCGCTGGCCACCAGGTATTCCGGGTTGTCCTTCGACGCCGCCACGTGGTGGCCCTTGATGTCGGTCGGTGAAGTCAGCTTCTTCTTGACCTTGCCCGTGACCGTGCCCTGCGACGACTTCCATTGCACCTTGTCGCCCGCCTTGAATGCCTGTGTCATGCCGCACCTCCGAAGTGACTGGATGAAGACGCATTTCACCATACATCAGGGCGCCGCACGCCACGTCAGCGGGACAAACCGGCGACAGCGGGACGCGCCCATTCCACTTGCTGCGATGCTTGCCGTAAGTACATGATTTTGATCAATTAATATGTAGAATTGCCGCGTCCAGCCGCGACGGCGGGACGACCGATCCACTCCCTACCTGGACCCACGATGCAATCTGTCTCTCCGCTAGTCACCAACGATGCCGTCGTGCTCGGCATGCTGGCCGTCATCCTCGGCGCCGTCTTCTGGACCTCTTCCCAAAAATCCGGCCCCTGGAGCAAGTTCTACACTTATGTGCCGGCCCTGCTGCTGTGCTACCTGATCCCGGCCCTGCTCAATACCGCCGGCATCGTCGACGGCAATGCGTCCCGCCTGTACCCGATGGCGCGCGACTACCTGCTGCCGACCGCGCTGGTGCTGCTGTGCGTGGCGATCGACTTCGGCGCCGTGTTGCGCCTCGGTCCCAAGGCCGTCATCATGTTCCTGACCGGTACCGTGGGCGTGATGCTTGGCGCCATCGTGTCCTTCACGGCGATGGGCTTCATCCACCCCGAGACCGTGTCCGGCGAAACCTGGCGCGGCATGACGACGGTGGCCGGCTCCTGGATCGGCGGCGGCGCCAACCAGGCGGCGATGAAGGAAGTGTTCGAGGTCGAGGCCACCCTGTTCGGCCAGTTCGTCGCGGTCGATGTGCTGGTCGCCAACGTCTGGATGGCGGTGCTGCTGTTCCTGGCCAGCCGGGCCCAGGCCTTCGACCGCTGGACCGGCGCCGACGTCTCCGCCATCAATGCGCTCAAGGACCGCATCGAGCGCTACCAGGCCGAACACGCGCGCATCCCGACTCTGACCGACGTGATGGTGGTGCTGGCCGTGGGCCTGGGCGCGACCGGCCTGTCGCATGCGCTGACCGGCCCGACCGTCGCATGGATCTCGAGCCTGCCGGCCGAATGGCGCCTGCAGGACTACAGCCTGACCTCGAGCTTCTTCTGGATCGTGGTGTACGCCACCACCATCGGCCTGATCCTGAGCTTCACGCGGGCGCGCAAACTGGAAGGCGCTGGGGCCTCGACCATCGGCTCGGCCATGCTGTACATCCTGGTGGCGACCATCGGCATGCACATGGACCTGAACGCGCTGCTCGACCGCCCGTGGCTGTTCCTGCTGGGCCTGATCTGGATCGCCGTGCATGGCGGCCTGATGCTGCTGGTGGCGAAGCTGATCCGGGCGCCGCTGTTCTTCATGGCGGTCGGCTCGCAGGCCAATATCGGCGGCGCCGCCTCGGCGCCGGTCGTGGCCACGGCCTTCCACCCGGCCCTGGCCCCGGTCGGGGTGCTGCTGGCAGTGCTCGGCTATGCGCTCGGCACCTATTGCGCCTACATCACCGGCTTGCTGCTGCGCGCGCTGGCTACGTAATACCCTCGCGCGCCCCATCCAGGGGCGCGCTTCCTTCCTCTATTTCTCTACCATCTGGCGCACGCGGCGGCGCAGCTCGCGCTCGCGCTTCTCGTGCGCCGTCCAGTCCTCGCACACGGCGCGCCACAGCGAGACCATCATCAGGATGATCACCAGCGAGAACGGCACCGCGAACACGATGGTGGCCGTCTGCAGCGCCTTCAGGCCGCCCGCCAGCAGCAGGCTGATCGCCATGCCGGCGATCAGGCCGCCCCACATCAGCTTGGTCTTGGTCGACGGGTTCGGATTGCCGCCGCTGCTCATCATGCCCAGCACCAGCACCGCCGAGTCGCCCGAGGTGACGAAGAACACCAGCACCAGCACCGTGGCCACGGCCGACATGATCAGCCCCAGCGGCAGCGCGTCGAACAGCGCGAACAGCGCGGTCGAGGTGTCGGCGCGCACGGCTTCCGAGATCGGGATCTGCTGCCAGATCTCCATGTGCAGCGCGGTGCCGCCGAAGATCGAGAACCACATGAAGGCGGCCAGCGTCGGCGCCAGCATGGTGCCGATGATGAATTCGCGGATCGTGCGGCCGCGCGAGACGCGCGCGATGAACAGGCCCACGAACGGCGACCACGAGATCCACCAGGCCCAGTAGAAGATGGTCCAGCTGCCGACCCAGTTGCTGTCGCGGAACGGGGTGGCGCGCAGGCTCATGCGCACGAACTCGGTCACGTAGCTGCCCAGAGTGCTGGTGAAGGTGTCGATGATCGCCACCGTCGGCCCGACCAGGAACACCACCAGCGCCAGCACGGCGGCCATGGTCATGTTGATGTTAGACAGGATCTTGACGCCGCGCGTCACGCCGCTGATCGCCGAGCCCAGGAACAGGGCGGTGGCCACCAGGATGATGCCGATCTGCGAGTACTCGTTGATGCCGAGACCGAACACCGTATTCATGCCGCTGTTGATCTGCATGGCGCCGAGGCCGAGCGAAGCGGCCACGCCAAAGGCGGTGGCGACCACCGCCAGCCCGTTGAACAGGCCGCCGAGGCGCTTGACGATCGGCCACGGCAAGGCGCCGGTCGCGGTGCTGACCAGCGCGTCGCCGCCACGCCGGTACTGGAAGAAGGCGATCGCCAGCGCCACCGCGCTGTAAACGGCCCACGGATGGATCCCCCAGTGGAAGAAGGTGTAGCGCATCGCCACGCCCGCCGCTTCCGGCGTGGCGGACACGGTGCCCGGCGGCGCATCGATGTAGTGCGAGATCGGCTCGGCCACGCCGAAGAACACCAGGCCGATGCCCATGCCGGCCGCGAACAGCATCGAGAACCAGCTCCCGATCGAAAACTCGGGCTCGTCGTCCTCGTCGCCGAGCTTGAGGTTGCCGTAGCGGCTGAAGGCCATGAACAGGGCGAAGGCGACCAGGCCCAGCACCACCCAGAGATAGAACCAGCCGAAGTTGCGGGTTACGGAAGCGAGCACGACGTCGAACACCGCGCCCATATTGTCCGGGGCGATCACGCCCCACAAAACGATGGCAAGGATGAAACCCGCCGAGAGTGCTGTCTGCATATTTTTCCCCTGAGACAGTAACGCGCTTCGGCGTTATTGGTTATTGATGTGTATTCATCATTGTAAGTGACTTATTACAATGTTGCAGCGCAACAGGCGTTTCATGTGCGCGACAGTTTTATTTACCTCATGAAAGCTGCAGCCTGAAGTGGACTCAAATGATTCCTTGGAGCAATAGTAAGATTCCTCCATCCTTTCTCTCCCGACCATGTCCACCTCCTTCCTGCTCTGAACAACGTCTTCCCGATACTGGTGCGCGGACCACACAACGGCTTGCCGGCAGGCGCGCCCATCGTGTTCGAATTCAGCGCCCCGATCCGCGCCGCCGGCCCCGTCTACATCCTGATGCCGAACGGCGACGTCCTGACCGAGATCGCCGGCGAAAGTCCCCATCTCAGGGTCGAAGGCGCCAGCTTGATCTACACCCCGCCCGAGCGTCTGCTGCATGACACACGTTATTTCATCGAAATCGGCGCCGGAACGCTCACCGACCTGCACGGCGTGCCGCTCAACAATGGCTACAACATCACCGGCGACTTCCATACCGGCCTGAGCCCGATACCGGTGGACATCGTCGGCGGCGCAGGCGACGACACCATCGGTGGCAGCGAACTGGGCGATTTTCTCGACGGCGCCGGTGGCACGGACTGGATTCGGGGCCGTGGCGGGGACGACATCATGTACGGCGGTGACGGCGACGATTCCTTGAACGGCGAGGCCGGCCGCGACACGTTGTACGGGGGCGAAGGCGACGACGGCCTGTCCGGCGGGGAGGGCGACGACAGCCTGTTCGGCCAAGCAGGCAGCGATGGCCTCGATGGCATGTCCGGAGACGACCGGCTGGACGGCGGCGCCGGCGACGACTTCCTGTACGGCTGGGAAGGCCGAGACGACCTGCGCGGCGGCGACGGCAACGATTTCCTTCGCGGCAACGAAGGCGACGACCTGCTGTGCGGCGGCGCCGGCGACGATACCTTTTACGGCGACTGGGGCCTCGATACCGCGTGGTTCACGGGCGAACGCGCCGGCTATGAAGTCACCGGCGTGGCCGGCGGCTGGACCGTCGATGGGGACGATGGTTTCGACTACCTCGAAGATGTGGAACGGCTGCTGTTCGCCGACGGCGCGATCGCGCTCGACATCTTTTATGCTGGCGAGGTCTACGTGCTGTGCCATGCCGCCTACGGCGCCGCCTTCGACGAAGCGGTGCTGGGCCGCTGGCTGGCCGCGCGCGACGCCGGGGCCACGCTGCCCGGCCTGGCGCAGGCGATCGTCGCCAGCGAAGCGTTCCAGGACGTGTACGGCGGCGTCGACAATGCCGGGCTGCTCACCCGGATGTATGCCAACATCCTGCAGCGCGAACCGGACGACGCCGGCCTGGCGTACTGGCTGGCCGCGCTCGACGCCGGCCAGGCCGGCGTGGGGGACGTCCTGCTCAGCTTCAGCAACAGCTGGGAGCACGACGTCCTGACGCCGGAGGTCTACGAGCACGGCATCGCCTACCAGCCATGGCTGGGCTGAACGCGCGACGGAAACGGCATACTGTTGCTCCTGCCACACAGAGTTCGCCATGAACGCGGGTTTGGACGCATAATCAATTCAATTTTGTAATGACATTATGCGATGTCCGCTCCCGTCCTGACCGCCGCATCCCCTACGCCACGCGCGCGTGCCATCGCGCGCGATTCGCGTTTGTACGAGATAATGGACCTGATGCTCGATTCGGTCGGCGACCCGCTGGCCCTGGGCAGCCTGGCCGCCTCGGCCAGCTACTCGAGCTACCACTTCGACCGCATCTTCCGCGAACTCACCGGCTTTTCGGCGGTCGAGTACCAGCGCAAGCGCCGCCTGCGCCGCGCCGCCCACCTGCTGCGCCACGAACCGGACGTGCCGGTCGGGCGCATCGCCCAGGACTGCGGTTTTCCGTCCAACGCGGCCTTCGCCAAGGCCTTCCGCCAACACTTCGCGATGTCGGCCAAGGAGTGGCGCGACGGCGGCTGGCGCGCCTACATGGATGCCCAGGTCGGGCGCGAGAGCGACGTCAGTTTCTTCGTGGCCGAACCGAACAACCTGGCGGCGCTGCAGGCGCCCTACTGCCCGCCCGAACCGGGCAGCGTCGCCGCCCGCGTCACGGTGCGCAGCCTGCCCGGCATCAAGCTGCGCTACCAGCGCTTCTTCGGCCAGTCGGGCGCCGCCCTGTCGCTGGCGTGTAACGCCTTCATCTGCGAGCGCGAACGCTCTAGCCTGGCGCGCGGCGTATCCTGGTTCGGGGTGTTCGACGAGGATCCCGGCTTCACCGGCGAGCGCGAATACTGCTATGACTTCGGCTTCGGCGCCGAGGCGCCGGACGACGACCCGACGCTGGGCATGCGCCTGCTGCCGGCCGGCAGCTACGCCTGCCTCGACTTCGCTGGCGACTGGCCGCGCTTTCGCGCGATGTACGAGGACTGGCTCGAACGTCAGGCTGTGTGGCGGCTGGACGCCACCCGCCCGCACATCCAGAAGGTCGAACGCGACGGCGACGGCGGCTGGCGCGGCTGGCTGGCGCTGCCGGTCAAGAAGCGCTAGGCCTTCTGGTCCGCCTCCAGCTTCATGAAGCGGCTCAGCACCAGCACCGGCACGCTGGCCAGCAGCACCCACAGGAAGAAATCGCGATAGCCCAGCGCCTGCTGGATGTCGCCGCTGATCGTGCGGAACAGCACGAAGCCCAGTTGCATGAAGCCGGTGCCCAGCGCGTAGTGGGCAGCCTGGTAGCGGCCGCTGGCCACCACCTGCATGATGAACAGGATCACGCCGACGAAACCGAAGCCGTAGCCGAACATCTCGATTCCCAGCAGGCCGACGATCAACGGCATCGATTCGGGCTGGGCGTGGCTCAGGTACCAGAAGGCGGCGTTCGGCAGGTTCATCGCCAGGATCAGGAGCGGCAGCGCGCGCCTGAGACTGAGCCAGGCCGTGAAATAGCCGCCGGCGATGCTGCCGATCAAAAAGGCGGCGGTGCCGACGGTGCCGTAGGCCCAGCCCACTTCAGCCGTGGTGAGACCCAGGCCGCCGACCTCGCGCGCATCGCGCAGGAACAGCGGGCCGATCGACTGGATCTGCCCCTCTCCGGCACGGAACAGGATGATGAACAGGATCGCCATCCAGATGCCTGGCTTGGCGAAGAAGGTCTTGATCACGTCCAGCAGGGTGGCGCCGATGCCGGCCAGGCTATGTCCTGTGCTGCCGATGCGCGGCGTGGCCGGCAAGGCCCGCACGTGGTATAGCCCGAGCAGCGCCATCAGCCCGCCCAGCAACAGGAATACCGTGGTCCAGGCGGCCTCGATGCCGAAGCGCTGTTCCAGCGCGCCTGCCAGGATCAAGAGGCCGCCCAGCGAGATGAACTTGGCCGCATTGAAGAACGCGCCCTGCCAGCCGGCGTAGGCGGCCTGCTCGCGCGCATCGAGGCTGGCGATATAGATGCCGTCGGCGACGATGTCGTGGGTGCTCGAGGCCAGCGAGACGATCGCCAGCAAGGCGATGCATAAGGCGAACCACATCGGCAATTGCAGCGCCAGCGCCACCAGCGCCAGGCAGGCGCCGCCGATCAGCTGGCAGGCGACTACCGCCAGGCGCCGGCTGGGAGCCAGTTCCATGAACGGGCTCCACAAGGCTTTGAAAGCCCAGGCCAGGCCCAGGAGGCCGGTCCAGCGCGCGATCTGGTCGTTCGGCACGCCCATGCTCTTGAGCATCTGGCCCGCCACCAGCGCCACCGCATAGAACGGCAGGCCCTGGGCCAGGTACAGGGTCGGGACCCAACTCAAAGGATGGCGGCGCTTTTCCTTTGCCAGCGCGGTGACTGGAGCATCATTCAGGGCGGTCATGGCGATTCCAGGTCCAGGGTGACGATGCGGCTCGCGCGTCCCCGGGTGTCGACGCTGGCCAGCTTCACGGTGCGGCTGCCGGCGAGCGCCACCGGCGCGGTGTAGCGCGGGCTGTGCGCACCAGGGTCGCTGCCATCCAGAGTGTAATGCACGGCCAGGCCCGGCAGGGCGATATTCGCATGCAGCCGGCCATCCTCGATCACCGCGCCGGGCGGCGGCAGGCGGTAGGCCCAGGGCTGCGGCAGGCGGTCCAGGCGCGGCAGTTCGCGCTGGCCGAGGCGGTTGGCGAATTCGTTCCAGTCGGCCGCCAGTTCGTCGGGATGCTTCCAGCCCGGATCCGCGCTCCAGGCCCGTTCGGCCAGGCCGATCAGGCGCGGCAGCACCAGATACTCGACCCGCTCGCGCGAACGCGCATTCTCGCTCCACAGCTGCCCTTGCAAACCTTTGACGCGCTGGCGTCCGCCGGCGTCGAGCGGGGCCAGCGCCGCTATTTGCGCAGGGGTCGGCGCGCGGCCCATTGCGTCATGCTGAGGCAGCAGCGGCGCATCGAGGGGATTCAGGCCGAAGGGTTCGCGGGCATCGACGAAGCCGGCCCAGTAATAGCCTGGCTCCTGCGGATGCTTGGCGTAGGCGAAATCGAAGTACAGGCTGGCGGCGCTGGACAGCACCACTTCATGGCCGTCGTTGGCCAGGCGGTTGGCGCAGTCCTCCTGGCCGGAGCCCCAGCCGTTGTTCCAGACATAGACGTCTTCGCCCTGCCCCGCGCCGTTCGACGTCAGCGCGGTCTCTTCCCAGCCGGCGAAGGCGATGCCATGACGCGCCAGGATCGCGCGGCAGCGCGCCTGGAAGTCGTCGCGCAACTGGCGCGCCTCCAGCCAGCCGTGCTCGCGCATGCGCGCCTGGCAGGCGGGCGAACCGAGCCAGGCGCCGACCGGCACCTCGTCGCCACCGGTGTGCAGCACGGACAAGGGCACGCCGGCTTGCCGGTACAGCGCCGCGACCTCGGCCACCACGGTGCCGATGAAGCGGTCGACCGAAGGCAGCGCGATGCACATCACATTATCAATCCACAGCTGCACCGATTCATAGCGCGATGCGTCGTGCGGATCGCTGAGCAGGTATTCCTCGGCGCCGGCGATATCGCCCGCCGCCAACAAGCGCGCATGGCGCACCCGCATCGCCTCGACTGCCGCACGCGCGTGGCCCGGCATATTGAACTCGGGGATGACTTCGATGTGCAGGCGCTGCGCATGGCGCAGGATGGCGACGAATTCGTCGGCCGTATAGAAACCGCTGCCGCCGGGAGAGCGGGTATCGGCGCCGGAGCCGAATGACGGCGGCAGGCAGGGCGGCTCGCCCGGCGCCGGTACGCCGCGCCGGGCGCCAACCTCGGTCAGCTCGGGCAGCGCGGCGATCGCCAGGCGCCAGCCTTCGTCGTCGGTCAGGTGGAAATGGAAGCGATTGAGTTTATAGCCCGCCATGCAGTCGAGCAGGCGCAGCACGGTGTCGACGCTGGAAAAGTGGCGCGCGACGTCGAGCATCATGCCGCGGTAGGCGAAGCGCGGCGTGTCCACGACCTTCCCGCATGGCAGCGCGCCGTCCGGCGCCAGCAACTGGGCCAGGCTTTGCAGGCCGTTGAAGACGCCGTGGGCGCCGGCGCCGCGCACCAGGACGAGGTCGGGCGCGATCTCCAGCTGGTAGGCTTCGGGCTCCATCGCGGGATCGGTGTCGAGGACGATGCGGGCGCCGCCTTCTCCCTCCGGCAGCGTCGCCAGGAGCGAGCGCAGGAAGGCCGCTTCGTTATCGAGCTCCTCGCCGCATTCGATCGGCGCGGACTGTCCAAGCACGCAGCGGCGCGCATCGAAGCGCGCCATGCGTGGACGCGGCGTGATGCGGCCGACCGCATCCTCATCCAGCAGCGACAGCGCCGCATTCTGCTCGAAGCGCCAGGCCGCATTGGCCGTCGGCAGCAGGTCGCCACGCATGCGGTGGCGTTGCTCTGGCCTCGTGAAAGGCGCGATGACCGGATCGCCCAGGTCGAACGCCCTCCCCGCCGCATCCAGCAGATAGAAGCCGAGCGGCGCATCGGTGATGCTGATCGCCCAGTGCAGCGATTCGTAAACGATCTCGTATTTCTGCCCGGGCAGCCAGGCCGCGCCGTCCGGCTTGGCGAAGGCGAACAGGTCGCCGTTCAGGTGCGTGGCGCGAAAGCCCGCGCTGACGGTCTCGGGCAAGATCTTGCGGCAGGTATTGAAGCACAGCGTCCAGCCGGGCGCGATCGCCTCGTGGCCCTCGTTGCGCAAGATAAGCCGCGCCGTGAACGTGTCGTCGCGCGTGAAGTTGCTCAGGCATTCCCAGGCGATCGCAATCGCCGGGCCGCCGTCTGGTCGGTCCGTCATGATTCCTGTTCCGGGTTCGGGGAGGCGGCCCGCCGCCTCCCCTGGGTGACTTACAGCTTGCCGCGCAGGCCGAGGTAGAAGGTACGGCCGTTCGAGTAGAAGGCGCGCGGCCGGTCCTCGTTCTCGGCGTACATCTTGATGGTCTCGTTGGTGAGGTTCAGCGCATCGAAGGTCAGGGTCAGCTTGTCGGTCAGCTTGACATTGACCGAGGCCGCCAGCGACGGCATGTCGTCCACGTGCTGGCTGGCGCCGCGGTCCACGCCGGCCTTGTATTTCGAACGCCAGTTGTAGGCCAGGCGCGCCGAGAAGCGCTCGTTCTCGAAGTAACCGGTCACGTTATAGGTGTTCTTCGAGGAGTTGAGCAGTTCGCCGCCATCGTCCAGCTCACCGTCGGCATAGGTGTAGTTGACCAGCATGCCGAAGTTGTCCAGGAACGGCTGCTGCCAGCTCAGCTCCACGCCGCGGTTACGACCGCCGGTATTGTAGGGCGACGTGATCAGGTAGTCGGTGAAGGTCTCGCGCTTGTTGTTGTAGTAGCTGCCGGTGGCCGTGCCCTGGGCCACGATCGAGCGCAGGTCCATGTAGAACAGGCCGGCCGACAGCAGCGCCTTCGGCGCGTAGTACCACTCGGCGCCGATGTCGAAGTTGGTCGAGCGCACCGGGTCGAGATTCACGTTGCCGCCGCTGCCGCTCAGGGCGTCGTCGTTGAGCGAGACCGAGCCGCCCAGCGCGCTGTAGTCGGGCCGCGCGATGGTCTTGGCCAGCGCGGTGCGCAAGGTCAGGTCAGGCGTCACGTTGTACTTCAGGTTGGCGCTCGGCAGATAGTCGCGGTAGGTGCGCTCGAAGGTGGTCGGGGTGTACGGGCCGAAGGCCGAACCCGTGATCGGGGTCGGGCCGCCCGGCAGGTTGACCACCGTGCGCTGGCGCGTCTCGATCGCGCGGAGGCCAATATTGCCGCTCCAGCCATCGCCGCCGAAGTCGACCATGCCGTACAGCGCCGCGGTCTTCTCGGCCACCTCGAATTCGTTCATCCAGTTATGGCGCAGCACGTAGTCGAGCAGGCGGTTGCCGGGGATCGCGCCCCAGGCGCCGAGCGCCGCACCATCGTACTTGAAGTAAGGGATGCCGCTGTAGCCGCCGATGTCGCTGCCGAAATCGCTCGGGTACATCTGGCCATTCCAGGCCGGCTGCGGATTGGTGAAGCCGACCGGGCCGGGACGGGTTTCGAGCGGATGCTCGGCGGTGCGTTGATGATCGGTCCAGCGCGCGCCGAAACGGAACGACTGGAAGGTCGGGTTATCCAGGCGCAGCTCGCCGTCGAGCTGGGCGTATTCTTCCTTGTCCACCGATTGCGATTCACCGCCGCCGGCCCAGGCGGTCGAGCCGGGCACGGCGGTATTGCCGCCGGGGTAGCTGACCGAGGCCGGCGACAGGCCGTTGAGCGCATAGACCATGCCGCCGTCGACGTTGTTCTGGTAGTAGACGTCGTCGCGGTCCCAGCCCACGCCATGGGTCTTGCCGACCTTGCCCGACAGGCTGAAGCGCTCGTTCACGCGCCACTTGCCGTTGAAGTCGAGATACCACGATTCGCCGCCCGCATCCGGACGATAAATGTTGTCGACCTCGCCCGCATTGCGGGTGAATCCGGCGCCCACCAGGGTGCCGTTGCGCACCACCGGATTGATCGGAATCAGGCCCAGGCTGTTGATCGAGTTGGCCGGGGCCGCCAGCGAGTTGGTGTTCTGGTGCGGCGCTTCCAGTTTCGAATAGAAGCCGTTCAGGTCCAGGGTCAGGTCGCGGTTGGGGCGCACCTCGATGTCGAAGGCGCCGCCTTCGCGTTTCTTTTTCTGCTCGAACAGGGCGGCGCCGATAAAGGTCGGCACCACCACGCCGGCCAGCGACGGATCGGCAATGGCGGCCGCGCTGGTTGGGCTGATCGGGGTATAGCCCAGGATTTCCTGTCCGTCGCGGCGCACGCTGGCTTTCTCGGAGAAGCCCTGGATCAGGACGCCGGCGGTATTGGCGGCGTTCTTCCAGCTCACCAGGCCCGAGATGTGCGGCTCGGTCTTGCCGGATAAATCGTTGTAGTTGGCCTGGATCGAGCCTTCCATCGTCAGCTGCTGCTTGAAATCGAGCGGACGGCGCGTGATGACGTTGATGGCGCCCGAGACGCCGCCTTCGACCAGGTCGGCGGTGGGGCTTTTCTGGACCATGATCGAGCCCACCAGTTCGGACGGCAGCAGCGAGAAACTACTGGAGCGGCCGACGTTGCCGCCGATCTGGTTCAGCACGAACCAGTCGCCGGTGCTGATCGCGTGGCCGTTGAAGAGCGTCTGCTGAAGACTGGGGCTGGTGCCACGCAGGCTGACGCGGTCGTTCTCGCCGAAGCCGCCTTCGCCGCCGGCCGACGATTGCGTGTTCACGCCCGGCAGGCGCTGGATCGCATCGGCCACGTTCTTGTCGGGCATCTTGCCGATGTCCTCGGCGGTCACGACCTCGACCACGGCGTCGGCATTGCGCTTCTGGCGCAGCGATTGCTCGAGGGCGGCGCGCACGCCGGTCACCACCACGGTTTGCGGCCCGGCGATAGGAGCCTCTTGCGCTTGCGCCTGCCCCATCGACATCGCCACCCCTGCCACCGCCGCCGCGATCGCGGTGCGCTGGTACTGCCGTGCCTTCAACTCGTTCATGTGCCTCTCCAAAACCAGGTTGGTTGTTCTCACACCCGCGCGATCGCGACTTCTGTGGACGTTCGGGCGTCTCTTGGTGTCTTTTATGAACCCATTCTGGCGGCATCCGACAGGCCATGTTTGTCAAATCTTGCTATCCAATCTGCAATTTTCATCGGGGTGACATCTGCACGTGGTAGAGGCCGGTGCGATCGTGCTACGTCGTTCGTGGCGCCGCGCTAGGATGCACTGGCGACCAGACTGGCAACGAACAGGGAGCGATCATGCGCGGCGCAACGAACGGCAGCTCGACTTCGCTCTGGATGGACACCGCCACGGTGCCCGTCTTCCCTCCCCTCGTCGGTGCGCAGGAAGCCCAGGTGTGCGTGATCGGCGCCGGCATCGCCGGCCTCACCGCGGCCTACCTGCTGGCGCTCGAAGACAAGGACGTGGTTGTCATCGACGCGCTCGGCGTCGGCGCCGGCGAGAGCGGCCGCACCACTGCCCATTTCTTCCCGCCCGACGAGTGGTACCACGGCATCGAGCGCCGCTTCGGCCGCCACCAGACGCGCCTGGTGGCCGGCAGCTATGCCCACGCCCTGCAGATGGTCGAAACCATCGTGCGCAAGGAAAGCATTGCCTGCGAGCTCGAGCACCTGGATGGCTACCTGATCGCAAACGACGAGCCTGCGCTCGAGCGCGAATGCGACGCCGCAGTGCGCGCCGGGGTGCAGGCCGAGCTGGTCAGGGGCGTGCCGGGCCTGAGCTTCGAGACCGGTCCCGCCGTGCGCTATCCGGGCCAGGCCCAGTTCCATCCACTCAAATACCTCGACGGCCTGGCGCGCGCCTTCATCCGGCGCGGCGGCCGCATCCATGGCGCCAGCCATGCCCACCGCATCCGCGGCGACCACCGGCGCCAGGTCGTGTCCCTCGACCGGGGCGAAGTCCGGGTGCGGGACGTGGTGGTGGCCACGCATACGCCGTTCAACGACCGCGTGGTGATGCACACCAAGCAGGCCGGCTACCGCAGCTATGTAATCGGCCTGCGGGTGCCGCACGGCGCCTTGCCGCACCTGCTGCTGTGGGACCTGGACCAGCCCTATCATTATGTGCGGCTGGCGCCAGGTGCCAACGGCGACGAGGTGCTGCTGGTGGGCGGGGCCGACCACAAGACGGGCCAGGACGCGCATCCCGGCCATCGCTATGACGAGCTGGAACGCTGGACCCGCGCGCGCTTCCCGATGGCGCGCGAACTGGCCTGGCGCTGGTCGGGCGAGGTGATGGAGCCAAGCGACGGCCTGGCCTTCCTGGGCCGCAATCCGATGGACGAAGACAACGTCTACCTGATCACGGGCGACTCCGGCAACGGCATGACCCACTGCACCATCGGCGCCATGCTGGTGACCGACCTGATCATGGAGCGGCCGAATTCCTGGAGCGCGCTGTACGACCCGGCCAGGAAGCCGGTGCACGGACTTGGGGAATTCGCCAGCGCGCAGGCCAATGTGGCTGCGCGCTACGGCGATTGGCTCAAAGGCGGAGAAGTCGATTCGGTGCAGGAGATTCCGCCCGGCGAAGGCGCCGTTCTGCGCGACGGCCTGCGCCGAGTGGCGGTCTATCGCGATCCCGAGGGAGGTCTGCATGCGCTGTCGGCCAGGTGTACCCACCTCGGCTGTGCGGTGCACTGGAATGGCGCCGAGCGCAGTTGGGATTGCCCTTGCCACGCCTCGCGCTTCGATCTTGATGGCAATGTGCTGCACGGGCCGGCGCCCACGCCTTTGGCACAGATTGCGCTGGCGCCGCCGGCTCACACATGAAGAAACACCGGCGTGAGCCGGTGTTCAGGGTGGCGGCCGGGGACGCCGCCGGTGCTGCTTGAAGCGCTATCGGCTGGATCAGTAGCCGCGGCCGGTGGTGCCGGTCGGGTTGGTGCCGGTGCCGGTGGTGCCCGTGGCGCCGGTCGTACCGGTCGAGGTGCCGGTGCGGCCGGTGTCGTCCATGGTGCCGGTGGAGCTGCCGGTGCCGGTGCCCATCGTGCCGGTCGAACCGCTGGTGGTGCCGGTGGTGCCGGTCGTACCCGTGGTGCCGGTCGTACCCGTGGCGCCGGTCGTACCCGTGGTGCCGCTCATGCCCGAGGTGCCGGTGGTGCCGGTGGCGCCCGAGGTGCCGCTACTGGTGCCGGTTTTGCTGCGGCGGTCGCGGTCACGCTGGTGTTGCGGATCGGTGCTGCTGCTGCCGGTCACGCCGGTCGTCGAGCTGCCGCTGGTCTGGTCGCGCATGCTGCCGACCTGGCCGCTGGTGCTGCCGGTGGTGCCGATCTGGCCCGACTGGCCGGTGGCCGACGTGCCGGCGGCGCCGGTGGTGCTGGTTTGAGCATGGACCGCAGTAGCGCCGAACATGGCGGCGGCGACCGAAGCACTGAGCATTCCTTTGAGTAGCGTATTCATTTTCATGGTGTTCTCCTCAATTTCATGATGTATCAGGGGCGGTACCCGACGCAAACACACAGTTGGTGGCGATTTGCGTCAAGTGAGGAGTCCAGTGTAGGGACATGCTACAGATGGGAGCGCACGGTAGCCGAGCGGAAATACATCATCGTCTTTTAATTGTCACTATCTTGCACTCATTTTCACTTTATTGCAGAGCTCCCATTGCAGCCCGTGCCGAGAGCGTGCCGAGCTGGGTATACAGCGGCAGTACCACGCTACGGTCGTCCGGATAGACCCGGTTCGACAGGAATACATAGAAACTTTGTGACTGTGGGTCGACCCACAGGATGCAGCCGGTGAAGCCAGTGTGGCCATAGCTGCCGATCGGATAAACATTGCCGCGCGGACGCTTGGCGTACGGCGAATCGATGTCCATGCCCATCCCCCGCAGCGCCGCAATGCCGGACGGCGACTGCACCGTCGTCAGCAGGCGCACGCTTTCCGGATTTAATATCCGCACGCCATCCAGCGTTCCATTTCCCAGCAGCATGCGGCCGAAGCGGGCGACGTCGCCCACGGTCGAGAACACGCCGGCCGAACCGGCCACGCCGCCCATGCGGCGCACGGTCGGATCGTGTACCACACCCTGCAGCGGCGCGTCCGGCGCCAGGTCGCCGTGGGCCGTCGGCAACTGCGCCGCCGTGCTGGCGCCGCGCTGGGTCGGCGCGATGCGCTGCGCCGGCATGCGTTCCAATGGTCGATAACCGGTGTCGGCCATGCCGAGCGGGGCGAAGATGCGCTCCTGGGCGAAGCGGTCGAGCGGCATTCCGGCCGTGCGCTCGACCAGCAGGCCGAGCAGGATGTAATTGATGTCCGAATAGCGGAAGGAACTGCCCGGCGGATGGGTCACCGTTTGCCCGCAGGCCAGCGCCAGCGCCGCCGTCTGGCCCTGCCACGCCGGCTTGGCCGGCAGGCCGGACGCCAGGCCCGAGACGTGGGTCAACAGGTGGCGCACCGTGATCGCGTCCTTGCCGCCACCGGCGCATTCCGCGAAATACTGCGTCATCGGCGCCTCGAGGTCGATCTTGCCCTCCTCGGCCAGCATCAGCACCGCCGGCGCCGTGACCAGCACCTTGCTCAGCGAGGCCGCATCGAAGACGGTCGCGGGCGTGACGGCGGCGGCGTCCTCTTCATAACTGAGCCGGCCATAGCCGCGTTCATAACGGGCGCCGCTGCGCTCGAGGTGGTACACGGCGCCCGGCAGCTTGCGGGCGGCGATCGCGGCCTCGATGGCGTGGTCGATCGCGGCCGTGCGTTCAGGATTGAATGTCGGTTCGGTGGTCATGACGGTCGGCTGGTGGGCGCAGCCGGCGAGCAGCATGGCGGCAGGAAATATGGCAAGAAGCAGGCGAAAAGATTGTCTGGGCATCATGCAGAAATAGTAAACCAAGTGGCGGCCCCGGCGTTTTTGGGTGGTCGCGCACGCGATTTTTTTCATCGGCGTATCATGGATCCATGATTCCTTTCTCGATACTCGACCTCTCGCCGATCGCTGAAGGCAGCGATGCGGCCACCTCGTTCCAGCGCTCGCTCGACCTCGCACAACATGGCGAACGCTGGGGTTACAACCGTTTCTGGCTGGCCGAACACCACGGCATGCCGGGCATCGCCAGCGCCGCCACCGCGGTGCTGATCGGCCACGTGGCGGCCGGCACCTCGCGCATCCGCGTGGGCGCCGGCGGCATCATGCTGCCGAATCACTCGCCGCTGGTGATCGCCGAACAGTTCGGCACACTGGAGGCCCTGCATCCGGGCCGGATCGACCTCGGCCTGGGCCGCGCGCCGGGTTCGGACCACACCACGGCGCGCGCCCTGCGCCGCAACCTGGCGTCGGATGCCGACGAATTCCCGCAAGACGTCGTGGAGCTGATGGATTATTTCGCCGGCTCGACCCGCCGCCCGGTGCAGGCCGTGCCCGGCGCCGGCCTCAACGTGCCAGTGTGGATCCTCGGCTCGAGCCTGTTCGGCGCCCAGCTGGCGGCGCACCTCGGCCTGCCGTACGCGTTTGCTTCGCACTTCGCGCCGCAGATGATGATGCAGGCGATCGACATGTACCGCACGAACTTCCGCCCCTCGGAACAGCTCGACAAGCCGTACATCATGCTGGGCTTTAATGTGTTCGCTGCGGATACCGATGAAGAAGCGCACTTCCTGGCGACCTCGATGCAGCAAGCCTTTGTGAACCTGCGCACCGGCCGGCCGACCAAGCTGAAGCCGCCGGTCAGCGGCTACCTCGAAGCGCTGGATCTGCCGGAACGCATGATGCTCGACAGCGTGCTGTCGTGCTCGGCGATCGGCTCGCGCGTGACGGTGGCGCACCAGCTGCGCGCCTTCATCGAAAAGACCAAGCCGGACGAGCTGATGATCACCTCGCAGATCTACGATCACGCGGCGCGCCTGCGCGCCTACGAGATCACGGCGGATATCCAGCGCGCGGGTTGACACCCGTCAGCCGGCGTCACGCGGCGCCGGTCCCCTTCTGCAACACATCGATCAGGGTGCGCGTCGAGCGCACCCTGCCCATTTTCGGGAAAATGGTGCCGCAGGCGAAGTGGTGGGCATCGGCATCGAAGCTGCTCATCGCATCCTCGGCGAACACCAGCTTGAATCCCAGATCATAGGCCGCGCGCGCGGTCGATTCGACACCGAAATTGGTGGCGATGCCGCCCATGACCAGCGTGTCGATGCCGCGCCGCCGCAGTTGCTGCTCGAGTTCGGTGCCATAGAAGGCGCCCCACTGGCGCTTGACGATGACGAGGTCTTGCGCCTCGACGCCGGCTTCCGGCGCCAGCCACGAGGCGTCGGGCGGGGCCGACGGCGCGCCCTGCGGACGCAGCGGCGAATCGGCCGGCGCTTGCGGCAGTTCGTTCAGCAACACGTGCACATAGATGACCAGGCCGCCGCGCTCGCGCATTTCTTGCGCCAGCAGCACGCAGTTGCCGACCACGTCCTGCGCGACATGCGGGGCAAGCTCGTGCTTGACGTTGCTGTTCTGAAGATCGATGAGGACCAGCGCGGTATGCGCCGGGTCCAAAGTGAGTTGTTGGTCCATGAGCATTCCTCCTGCCCATAGTGTCCCCGAAAGCGGACATGCCCGGCGCACAGGCAGGGCCGGGCCGCGCAGGCATGCTTTCATGCAGACATTTACGGCAGCGGCTTGCCGTCCACGTCTATCCGGCGCACCTCGCCCAGGTTCAGGGCGCGGATGTCCTTCTCGACCTTGGCCATGTCGCCGACCACCACCCACACCAGCCGGTCCGCAATGAAGCTGCGCGTGGCCAGGGCATTGGCCTGCGGCGGCGTGAGCGCCAGCGCTTTCTGGGTATAGGTGTTGAAGTAGTCTTCCGGCAGGCCGTACTGCAGGATCGTGGAATAAGCCCCGGCCAGCTGGCCCGCGGTCTCGAAGCTGCCCGGCAGGCGCAGGGTCTTGTTGTCCTGCGCGAACTTGAGCTCTTCGTCGGCGATCGGCTTGGCGCCGGCGATGTTGCGGTATTCCTTCACCAGCTCTTTCAGCGCGTCGCCGGTCTTGTCGGTCTGCACCGGCGAGATGCTCATGAACTGGCGCTGGCCGATCGCCGGCGACACCAGGCTGCGCACGCCGTACGACCAGTGCTTGTCTTCGCGCAGGTTCATATTGATGCGCGAGCTGAAGGTGCCGCCGAACACGTCGTTGACGATCTCGAGCGGCAGCGCCTCGGGGCTGTTGCGCGGCGGCGCCAGCTG
>DDKG01000002.1:0-17423 GCA_002339265.1 Massilia sp. UBA2604 | reverse complement strand
GTGGCGTTGTTCGGCTTGAACCAGGTGGCGTGGTACTTCACCAGGTCGGCGCGAGTCATGCGCTTGACGGCGTCCTCGGTGCCGGTGCCGGTGCCCGGCTTGGCGTACACGTGGTTCTGCCCGTACAGCAGGGCCGGCGCAAGGCGCATCGCAATCGACTGCGGGTCGGATTTTTCGCGCGCGATCGCGGCCAGGCGGTCCTGCTGCAGGCGCGCTAACTCGTTCTGCGGGAAGGCGGGGTTGAGCACCAGGTCGGCGTACAGGTTCAGCGCCTGCGGCAAGGTGGCCTTGAGCGCGTTCATGGAGACGAAGGCGCCATCCAGGTTGGTGCCGGCGCCGAAGCTCGCACCCAGGCTTTCCAGCTCCTCGCCGATCTGCAGCGATTTGCGCGAGCCCGTGCCTTCTTCGAGCATGCGCAGGGCCAGGCTGGCCACGCCGGGCATCTCGGCGCTGTCCGAGGCATAGCCGCTGTCGACCAGCATCTGCAGGTTGACGATCGGCGCCTCATGGCGCTCGGCCAGCACGACGTTCAGGCCGTTCGACAGGGTCATGCGCTGCATCGGCGGCAGCTTGAGCGACATCGCTTTGCCGGTGTCCGGCGCCTTGCTGCGATCCAGGCCGGTATTGGTGGCGGCCAGGCCGGTCGGGAACGGATCGATCTGCAGCACGAAGTCGCCGTCGCTGAGCCAGTCGTTCATCGCCTTCCTCACCACGGCCGGGGTGGCGTCCTTGATGCGCTGCAGGTAGACCTTGTAGCAGTCAGGATTGCCGGTATAGGTCTCGCACGAGGCCAGCAGGTCGCTCTTGCCGCCGAAGCCGCCGACGCGCTCGATCATGCGCGTGTACTGGGCCAGGGTCGCGGTCTTGGCCAGGCGCAGTTCGGCATCCGTGGGGCCGCTCTTCATCAGCGCGCGCAATTCTTCGTCGGCGATCTTTTCCATCTTCGCCACGTCGGCGCCCGGACGCGCGGTCAGCGTCATGCTGAACTGGCCGCCGATCTCGGACGAGCTGTCGCTCGCGGTGGCGCTGGTGGCCAGTTGATCCTGGTACACCAGGCGCTTGTACAGGCGCGAGGTCTTGCCGCCGCCCAGCACGCGCGCGGCCAGGTCGAGCAGCGCTTCTTCTTGCGTGTGGGCGCCCGGCACGTTCCAGGTGCGGTAGATGCGCGACTGCGGCACGCGGTCCTGCGCCACCGTGCGGTGGGTGCCGGTGCGCTTGGCGATCCAGGCGTCATGCTTGGCCAGCGGCGGGCCCGGCGGGATCGCGCCATAGAAACGCTCGACCTTCTCGCGCGCTTCTTCAGCCGAGATGTCGCCCGACAGCACCAGCACCGTATTGTTCGGGCCATAGTTCTGCTTGAACCAGTCCTGGACGTCGGTCATCGAGGCCGCGTCGAGGTCTTCCATCTTGCCGATCACGGTCCAGGAATACGGGTGACCGGCCGGGTAGGTATTGGTCGTCAGGAGTTCCCAGGCGATGCCGTAAGGCTGGTTTTCGTACTGGCGTTTCTCGTTCTGCACCACGCCGCGCTGGATGTCGAGCTTCTTCTGGTCGACCGTGCCCAGCAGGTGGCCCATGCGATCGCTCTCGGCGAACAGCGCATAGTCGAGCATCGAGGTCGGCACGTTCTGGAAGTAATTGGTGCGATCCTGGTTGGTGGTGCCGTTCAGGTCGGTCGCGCCGATGCGCTCCATCGCGTTCAGGTAAGTCTGGTTGAAGTTGTCGCTGCCGCTGAACATCAGGTGTTCGAACAGGTGGGCGAAGCCGGTCTTGCCGACTTTCTCGTTCTTCGAACCGACGTGGTACCAGGTATTGATCGCCACCACCGGCGTCTTGCGGTCTTCATGCACCAGCACCGTCAGCCCGTTCTTGAGCGTGAACTTGGTGTACTTGATATCCGGGATCGGGATGTCCGGCACGGCGGCCGGTTTTGCCGGCGCAGCCTGGAGGGAAGACGTGCCAAACGCAAGCGCGAGTGCTGCGGCCAGGCCGAGGGTGCGACGAACGGAAACTGCCATACAGCTCCTCCTGAAAAGGTCCGGGAAGGACGGGGACGGGAATGAAACGCACAAGGCGCGCCACAGGGACGCGCTTTGCAAACATTCATTCTAGGCAGGTTTCACGTTGCCAACAAACAAAAACATGCATGCAGACGCGCGCTGGCGTCACATCATGCGCCGCGCATCACTTCGGCACGATGCGCAGCAGGCTGCCCTTGGCTTCGTCGGTCAGTACGTACAGCTCGCCGTCCGGACCCTGGCGCACGTCGCGCACGCGCTTGCCGACCGGCAGCAGTTCCTGGGCAGTCACCTTGCCCTGGGCGTCGAGCTGGACCCGGCGCACGTCCTGGCCGGCCAGGCTGCCGCTGAACAGGCTGCCCTGCCATTGCGGGAAGGCTTTACCCGTGTAGAAGGCCAGGCCCGACGGCGCCGGCGACGGCGTCCACACGACGATCGGCTGCACGGTGCCCGGCACCACCTTCATGCCGATCGGCTCGCGCGTGCCGTAGTCCAGCGTATAGCTTTGCAGCGGCCAGCCATAGTTCTTGCCGGCCTCGATCACATTGATCTCGTCGCCGCCGCGCGAACCGTGTTCGTTGGCGTAGACGCGGCCGCTCTTCGGATCGCGCGCGATGCCCTGCACGTTGCGGTGGCCGTAGCTGAAGATCTCGGGACGGGCATTGGCCTGCCCCGCCAGGGCGCCCTTGCCGACAGCTTGGCCCGCGTCGGTCAGGCGCAGAATCTTGCCGGTGTGGGCGGCGAGATTCTGGGCCTGGTCGCGCGCCAGCATATTGCCGATGCGCTGGGGCGTATTGCCGCCGTCGCCGATGCTCATCAGGATGGTGTTATCGGGCAGGAACAGCAGGCGCGAACCGAAGTGCTGGCCGCCGCTCTTGCTCATATTGACCGCGAACAGCTGCTTGATGCCGGTCACGCGCTTGCCGTCGAACACGCCCTGCACCAGCACCGTCCGGTTCTCGTCGTCGCTGCCGCTGGACATCGTCATGTAGATGCGCGGATTCGTCTTGTCTGCGGGATGCACTGCGATGTCGAGCAGGCCGCCCTGGCCGCTGGCATACAGGTTCGGCAGGCCGTCGAGAGGAATTTCTTGGAAGCTCTTGCCGTTCAAAAGATGCAGTGTGCCCTGCTTGCCGGTGACGAGCATGCGGCCGTCAGGCAGCCAGGCCATGCCCCAGGGCTGCGGCGCGCCGGTGGCGACCGTTTCGAGCTTCCAGCCCTTGGCCAGCGGCGGCTTGTCGACCGGGGTCACTTCCTGGGCCATGGCCGCCGTGCCGACCGTCGCCAGTGTGGCAGCCAGAACCAGTTTTTTGCTCAAGAGCTTTCTGACAATACTCGGCATTACTTCGTCTCCCAAAAAACGTTAAGTAGTTGACATCGTAGCTTATTTGCCGCAATTTGCTTCATTTTATCTGCACAATTTGCGCAATCAGCGTATCATTAGTGGATCAGTGAACCAGCGTAAGGATTCCCTTCAATGATTCAACGACGCTCCTTCCTCAAGAGCTCTCTCCTCCTCGCATCTTCCTCCCTCGCCCTTCCAACCCTTGCCAAGAATACATCACCAGACAGCAGTATCCTGTCCGGCGAGTGCTGCCTGCGTTTTTATAACACGCATACTGGCGAGAAACTGACGAGCACGTTCTGGGCCGAAGGCGAGTTCGATCAGGGCGCCCTGAAAGACATCAATAAAGTGCTGCGCGACCATCGTAGCGGCAAGATCGCGGAAATCGATCCGCAACTGCTGCTACTGCTCGGCCAGCTCAACAGCAAGCTCGACAACAGCAAGGAACTGCACATCATCTCGGGCTACCGCGCGCCGGAGTCGAATGCTTTCCTGCGCGGTCACGGCAGTGGCGGCGTCGCCAAGCGCAGCCTGCACATGGAAGGCAAGGCGATCGACATCCGCCTGCCGGGCACCGACCTGCGCCATCTGCAGAAAGCGGCCATGTCGCTCAAGGGCGGCGGCGTCGGCTATTACGCCAGCTCGCAATTCGTCCACATGGATACCGGCCGCGTCCGGTATTGGTAATTGCCGGTGCGGTCGCTCGTCCGCATCGCCTCAAGCCTGGCCATGAGCATCGTCATGGCCGCTTCCCTCTGCCTGCCGCTTCATGCCGCCGGCCAGAACACCGTCACCGTCAAGTCCACCCGTGACCCGGTCGACAAGTCCTACCGCAAAATGATCCGCGGCATGGAACGCTTCGAGCGCGAACGCGCCTTCGCTCCCAACGCCACCCTGCGCTTCCAGCTGCTGCCGCGCCTGCCTTCGACGGATATGCGCGGCATCACCTTGCGCATCGCCGGCGACACCGTTTCGGTGCCGGTCGACGTGGACGAAAACAATTTCTTCGTCCTGCCGCGCCATGCCCAGGCCCTGCAGGAAGACGCCGCCGTGCTCGCCAGCCGCAAGACCGCCAGCATGACCTGGCGTGCGCGTATCGAGACTCCCGGCTTGCCGCCCGGCACCCGACGCCTGGGCGACCTGCGCCTGGAATGCCGGGTCGGCAAGGAAGCCGGCCTGGTCTCGAACAGCTCGCCGCTGTTCGGCTGGATCTCGGATGCGCTGAACACGCCCGAGGGCGTATGCACCAGCCCGGACGGCAATTACCTGTTCTTCGCCGAGCGGCCGATCTTCGCCGTCACCCTGCGCGCGGGTGAGCGGGTCGAGACATTGCCTTTCAATATGCTGTACGCCGGCGGCGAACAGATTCCCGACATGCTGCCCTTCTGTGACTGCCAGGTGCTGCTCGACCGCACCTATTATGTGCCGCTGTGGGATGCCAGCTGGCCCGACGACACGCTGGTCGAATTCGAGTACATGGACGATGGGGAGGCGCCATGAGGCTGCGCGTCTTGCTGTGCGCGGCGCTGCTGGCGGGCTGCGCGACGCAGCCGGCGCCGCCAGGTTCGGTCGTCGCGGCCGAGCGGCTGTCAGCAAAGGTGGTGGCCGGAGGCACGACGAAGGCGGAGCTGTTGGCGGCCTTCGGCTCGACGAAAAGCGTGCGCTTCGACAGCGGCTACGAAGCCTGGGTGTATCAGTCGCCGGCTGGCGGTGGGAAATTTTCCGAGTTCGTCATACTGATCGATCCTGCTGGCGTGGTCAGCAAGACGCGCACGCGCGCGCCCGCCGCGCCATGAACATCCGTACATCGGATTCATCAACAGTGTGCATCACCTAACAAACATCTGTTCGTAACTCTGCGAAGGTAGCGGCAGGGCGAGATTTCGCCACCTGTACACACATTCACGGAGGAATCATGACGACCACTGCAGACGAAAATTTCAACGACTGGCTGCGCGATGCCCACGCAATGGAAAAGCAGGCCGAGCAGATGCTGACCGCGCAGGCCGAGCGCCTCGAACACTATCCTGAGCTGCGTGCGCGCATCGTCCAGCATATCGACGAGACCCGCTGGCAGCACGGCGTGCTCGACGAGATCCTGGCCCGCCGCGGCACCGACAACTCGATCCTGAAGGACATCGGCGGCCGCCTGGCGGCCTTCGGCCAGGCCGTGGGCGGCATGGCGGCCAGCGACGAAGTGGTCAAGGGCGCCATGGCAGGCTATGTGTTCGAGAACGTCGAGATCTCGAGCTATACCGCGCTGATCGCCGCCGCGAAATCCGTGGGAGACGTCGCGACCCAGGCCCAGCTGGAACAGATCCTGGAACAGGAGAAGGCGATGGCAGCCTGGCTGCTGGATCACCTGCCGCAAATCACCCAGGCCTTCCTGGCGCGTTCGGCCACCCCGGGCGTCGAAGCAAAGAAGTAATCTTCAGCACTTGATGCTGCCCATTTCTTGGGCATAGACAATGGTTTGGAATGGCGCGATATGCGCTGTTCCAAACCATTTGTCGTTTGGTGCATCAAAATTTTTACGACGGTGTCGAATCCAGGACTGATGCTTCGTCGTAGTATGCAGAGGGATGTCCTCTGTTGCTACCATACAAGGAGACCGACCATGTCCAATACCGTCGAGCTGCACCGCGTACTCAAATCGACCCCGGATCGCCTGTACCGCGCCATCACCACGCCCGGCGCCCATGCGAAATGGCTGCCGCCCTACGGCTTCTTCGCCACCGTCCACGAGACGGATGTCCGGGTCGGCGGCCGCTACCGGATGTCCTTCACCAATCTCACGAACGGCCGCAGCGAGTTCTTTGGCGGCGAATACCTGGAACTGGAACCCGGCAAGCGTGTGCGCTACACGGCCGAGTTCGACGACCCGCAATTGCCCGGCCGGATGCAGACCACTTTCACGCTGCGCGAAGTGTTCTGCGGAGTCGAGGTCCATATCAAGCAGGAAGGGATCCCTTCCCAGATCCCGACCGAGCTGTGCTATCTGGGTTGGCAGGAATCGCTGGAGCAACTGGCGAAACTGGTCGAGCCCGAGATTCGGGACTGAAGCGACGGGACTGCGCGCGTCCTGTAGCCGACACGCCACGGCAGCGCGGGTATTCGCTGGCACAATGACGCAAGCGAATACCACTGTCATGGAGGCTGGCATGCGCATCGGGCACCTGCGGTACACGCTGTTGTTGTTCGGAGCCTTGCTCGTCGGCATGGCCTTGTTCGCCTGCGGCGGCGGTGGCGGCAGCCCCGGCACGACCGGACCGGCGACGCCGCCCGCCAGCACCGGATCGCTGGCCATCACCGCCAGCGGCCTGCCGGCCGGGGTCAATGCGGCCCTGCGCGTCACCGGTCCCAACAACTATCTGCAAGACCTGACGCAGTCCCAGACCATCGGCAATCTGGCGCCCGGCAGCTATAACGTGTCGGCATCGCCGGTCACGAGCGGCGGTGTCACGTACCAGCCGGCGCCGGCCTCGCAAACCGCGACCATCAGCGCCGGCGCCACCACGGTCGCCACGGTGGCCTATGGCAGCGCCGCGCTTTCCCTCACTCTCACGCAAGTCGCCGCCGATCTCGACTATCCGACCTGGCTCACCGCCCCGCCTGGCGAGCGCCGCCTGTTCGTGACCGAGCGGCCGGGCCGGGTGCGCATCGTCGAGAACGGCGTCACGCGCGACCAGCCCTACCTCGACATCGGCGCGCGCGTGTTCACCGAAGGCGAAGGAGGACTGCTGTCGCTCGTCTTCGACCCGCAGTTCGCGCGCAACGGCTACTTCTATGTCTACTACACCGATTTGCAGCGCAATATCGTGGTCGAGCGCTTCAGCGCCGGCGCCACGCCGACGGCGGCCAACCAGACGTCCGGCCTCGTCATCCTGCGCATCCCGCACCCGACTTACCAGAACCATTTCGGCGGCCAGCTCGCCTTCGGCCCCGATGGCTACCTGTACCTGGGCACCGGCGACGGCGGCGGTGGCGGCGACCCGCAAGGCAATGCGCGCAACCTGTCCAGCCTGCTCGGCAAGCTGCTGCGCATCGATGTCGCAAACGCCACGGCAGCCCAGCCCTATGCGATCCCGGCCGGCAATCCCTATCGCGACACGGCCGGACGCCGTCCCGAGATCTGGGCCTTTGGCCTGCGCAATCCGTGGCGCTTCAGCTTCGACGGCGGCCAGCTCTACCTGTCCGACGTCGGCCAGGACTTGCGCGAAGAGGTCAATATCGCCGCCACCGGCCAGGCCGGCCTGGACTATGGCTGGAACATCCTGGAAGGCACGCTGTGCTACGCCGCCGCGACCTGCGACCGCGCCGGGTTGACGCCACCCGTCTTCGAGTACGAGCACGGTGCGAACGACGTCAACGGCTGCTCGATCACCGGCGGCTTCGTGTACCGCGGCCGCGCCCTGCCCGAGCTCGCGGGCCGTTATTTCTATTCCGATTTCTGCGGCGGCTACCTGAAGAGTTTCCTTGCCACCGGCAACGGCATCGTCGAACAGCGCGACTGGGAGATCGCCGACATCGGCCGCGTCGTGTCCTTCGGCCAGGATGCCGAGGGCGAGCTGTACTTACTCACGAGTGGCGGGGCCATCCATAAAATTGGACGCGGCCCGACACAATGAGTTTAGAATGAAGAGATGGCACGCTTACAACTCAATCTTCCCGAAGACCAGTTCTATTATTCGACGCAATTGACGGTACGGGTCACGGACATCAACGCCGCAAACCACCTGGGCAATGAATCGATGATCGCAATGATCTCCGAAGCCAGGGCGCGCTTCCTGTTCGAATTTGGTGTCGCAGAGACCGAGCGCGACGGCAATGGCATCATCGTCACCGACCTGGCTGCGACCTACCGCGCCGAAGCGTATGGACGCGACCAGTTGCTGTTCGAAGTCGGCGTCATGGATTTCAATAAATACGGCGGCGACCTGATCTTCCGCATCACCCGCCCGCGCGACAAGACGCTCATCGCCATGGCCAAGTCCGGCTTCGTCTTCTACAACTACAAATCCAGCCAGGTATGCTTCATGCCGGAAGATTTCCGCGCCAAGTTCGATCGCGTGAACTGGATCGACTGAATCGGCCAACTTTCACAGGCACGCCTCGTCCCACGCCCCGTCCCGATCTCCGGCACGGGGCGTTTTGTTTTTTTTAAATAGTTGGAACTTTCTGGGGCGCTCGGCGGAATACAAGAAAAGAAGACTGCCATGACCTTGACGACAGAACAACCCGACATCGAACTGCTGCGCCAGGTCCACGCCGGACAGGCCGAGGCGTTCACGGCGCTGTACCGGCGGCACCAGGGGCCCTTGTACCGCTACGCGCTGCTGCGCTGCGGTTCGGGCGATGCGGCGGCCGACATCGTGCAGGAAGCGTTCATGGGCTTGCTGACGGGGCGTCTCGGCTACGACCCGCTGCGCGGCCAGCTGCAGCATTTCCTGTTCGGCGTGGCGCGCAACCTGGCGCTCAAGCTGGACGAAGCGCGCCACCGCCATCCGCCACTGCCCGAGCCGCTGGACGACCACGGCGACCTGATACCGGAGACGGCCAGCGACGCCGCCGGACCGCTGGCGCGGCTGCTCGGCAACGAGGCCGCCGAGGAAGTGCGGCGCGCGCTGTCGCTGCTGCCGCCGCATTACCGCGATCCGGTGATCCTGTACGAGCTGCATGACCTGTCGTACCAGGAGATCGCCACCGTCTGCCAGGTCGACATCGGCACCGTGCGCTCGCGCCTGGCGCGCGGCCGGGCAGCGCTGGCCAAGCGGCTGCAGGCGCTGCAACCCTCGCACGACGCGCACCTCGCGTAGCGCGGATGACGCAGGAAGGAAAGACATGATGAAAGACGACGATTACAAGGAAGACCCAGTGCTGGCCGCCGGCTTCGCCGCGCTGCGCAGCGAGCTGGCCACGCACGACGCACCACGCTGCGTGGAAAAGGAATTGATGCAGGCCTTCGCCCGCCAGTTCCCCAAAAAACAGCCCTGGTACCGCAAGCTGTCGCTGCCCCAATGGGGCACGGCCGGCGCCCTCGCCTCGCTGTGCGGCGTGGCCCTGCTGCTGGCGCTGGCGCCGCACCAGGCAGTCACGGTCGGTCCGCCGGTACTCAGTTTCGACGACGGCGCGGCCTTCATCGCCCTCGAGTCGCTGGAACGGATCGAGAGCGAGCCTTATACCCGGGTGGTCGAGGCCGAGCTGCCGCAGGCCGCGCTGGCGCCGCTGGGCGTGCCGCTCAACCCGCAGACCGCGGGCGACACGGTGCGCGCCGAAATGCTGGTGGCCCAGGACGGCCACCCCCTGGCGGTGCGCCTGAGCGCCGTCAACTGACACGATGCATAACGAGGACCGCATGAACACCAAGAACATCCTGATCGCCGCCCTGCTGGCGAGCGCCTTCACCCCGGCCCTGGCCGAGGATTTCACCATTGAACAAGGCAGCGACGGCGAGCGCCGCATCGTCATCCGCCAGGGGACGGTGACCCTGCCGCCCGGCCAGCAGGCCGCGCTGCGCGCCGGCGACAACGCCAGCCTGACCGGCGCCATGCTCAGGATCTCCACCTCCGGCATCGTCAAGAACGCGCCCTACAGCGCCGAAGCCGTTTCCGAAAGCATGCAGCGGCTGGCCGACGGCAACCAGATCGTCACCAGGTCGAGTTCGATGCAATACCGCGACAGCGCCGGCCGCACCCGCACCGAGGTGCGCGGCGACGACGGCACGCTGCGCACCATCACCATCAGCGACCCGGTCGCAGGCGCGCGCTGGATCATGAATCCGGCGCGCAAGACGGCCTCGCGGCTGGACATGTCTTCCGAACTGGCGAGGGCCGAGGCCGACAAGGCGCGCGCCGCGGCGACCGAGGCCAGGTTGGCGGCGGACCGGGTCCGGGCCGAAGCCGATGCCGTGCGCGCCGAGGCCGACGCCGCACGCGCCCTCGCCGACCAGCAGCGCCGCGCGGCCGACCAGGCCCGCGTCGCAGCCAACGAGGCGCGCGCCCGCATCGACCAGCTGCGCAAGGAAGGCAAGCTGACGGAAGCCACGCACGTCATCATCAAGGAGGTCCAGCGCGGCGTGGAACCGACCGAGGTTCGGGTGCGCGTCGCACAACCGGTTGCCGCAGCGATGCCCGCGGCGCGTGCGATGTCGGCCCAGATCGCGCCGCTGATCGTTGGCGCGGTCAATGACGGCAAGTGGTCGGCCAAGGCGGTCACGCGCCAGCTGGATGGACGCGAATTCTCGGGCGTGCGGGCCGAGGGCAGCCAGCGCAGCTACACGATCCCGGCCGGCGAGATCGGCAACCGGGATCCGATCGAGGTCAGCAGCGAAACCTGGTACTCGCCGGAGCTGCAGGTGACGATGTACCACAAGCGCAGCGATCCGCGCAGCGGCGAATTCGTGTACCGGCTCGACAAGCTGAAGCGGGGCGAGCCGGCTGCCGCGCTGTTCAGCGTTCCGTCGGACTATACGGTGCGCGATCCGCTCAGGGTGAGCAGCAGCACGACGATTGGGAGAGACAACTAGTCCGAGCTCGGCCTGTAGATTACTTTCTTCGCCAGCTTTAAAAAGTCGTCCCCGCGAAGGCGGGGACCCAAGTACTGCGAACGTCGGCGCAACGCTGGCAAGATTGGGTCCCCGCCTTCGCGGGGACGACGTGCATACCGTAGCTGAATATTGACTGCAAACGGTTTATAAAGGCATCAGGTACTCACCCACCCCGCTTCTTCTCCAGAATGGTCTCGTTGAACCAGTCATCGATCATGCGCTTCTCGGCGCGCAGGCTGTCGCTGTCCGACATGCGGTTGATGCGCTGCATATAGTTCATGTCGGCCAGCCGCGCATCGCCACCCTTGAGCACCTGCCCGTTCTGGGTCAGCGAATAACGCAGGTTGATGATCGGCCAGTCCGCCATGCCCTTCAGGACGCGCAGCTCGCGGCCACCTCGAAGATTGGGGTACTCGCGGCCAGCCAGGTCGATGTCGGTGACTTCGATCTTCAAGTCCTGGCCTTCCGGCAGCTGGGCGCCCAGCTTGGTGAAGTAGTCGCTCAAATCCTTCAGCACCTGCTCGCGCTCCCATGGCGCAAAAGGCAGGTCGGCAAACTTGTCGGACTCGATGTAATTGACGGTGACGCCGGCCGACGCGGCGCCGGCGGTCAACGCGAACAGGCCCGCAAAGGCCGTTTTCATCAGTAAGGATTTCATCGCTCTAGCTCCTCGCATCGTTTTTATCTTTCGTCTTGCACTGAAATATACGCCGCTTCGAGCAGCCGCGCTCGTCTCAAATCTTCGCAGTTTGTATCGAAATGTTAGGCCTCGCACATGCCACATAGATGGTGATGGATGAGAATGGCACAAGGGAGAATGCCATGCCAGAAGGTCCATCGCTCGTCATCTTGAAAGAACAAACGACCCGCTTCGTGGGCCAGGAAATCGTGCGCGCCGGCGGCAACGTGCGCGCCGTCGACCCGGGCCGCCTGGTGGGCCAGCGCATCGTCGGCCTGCATACCTGGGGCAAGCATTTCCTGATCGAACTGCCCGACATCGTCCTGCGCATCCATTTCCTGCTGTTCGGCACCTACCGCATCGACGAGCGGCGCGACAAGGAACCGAGATTGTCGATCGAGACGGAAGACGGCGGCGAAATGAATTTCTACGCCTGCGCGATCCGGGAAATCGACCGCGCGACCTTCGAGGCCTACGATTTCAGTGCCGACGTCATGTCGGACAACTGGGATCCGAAACAGGCGCGCAAGAAACTGCGCGCTCAGCCCGACCTGCTGGCCTGCGACGCCCTGCTCGACCAGGACATCTTTTCGGGTGTCGGCAACATCATCAAGAACGAGGTGCTGTTTCGCATCCGCGTCCATCCGCTGTCGACGGTGGGGGCGCTGCCGGCGCCGAAGCTGCGGGCCCTCGTCGACGAAGCGCGCCAGTACAGCTTCGATTTCCTCGGCTGGAAAAAAGAGTTTACGCTCAAGCAGCATTGGCTGGCCCATGCCAAGAAGATCTGCCCACGTTGCGATATCCCTTTCAAAAAAGCCAATCTCGGCAACACGCGTCGGCGCGCGTTCTACTGCGAGCGTTGTCAAAAGCTTTATACCTGAAGCGGCCTTGTCTTTTGCCCGCAACATCTTCTCTCCAAGGGAAGAAGAGCTGTGACATTGTCACTGCACAATTTTTAATATTGCCTGTTGTTAAGGGTCATGTGTCGTACTACAATCGACTTGACTCTGGGCTACATTTACGTTCAGAAATTAGCTGCTCAGACAACTTTTCCAACGATATCGGATTCGTCTATGTCCTTCCTGTCTTCCGCTGCGCCCAAGCTCGCACCCTGGAAAGTATTGCTGGTCGATGACGAACCCGACATCCATGACATTACCAAGCTGACCCTGTCGCGCTTCCGCCTCGACGGCCGTGCGCTATCCTTCGTGCATGCCTACAGCGGCGCCGAAGCCAAGGAAGTGCTGGCGCGCGAACAGGACATCGCCCTGGTCTTCCTGGACGTGGTGATGGAGCGCGAGGACAGCGGCCTGGAAGTGGCGCGCTGGATGCGCCAGGAGCTCGACAACCAGTTCACCCGCATCGTCCTGCGCACCGGCCAGCCGGGCCAGGCGCCCGAGGAACGCGTGATCGTCGACTACGACATCAACGACTACAAGGAAAAGACCGAGCTCGACCGCACCAAGCTGTTCACCACCACCTTCGCCGCCCTGCGCGCCTATCGCGACATCATGAAGGTCGAGGAAGCGCGCCGCGTGCAGCAGACTTACCGCGAAGGCCTGGAACGGGTGATCGCCGCCTCCGCCCACATCTTCCAGCAACGCAACCTGAAGGACTTCGCCAACGGCCTGCTGCAGCAAGTGGTGGCCCTGCTGCGCCTGGAACAGAGCATGCTTCTGCGCCTCAAGGCCGCCAGCGTGATCACCGGCACCAGCCAGTACGAGGTGCTGGCCCAGATCGGCGACATGGGCGAGGAAGAGATCGGTCCAGAACTGCTCAGCCAGCTTGACGACGCGCGCCACAATCGCATTTCTCGCCTGCATGGCGACACTTATGTCGGCTACTTCCCGAACAATAGCGGCAAGGCCTCGCTGCTGGTGCTCAAGGGCGTGGACGAGATCTCGGACATCGACGCCCAGCTGCTCGAAGTGTTCTGCTCGGGCGTGGCCATCGCCTTCGACAACATCCTGTTAAATCAGGAAATCACCGATACCCAGGCCGAACTGATCCTGCGCCTGGGCGACGTGGTCGAATCGCGCTCGCATGAGGCGGGCAACCACGTGCGCCGCATGTCCCAGGTCTGCCACATGCTGGCGCAGGCGTCGGGCATGCCGGAAGACGAAACAGCGGTCTTGATGCACGCCGCGCCGATGCACGACGTGGGCAAGATCGCGACGCCGGACGCGGTGCTGCTCAAGCCGGGCAAGCTCACCGAAGAAGAGTGGGAAATCATGAAGCAGCATCCGACCATCGGGCTGCAGATCCTGGACGGCTCGCAACGCCCGATCCTGAAGGCGGCGGCGGTGATCGCCCACCAGCACCACGAGAAATTCGACGGCAGCGGCTATCCACAAGGCTTGCGCGGCGAAGCAATCCACCCGTATGCGCGCATCGTGGCAGTGGCCGACGTGTTCGACGCGCTGAGCCACAAGCGCTGCTACAAGGACGCGTGGCCGCCGGCGAAGGTGACCGAGCACCTGCGCGAGGTGGCGGGGCACCATCTGGATCCGAAGTATGTCGATCTGCTGATCAAGAATATGGACAAGGCGCTGGCGATTAACGAGAAGTGGCCGGATTAGTTATCCGATGACCGTCGTTCCCGCGAAGGCGGGAACCTAAGCTCGCCTGAATTGGCAGTGAATCAGATAGTATCGACTGCGTAAATGACTTAGGTTCCCGCCTCCGCGGGAACGACGTTCAAGGGCTGCGGGCCAAGTATCACGCCGCGGCTTTTTCGGCGCGCAGCGACTGCGGAAACCGCAGGTGATACCTCAACCCTTCGCCAGGCGCACTTTCAACCCGCACCGTCCCACCCAACGCTCCCGTCACCAGGTTGTACAGAATGTGCGCACCCAGGCCACTGCCACCGGTCCCGCGCTTGGTCGTAAAGAACGGGTCGAACAACTTGTCCAGCGTGTCCTTGTCCATCCCCGCTCCATCGTCGGCATAGTCGAGCACCACCCACCCATCGTCCTCCACACTGGCGGCCACCGTGATCTTGCCCGGCTGATCCCGTTCAAATCCATGCACCAGCGAGTTGACGACCATATTGGTCACGATCTGCGACACCGCCCCCGGATAACTGTCCAGCACCAGATCCTTCGGACAATCGACCTCCACCTTCACCGGCCGCCCTTTCAGTTTCGGCTGCAACGACAGCAGCACTTCCTTCAAATAGGCGTCCAGGTTGAAACTGCGGATATCCCCCGACGACTGGTCCACCGCCACCTGCTTGAAGCTGCGCACCAGCGCCGCCGCGCGCTGGGTATTGGTCGTCATGATCCGCAGCGACTGGTCGACCACGTCGAAGAAGGTTCCTAAACTCTCTTCCGTCATCTCCCCCGCCGCCAGTTCCTCGCGCGTGAGCTTGAGTTCCTGCACCAGATGGCTGGTCGCCGTCACGCAAATCCCCAACGGGGTATTGATCTCGTGCGCCACGCCGGCCACCAGCCGTCCCAATGAGGCCAGCTTTTCCTGGCGCACCAGTTCCGACTGCGCCTCCTGCAGCGCGTGCAGCGCATCGTTCAGCGCCGCATTCTGCTGCTCCAGTTCCTGCTTGGCCTTACGGATCTTGCGGTCGGCCTGCATGCGCGCGATCGCCACCGCCACGTGGCTGGCCATGAAGGCCAGCAAATCCAGGTCGGCCTTGCTGTAGACGATCGCCGGGTCATAGCTCTGCACCACGAGCACGCCATACGGCTTCTCGTGGACCAGCATCGGCGCCCCCATCCAGCTCGCGATCTCGGTATTGCCGAGCGGTTCGCTGACGACGCCATTGGCGACCAACTGGCGGAAGCTCCCCTGGTCATGCAGCTGGGCCTGCTTGCTCGACAGCACGTACGAGCACATCGCCGTCCCGAACGGGAAACGCTGCAACGGCGGCGCGCTGTCCTTCTGGTCCACGAAATAGGGAATGCTGATCTCTTGCGTATCCGGGTGGTACAAGGCGATCAAGAAATTGTCGGCCACCATCAGCTCGCCGATGATGCCGTGCAGGCTGGCGCTCAGGGCGTCGGTGTCCAGCGCCTGGGCCGACAGGTCGGCGATCTGGTACAGCGCGTGCTGCACCTTCTCGGCGCGGCCGCGCTCGGCCACTTCGTGCGCGAGGGCCGCAGTACGCTCCTGCACCGCGCGCTCCAGGCGGTCCATGCTCTGCAGGCCCTGCAGCGCATTCGACACGTGGTTGGCGATCAGCGCGAACAGCGCCTGGTCTTCCGCGCTATAGGTCTCTTCAGGGGAATAGCTCTGGATGACGATCGCGCCCAGCGCCTGGTGGTTCTGATCGAGCAGCGGGCAGGCGACGAAGTGTTCCGGCACGCTGCCGTCGCCCCAGCGCCCGCTGTTGCGCAAGCGTTCGTGGAATTCGGCCGCCGTCAGCACCAGGGTCTGGCGGTTGAGCAGCACCCAGGCGGTCGGCGACTGCTCGGGCGAGGCGAGCGTGATCCGCTCGTTGGGATCGCGGGTACCGTCGGCCTCGTCGACAAAATAGGGGAAGCGCACCGTGCCGTCTTCGCGGTCGGCCAACGCCACGTAGAAATTGGCCGCATACATGATGCGGCCTAGCGCCCGGTGTACGGCCTCGATGAATGCGGTGATGTCGTTGCAGCTGGTCGATAATTGCCCGATCTCGAGCAGCATCGACTGGACCGCTTCCAGCCGGTCAAGACGTTCCATGCTTCCCCCACGTAATCAGAAAATGCGTAGAGGAAATAGTAGCAGCTTGCCACCCGCCGCAGTCGTCCGCGGCGGGCGAAATTTTCAGCGTGGGGCGCGGAAATCGTTCTCGATCCAGGCCAGGGCCGACGCCTGGGTCAGCTTGAAGGTCGGGGCCACCCGCACCTTTGCCACCTGCTCTCCCATTTCGTCGGTCGCGGCCAGCATGGCATACGGGTCGTCGTCGTCCGGCACGATGTCGAGCGTCACCTTCAGCTCGCCCTCGCCGGTCGAGACGAACAGGTTCTTGTGCAGGATCGCGTGCAGGTGCTGCTCGTGGCGGCGGATCACCTCGGACGCGGTCTTGATCAGGGTATTGAAAGCGTTGACGTCGAGCGGCTTGGGGTTCTTCTTGTCGCGGCCCATGGTCCAGGGACCGACCAGCGCCGGTTCCGGCTCGCCGTCCTTGTACATGGCCACTGCCCAGCCCTCGTCGTCATCGTTCTTGATCACGCGCGCGGTCCAGCCATTGCCCTGCCACAGGCGGGGTTCCTGCACCGGACCGGTGCCCTGCTCTTCGTCGTCGTGATCGTGGGTCTGGTCGTTCATCTGTTTCCTTGTGTGTCGCTTGCGCCAAAACCACGATCATAGAGGAAACGGGACCCATGAAAAAGCCCGCACAGGCAGGCAGTGCGGGCCTTTTTGACGGTGACTCGACAATATCAGGCGGGGCAGTCGTCGACGATGCGCGGACAGCGCCAATCGGGGCCTGGCGGCGGCACGATCGGCGGGCCGACGGGAATCGGCCGCGGGTCGCCGTTCGGCGCCGGCGTGTGCCGGTTATGTGGATTGATGATGATCGGCGGTATCGCCGGCGGCGCCGATGGCGGATCTTTGGGAGTGCATTCGACCACGCCCAGGCGGTCCCGGATTCCATGAAAAACAGCGTGCATAGGATCCCCCTGTAACAGAGAGGATCAGTATAGGAAACGCGGCAGGCATTACAAGCAAAAAATTGCCGCCAGTTCTGCTTGGCCCCGCCTATGCACGTTTCATCCCGCAAAACGTGCGGCCTGTCGCACGCTGGTGGCCGCGCCGCGCGTGCAGGCATACAGTTCGAGCATGCTAGAACAAAACGTTCACCCGACTACCTACCCGACTGCGAGGACCGCCATGAAAAAA
>DDKG01000216.1 GCA_002339265.1 Massilia sp. UBA2604 | reverse complement strand
GCGAGGACCGCCATGAAAAAATACGCCCCCTACATCATCCTGTTCCTGTTCGCCGCGCTGCTGTTCAACAGCTGGGGCAACGACATGACGGTGAACTTCGACGGCGACGAGATCGACGGCCCGCTGGGCTGGATGCTGGCCACCCTGTTCGCGGGCGGCGGCACGCTGCTGGCGATCTTCATCACCATGATGGTGGGCGTGCTGCTGGCAGTGATCTTCGCCGGCGTCGGCGTGATGCTGCTGGGCTCGCTGGGCATCGGCGCCATCGTACTGGCCCTGGCCATCTCGCCGCTGCTGCTGCCGCTCGCGATTCCGGTGCTGCTGGTGTGGTACCTGGTGAGCCGCCCGCGCAAGGTCAGCCTGGAGAAGCCCGCCAGCGCCTGATCACCGTCTCGATTTCCTCTGTTGGCCGGGGCTTGCCCCGGCCTTTTTTATGCCTGCTTGCCCGCCACGTATTGCTCGTAACCGCGCGCGCGCAAGGCGCAGGCCGGGCAAGTGCCGCAGCCATGGCCCCAGGGATGCGCGTCGCCGCGCTCGCCCAGGTAGCAGGTGTGGGTGTCGAAGCGGATCAGGTCCACCAGCGTGTCGCCGCCCTCCTGCTGCGCCAGTTCCCAGGTCTGCGCCTTGTCGATCCACATCAGCGGGGTCTCGACCTTCAGGCGCGTCGCCATGCCCAGGTTGAGCGCCACCTGCAGCGCCTTCATGGTGTCGTCGCGGCAGTCCGGGTAGCCCGAGAAATCGGTCTCGCACATGCCGCCCACCAGCACGTTCAGGCCGCGCCGGTAGGCCACCGTGGCCGCCACCGTCATGAACATCAAGTTGCGGCCCGGCACGAAGGTATTTGGCAAGCCATTCTCTTGCATCGCGATAGCAACATTGCTGGTCAAAGCCGTGTCAGAGATCTTCGAGATCAGCGACAGGTCGATCATGTGGTCCTCGCCCAGGCGCGCGTCCCAGCCGGGATTGAGCGCGCGCAGTTTCGACAGCAGGGTTGGGCGCACCTCCAGTTCGATCGCGTGGCGCTGGCCATAATCGAAACCGATCGTCTCGACCCGCGCATAGCGCTGCAGCGCCCAGGCCAGGCAGGTGGTGGAGTCTTGGCCGCCGCTGAACAGGACGAGCGCGGTGTCGGAAGATGGTGTGGTCATGGTGTGAAAGGCAAGATCTGTATTCGATAAGCGGGGCATTCTGTCACAGATTGCCGGCGCCGTGTGCAGGCGGACCCGAGGCGCACGCACAACATTTCGTGCCGACATCGACTTTGCCAATCAGTTAAGATGCGAACGAGTATTTTCAGGAGCGCCATGTTGTCATCTCGATCGATTCCCCGCCTGCATCCCCTCTCCCGGCCCGTGCGCCATGCGCTGGCGGGCCTGGGCGCCTTGCTGTTCGCCACCGCCGTCCATGCACAATCTGCACCGGAAAACGCACAGGCGGTCGACTACACGGTCCGCATCGATGCCCCCCGCGCGCTCGAAGAACTGCTCGAAGATAACCTCGACCTGATGCGCTGGCGCGGCAATGCGCGGGTCGACCTCGAACAATTGCAGCGCCTGGTCAAGGAAGCGCCCGAGCAGGCGCGCACCCTGATCGCCACCGAGGGCTATTACTCGCCCAAGGTCTCGGCCGGCCTGGATACCAGCGGCGAGAGGCCGGTGGCGCGCGTGATCGTCGATCCGGGCCAGCCGGTGCTGGTGGGCGACGTCGACCTGGTGCTGCAGGGCTTCGCTCCGTTCGAGCAGGGCGGCGCGCCGTTCGACGCCAATGCCCTGCGCAACCGCTGGACCCTGCCGGTGGGCAGCCAGTTCCGCCAGTCCGACTGGGAAGGCGCCAAGCGCGGCCTGCTGCGCGAAGTCGCCCAGACCCGCTTTCCGCGCGCGCGCCTGGTCGAGACCAGCGCCACGGTCGATCCGGACACGCGCCGCGCCCTGCTGCGCGTGGTGATCGACTCCGGCCCCGAGATGCGGTTCGGCGAGCTGCGCATCCGCGGCTTGAAGCGCTATCCGCGCGAAGTCATCACCAACCTCAACAAGATCAACCCGGGCGACGAATACAGCGAAGCCGCCATGCAGGCGCTGCAGTCGCGGGTACAGGACACCGGCTACTTCAGCAGCGTCGAAGTCAGCACCGACATGCGCGCCGTGCTCAATGCCGAGATCGCCGACATCAAGGACGACGACGATGACGCCAATCCGGCCACGCCGCAGCCGCCGACCGGTCCCACGACGCTGCCGGTGGTGGTGCGCGTCACGGAGAACAAGCAAAAGAACGTCGAGGCCGGCGTCGGCTTCTCGACCGACACCGGCGCCCGCGCCTCGCTGGGCTACGACGACCTGAACGTGTTCGGGAAACGCTTCAAGAGCGACCTGATCTACGAACAGAAGCGCCAGACCGCGAAGGGCGAATTCTTCTGGCCGACCACGGCCAAGGGCTATAACGACAGCGTCAGCGCCGGCGTCGAGCGCGAAGACCTGCGCGGCGAGATCACCACCCTGGCCAGCGTGGCCGCGCGCCGCAGCTGGGGTTCGCCGCTGCTCGAGCGCAGCCTGACCTTCGAGGTGCTGACCGAAAAACGCGAAGTGGAGGGCCTGGAAGCCACCCGCGCCAAGAGCCTGCCGCTCACCTACAGCATCACCCGACGCAAGCTGGATAGCCTGATCCAGCCGACCAACGGCTATGTGTGGAACGCCCAGTTCGGCGGCGCCGTGCTGCCGATCATGACCGACGAGAAGTTCCTGCGCCTGTACCTGCGCGGCCTGTACTACAAGCCGGTGGGCGCCGCCGGCAGCCTGATCCTGCGCGGCGAGACCGGCGCCGTGGCCTCGAAAGAAAAAATCGGCGTACCGAGCACCTTCCTGTTCCGCGCCGGCGGCGACCAGTCGGTGCGCGGCTACGGCTACCAGGAGCTGGGCGTACAGGAAAACGGCGCCACCGTTGGCGGGCGCTATCTCGCCACCGCCAGCGCCGAATACCAGTACTGGTTCAAGCCGCCCTGGGGCGTGGCCGTGTTCTACGACGTCGGCAACGCCGCCGACAAGTTCGGCGACCTCAATCCCAAGTCGGGCTACGGCGTCGGCGCGCGCTGGCGCAGCCCGGTCGGCCCGATCAATGTCGACCTGGCCTATGGTCACGCGGTGCGCAAGGCGCGCCTGCACTTCTCACTCGGATTCACGTTCTGATGGATACACCTGAAACCCATCCAGCGCCGACGCCCGGCCAGGAGCCGGCGCCGAAGGCGCGCCGCTGGCCGCGCCGCGTGGCGATCGGCCTCGTCGCCACCGGCGTCATCGTCGGCGGCTCGCTGTGGTATCTCGGCCGCGAGACCACGCTGCAAATGATCGTCCAGCGCGTCGCCGACGCCACCGGCGGCAAACTGACCGTCACGGGCGTCACCGGCTCGATCTACGGCGCCATGCACATCGAGCGCCTCGTGTGGCGCACCGACGAGCAGATCATCACGGCAGTCGAGATCGACGTCGACTGGTCGCCATCGCAGATCCTGTCGGGCGGCATCCTGGTCGACAAGCTGTGGGCCGCCAGCGTGCGCATGCAGACGCTGAAGGAAACCGACGAGCCCTCGGTGCTGCCGGCCAGCCTCGCGCCGCCGTTCCGGATCGAGGCCGACGACGCGCGCCTGAACCGCCTGACGATGGTGAACATCGCCGGCGCCGAAACCGCCATCGACAATATCCGCGTGCGCGCCAAGGGAGATAAACGCAGCTGGGTGGTGCAGGATGCCGCGGCCAGCACGCCCTGGGGCCAGGTGGCGGCCAACGCCACGCTCGGCGCCCAGCGCCCGTTCAAGATCGACGCTTCGGGCAGCTTCACGCAATCGAAGGCCAGCGCCGGCGCGCGCGCGGCCCAGCTGCAACTGAAGGTGAGCGGCGACATCCAGAACGCGACCCAGATCGACGCCACCGGCCAGGCCGGACGCGCCATCGGCGACGCCCATTTCACCATCTCGCCGTACGCCGAGATTCCGCTGCGCGCGCTGCGCATCAATGGCCGCAACCTCGATCCGGGCTTCTTCAACCCCGCCCTGCCGACCGCCGACCTGACCCTCGCCATCGCCGGCAAGCTGGACGCCAACCGCAATATCAGCGGCAGCGTCGACATCACCAATACCGGGCCGGAAGGCACGATCGACCAGCAGCGCCTGCCGCTGCGCTCCGCGCGCGGCCAGCTGGGCGGCAGCCTGGACGCGGTGCGAATCTCCGACGTGCTGCTGGACTTCGGCGCCGCCGGCAAGTTCACCGGCACCGGTGGCCTGCAGCGCGAGAAGGACGAAGAAGGCATCGGCAGCGCGCGCTTCGCCCTGCAGACCGAGCGCTTCAACCTGCGCGAAGTCCATTCGGCGATGAAGCCGACCGCGATCAAGGGATCGATTGCCGTCACCAACGAGGCGACACGCCAGACGCTCGAAGCGAACCTGGCGGACGCCGGCCTGCGCCTGGCCGCCCTGGCGACATTGGAAAACAACGTCGTGACGCTGAACGAGGCGCGCCTGAACGCGGGCCGCGGCAGCGTCACCGCCAGCGGCAGCATGAACCTCGATGGCGACAAGGCCTTCAAGGCCACGGCCAATGCCAACCGCTTCGATCCGTCGGCTTTCGGCGACCTGCCGGTGGCCGACATCAACGCCACGATCAATGCCGCCGGCGCGCTCGCACCCGAGTGGAAGGTCGACGCCGACTTCGCCGTGCGCCAGAGCCGCCTGATGAACCAGGCGCTGTCCGGCAGCGGCAAGCTGAGCGCGGACGCGAAGCGCATCAGCGGCATCGACGCCAACCTGGCGCTGGGCCAGAACAAGGTCGACCTGAAAGGCGCCTTCGGCGGCGCCGGCGACCGCCTCAACTGGCGCCTCGACGGCCGCCAGCTGGCGGCGGTGCGCAGCGACCTGTATGGCGCGGTCACGGCCAACGGCGTCGTCAGCGGCACCATGGAAGCGCCGCGCACCACTTTCGACATCAATGCCCAGGACCTGGGCTGGGTCGCAGCCCAGCGCAAGAACGGCAGCGGCGTGCTGAGGGCCAGCGGCGAAGCATGGCTTGGCGGTCTTGATGCCGCCCGCGCGGTGGAAGTGAAAGCCAGCGGCAGCACGCAACGCTTCAATCCGGCCGCCTTCGGCTCTCCGCTGGCCGGCAACATCAATTCGAGTTTCAGCGGCAGCGGCCGCGCCGGCGCCGACTGGCGCGGCGCGCTCGACTTCAAATTGGCCGACGATTCGACCCTGGCCAACTCGCCGCTGCGCGGCCACGCGCGCCTCACGGCCGACCGCCGCCACGTATCGAATGCCGACGTCGACCTGCGCATCGGCCCGAACGTCATCGCCGCCAACGGCGCCTTCGGCCTGGCGCGCGATACATTGAACTGGAAGATCGATGCACCGCAGCTGGCGGCGCTCGGCCCCGAGTTCGGCGGTGTGCTGCGCAGCTCGGGCGCGCTGTCCGGCACCATGGACACGCCGTCGCTCAGCGCCACGCTCGAAGGCCAGAACCTCAAGGCCCTGGGCACGCACAATGTGCGCTCGCTGCGCGCCAGCGCCAACCTGGGTTCGGGCCGCGGCGCGGCCGATCCGCTGGTCAGCAACGTGGAGGTGCTCGACTACGTCAGCGGCGAAACCCGCGTGTCGTCGGTGCGCCTGCAAACCGAGGGCACCCGCGGCGCGCACACCGTCAAGCTGTCGGCGCTCGGAGATGCCTTCGACGCGAATACCGAAATCCGCGGCGGCTTCAATCGCGATACCTGGAGCGGCACGCTGGCCGCGCTGCAGAACCGTGGCCGCTACGCCATGCGCCTGCAAAATCCGGTGCCGGTCACGATTGCCGGCGCACCGGGCTCCGGCATGAAAGGCCTGGCCAGCCCGGAACGCATCGCCTTCAATGGCGCCGTGATCGCCCTGCCGAATGGCAGCATCACGGTCGACACGCTGACCAAGGATGGCCCGCGCTGGAGCAGCCGCGGCCACGCCGACAAGGTGCCGCTGACGTACCTGGCGCAGTTCTCGCCGGCCCTGGCCGACAATGCGCGCGGCGACCTGACCCTGGGCGCTGCCTGGTCGGTCGACATGCGCGCGCCACAGGCCAACGGCGCCGCCCCTTCGCTGGACGGCAACGTGCGCGTATTCCGCGAGAGCGGCGACGCCATCGTCGGCGGTGACACGCCGGTGCCGCTCGGCCTGCGCCAGCTGGAAGCGTCCGCCGAAGTGGTCGGCAGCAGCCTGCGCGTCAACCTCGACTTCGACGGCGCCCGCACCGGCGTCGCCAAGCTCGAGGCCAACGCCCAGATGCTGGGCGGCCGCGTCGAACGCGACAGCCCGCTGCGCATGACGGCCAATGCCGACATCCCGTCGATCGCCTGGCTCGCCTCGCTGGCGGGACAGCCGGGGCTGGAACTCGACGGCGCGCTGCGCCTGGCCATGACCGGCAGCGGCACCATCGGCAGCCCTAGCCTGAACGGCAACCTCGATGGCGACAAGCTCGCGGTGCGCTGGGCCGAACAGGGCGTGCGCCTGCAGAACGGCGTGCTGCGCGCCCAGCTCGGCGGCGACCAGCTGCGGGTGGAACGCCTGACCTTCCAGGGCCGCCAGGGCAGCGCCGCCGCCAGCGGCTTCGTGCGCTTCGCCGACGGCGCGCCGACGATGGACGTGCGCCTGAACATGGACAAGCTCGAAGCCCTGTCACGCCCGGACCGCACCGTGATCCTCAGCGGCCAGGCCTCGCTGGTGCGCGACGCCAGCCGCTTCGCGCTGGAAGGTAAATTCCGCGCCGACCGCGCGCTGATCGAATTCGCGCCGCAAGGCACGCCGACCATCTCGGACGACGTGATCGTGCTGGGCCGCGGCCTTGATAAGAAAACGCCGCCCTCGCAAGAGAAGGAAGTGCCGCTGACGGTCGACCTCGCGGCCGACCTGGGCGACGACTTCCACGTGCGCGCCATGGGCATCGACGCCTACCTGGCCGGCAATGCGCGGGTGCGCATGACGGGCGCCGGCCAGCCGCGCATCAATGGCACCATCCGCGCCGTGAATGGCACCTACGCCGCCTATGGCCAGAACCTGTCGATCGAGCGCGCAGTGCTGACCTTCAGCGGCCCTTACGACAATCCGTCGCTCGACATCCTCGCGGTGCGCAAGCGCCCCGAAGGCGAACAGCTTTCGGAGACCAACGTCGAAGCCGGCGTGCAGGTGCGTGGCACTGCGCAGTCGCCGACGGCGCGCCTGGTGTCGACGCCGAACGTGTCGGACAGCGACAAGCTGTCCTGGCTGGTGCTGGGCCACAGCATGGAAGCTGCCAGCGGCGACCAGAAAGGCGTGCTGACGGCCGCCGCCGGCGCCCTGCTGGGCGGCAGCGGCGGCACTGGCGGCATCCAGTCCAAGATCGCGAACTCGCTGGGCGTCGACGAACTGGGGCTCAAGCAGGGCGCCGGCGGCGGCGATTCGTCGGGCCTGGAAAGCACCGTGGTCACGGTCGGCAAGCGCATTTCGTCGCGCGCCTACCTGAGCTTCGAGCAGGGCACCAGCACCGCCTCGAGCCTGGTGCGCCTGCGCTACAAGCTGACGCCGCGCATCGCGCTGCAGTTCCAGACCGGGACCAATAGCGCGCTCGACGTGCTGTATTCCTGGGCCTTCGACTGATCGGGGGCGGAATGCGCGCAGCCGCCTGCCTCCTCCCCGCGTTGCTGGCGCTCGCCTGCACCGCGGCGGCGCAGGAGCATGGCGAGCTGCTGCAGGCGCCCGAGCGCATCGAATGGGAGGCCGGTGGCCTGTACGAAGGCCGCCTCCCGGACGGCACACCGTTCCAGGTCGCGCTGGCCTATCCGGCGCCTGAAGGACTGCCGGGCGAGACCGCCAACATCATGGACAGCGCCTGGTGGTTCCCGCGCGACTACACGGGCAAGGCCCGCCGCCTGGCCGCCCTGGACGCGCCGCCGGGCGCGCCGAATCTGGCTCCCATGCAGCTGGTCCCGCTGCTCGACTCCGGGGCCGAGGGACCGGAGCGGTTCTCGGTCAATCTCGATGTCGACGGGCGCGGCGGCAAGGGCAGCTGGCAGCAGGCGGAAGACCAGCAAGCCCAGTCGTTTTCGTTGAAGCGCATCGTGGCGTACCGCGCGATCGCCCTTACCCGGCCATCGCCGCAAGCGCAGGCCGAGGGCTCGGACAAGCCGTTCGTGTTTTCCGCCGTGTTTCCAGTGTTCGGGGACGAGGCGCTGGACGCCTGGGTCCGCGAGATGGCCGGCCGCTGCGACGCCGACCTCGAATGCACGAACAAGGTGCTGGTGCGCTGGCATTCGAAGGGCCAGCTGTCGTTTGAGGCCAGCGCCTGGACCTTCGGCTTCGGCGCCGCCCACGGCAACTACCGCTCAACAACGCGCCACTATGCGCTGGGCGGCGGCAAGGCCGTGCATACCCGATTCACCGCGTTCGTCGATGCCGGCACCGCCTGCCGCGACAAGGTCTCTACTGCGCTCGTGAGCAAGCTTGCAGCACAGGGACTGTCATGGGCCGAACAGGGCACGCTCGACGTATTCAAGGAGCCCAAATTCATTCCCCTGCCCTCCGGCATCGAGTTCCACTGGGATCCGTATGAAGTGGGCAGCTTCGCCCAGGGTAGCCCGAGCGTGTTCCTGACCCAGGCCGAGCTCGAAGGCTGCGTCAAGAACCTGCCGCACGGCGACTGAACGGAGCCGTGGGGAACGCTTACTTCGCGTGCTCCATGGCCTTCTCGGCATTGAAGCCGTCGAAGTTCTCGAACACGCCCATGAAGCCCGGCACCGTGTCCGCACGCGACCAGTCGCGCTGGAGCTCGCAATACATCTGCACCCGGCTGATGAGTTTCACGCCCGCCTGTTCCATGCGGCGCAGCGCAGCCTCGTGCGCCGCCAGCGAGGTGCCGCCGACCGCATCGACCGGCACGTACACCTCATAGCCTTACTGGATGGCGTCCAGCGCCGGGAAGGTCAGGCAGGCCTCGGTCCAGAGCGCGGTCATGATCAGCTTCTTGCGGCCGAGCGCCTTGACCGCTTCCTTGAACTCGACGTCTTCCCAGCTGTTGATCGAGGTGCGGTCGTAGGTGGGCAGGTGACCGAGCACCTCCTGCAATTCGGCGATCGGCGGCTTGTTGCGTCCGGTCGCGACGTTGACCGTCGAATGAATGATCGGAAGGTCGTAGTTCAGCGCCGCTTTCGCGGTGCTCACGATGTTGAACACCAGCTCGTCGCGCGGCATCGAACGAATCGACGATACCTGGACCGGCTGGTAGTCGATGATGATCAATGCCGAATTCGCGGGCGTCAGCAATTGGTCGGTCTGGGGGTTGCGGATCTTTTCGGTTGTCATGATTTCCTGCCGTCGTATGAGAAAAATGGATTCCAGGACCCATGCGCTTATTGCAATGATGTCCAGATGTTCATCATATAACCGTGAATTGACGACCAGTAGTTACTATAAAATGCCTTCAGTGTTCTACATGAGGAACAGTGATGGAAGACTTGAATGATCTGTACTACTTCGTGAAGGTGGTCGACCACGGCGGATTCACACCGGCCGGCAGAGCCCTGAACATGCCGAAGTCAAAGCTCAGCCGCCGCATCGCCAGCCTGGAGGAAGCGCACGGCGTGCGCCTGCTGCAACGCTCCACCCGGCACTTTTCGGTAACCGACACCGGCCGCGAGTTCTACGATCACTGCATGGCGATGCTGGTCGAAGCCGAAGCCGCGATGGAGGTCATGAAGCGCAAGAGCGCGACGCCGCAGGGCATCGTGCGCATGAGTTGTCCGACGGCCCTGCTGGCCTACCGTATCGGGGATCTCGTGAGCGGATTCATGGCGCAATGCCCGGGCGTGCAGGTGCATCTCGAAGCCACCAATCGCAGGATCGACGTCCTCGGCGAAGGCTTCGACATCGCCTTGCGCGTGCGCTTTCCGCCGCTCGAGGATAGCGGCCTGGTGATGCGGGTGCTGTCGGCCAGCCCGCAACGGCTGGTGGCCAGCCCGCGGTTCCTCGAAGGCAGGGCGGCCCCAGGAGATCCGGTCGACTTGGAAGGACTGCCCAGCCTCGACTGGGGCCCGGCGCGCGACCACATGTGGAGCCTGGAAGGTCCCGATGGCGCGACAGCGCAGGTCCGGCACCGCCCCCGCTACATCACGGACGACATGACGGCGCTGCGCCAGGCAGCGGTCGGGGGAATCGGCATCGTCCAGCTGCCCTGCATGGTGGTGAGGGACGATATACAGAAGGGCAAGCTGGTCGACGTCATACCCGGATGGGCGCCGAAAGGCGGCATCGTGCACGCGGTATTCCCTTCCAGGCGCGGGCTGCTGCCCGCAGTGCGCCAGCTGCTCGACTACCTGGCCGAGCATATCGAGCAAGGATGACGCCTGGCGTCGCGCAGCAGGCGGCCCAGGAAGTAGCCGTTGAAGACGCCGAACACGGCGCATACTCCGCCCGCCACCTGGGCCGCCAGGTCCGGCCGCACGGCCAGCAGCACCGAGGTCGCGTACTTGACCGCGAAAATCGACAGCATCAGCACCAGCGGGATCGCGCTGCCGGCCACGCGTACCCTGCCCGGCGCGCTGCCGGCAGAAGCGCGCACGCGGCCGAAGCGCCAGGCCAGCAGCCCCGCCGCCGCGAACGCCGTCGTCCATGCCGCCAGCACGTTCGCCTCGAACCCGAACTTGCGCGCGATATCATGCAGCGACAGGACGAGCATCCCCAGCGGCAGCACGAACATCCGGGCCACGGCGATCTCGCGCTCATGCATCTCGGCGACGCCGCGCCAGACCAGGAAGGCGAGGATGGCCCAGACATGGAGGGGCGTATGGCTCAGGATCTGGATCGGCATGGCAGGCTCCGGCAAGTGGTTGGTAGTGACGCCAGTATCTCGGCCTGCCGCCCTCGCCGCGCGACGATGCGACGAAGCGCCTTCGCGGCGGCGCGAAATGCACGTGCGCGGCGCGAAATTCGCCGCAGCCCGGTAGAATCCGCCCATGCCGCGCAAAACACCCATCTTCCCCGGCCCACGCACCGCGCGCGGTGCCGTCCTCGCCATCCTGCTGTCCAACGCCGACCAGGCCGGCGCCGAACCGCTGCGCGGCCGCGTGACCCTGGCCGCCATCGTCCGGGCGCTCAAGCGCAAGTACCACTGGCCGATCGAGACGACGAGCTTCCCGTCCAACGCCGCCGACGGCCGCGCCACCTGGGCCACGGTCTACAGCCTGCCGCAGGACATCATCGACGCCGCACTGGACGCGAAGGGCCGCGACTGGCTCAAAAGCACGAATCCATAAATTTTTCTCATTGATGTACGGCCCGATTGATGTTCCTGTATCATCAATCAATGGCCCGTGACAATATCAACGACATCCTCGTCTTTCTCGCCGTCGCCCGCGAGCGCAGCTTCACGCGCGCCGCGGCGAAACTCGGCATGACCCAGTCGGCGCTCAGCCACATCGTGCGCTCGCTGGAAGCGCGCCTGGGCGTGCGCCTGCTCACGCGCACCACACGCAGCGTGTCGCCTACCGAGGCCGGCGAGCGCCTGCTGCAGAACGTGGGCCCGCGGCTGGAAGAGATCGAGGCCGAGATCACGGCTGTGAGCGACCTGGGCGACAAGCCGGCCGGCACCATCCGCATCACCGCGATCGACCACGTGATCGACACGATCCTGTGGCCGCGCATCGCGCCGCTGCTGCCGCAGTATCCCGACCTGCACGTCGAGATCAGTTCGGACTATCGGTTGGTGGACATCGCCGCCGAGCGCTACGACATCGGCGTGCGCCATGGCGACCAGCTCGAGAAAGACATGATCGGCGTGCGCCTGACGAACGAGGTGCCGATGCGGATCGTCGGCGCGCCCGCCTATTTCGCGCGGCGGGCGGTACCGACCTCGCTGCAGGAGCTCATGAAGCACAACTGCATCACCTTGCGCCTGCCCAGCAGCGGCGGCCTGTATGCCTGGGAACTGGCGCGCGAGGGCCAGCCAGTGGAAGCGCGCGTACGCGGCCAATCGGTATTCACCAACGTCTACCACATGCTCGACGCCGCCTTGCACGGCGTCGGCCTGGCCTTCCTGCCCGAGAGCATGGTCGGCCCGCACGTGGATGCGGGACGGCTGGTCAGCGTGATGGAAGACTGGTGTTTTCCCTTCGAACCGCTGCACGCCTTCTATCCCAGCCGCCGCCACTCCTCGCGCGCATTGATGCTGGTGATCGACGCCATCCGCATCAAGGAGTGAGCGGACGGCGCCCTGATGCCGTTCAGTTAGCAACAACCGTAGGGTGGGCGGGTATCCCGCCCACGCGTTCAAACCAAGCGTGCATTGCTGTAGCTCGCCGTTGATTCGGACGCGTGGACGGGATACCCGACTCGGCGTCCCCGTCCACCCTACGACGCTAACTTGACGGCATGAGGGACGGCGCCCTGGTTTACGCCAGCGCCGGCATTTTGGCCAGCATCTTGTCGAGCGTGACCGGATAGTCGCGCACGCGCACGCCGGTGGCGTTGTAGATCGCATTCGCCACCGCCGCGCCGACGCCGCACAGGCCCAGTTCGCCGACGCCCTTGGCCTTCATCGGCGAAGTCGTCGGGTCGGTTTCGTCGATGAAGATCACTTCCTGGTGCGGGATGTCGGCATGCACCGGCACCTCGTAGCTGGCCAGGTCGTGGTTGACGAAGAAGCCCATGCGCTTGTCGACCGCCAGGTGTTCCATCAGCGCGCCACCCACACCCATCGTCATCGCCCCGATCACCTGGCTGCGCGCCGACTTCGGGTTCAGGATGCGGCCAGCCGCGCACACGGACAGCATGCGCCGCACGCGCACTTCGGCCGTGGCGACGTCCACCGCGACTTCGACGAAGTGGGCGCCGAAGGTCGACTGCTGCACCTGCTTTTCCAGGTCGCCGTATTCCATCGTGTCTTCGGCCATGATCGCGCCGCCCCTGGCCACCTCGGTCAATGGCACCGAGCGCCCGCCAGCGCGCACGGCGCCGTCGCTGAATTCGGCGTTGGCAGCATCCAGTCCCGCCTTTTGCGCGATCTGCTCGCGCAGCTTGACGCAGGCCGCGTAGACGCCGGCGGTGGAGCTGTTGGCGCCCCACTGGCCGCCGGAACCGGCCGACACCGGATAGCTCGAATCGCCCAGGCGCACGTTGATGCGGTCCACGCCGACACCCAGCATCTCGGCCGCGGTTTGCGCGATGATGGTGTAGCTGCCGGTGCCGATATCGGTCATGTCGGTTTCGACCGTCACCTTGCCATCGGTTTCCAGGCGCACGCGCGCGGCGGACTTCAGGTTCATATTGTTGCGGAAGGCCGAGGCCATGCCCATGCCGACCAGCCACTGGCCTTCGCGCACCTGGCCCGGCTGCGCCTTCCGTTTATCCCAGCCGAAGCGCTCGGCGCCCTGGCGCAGGCACTGCACGTAGCGGCGCTGCGAGAACTTGCGGCCCGCCTTTTCGGGATCGACCGTGGTGTCGTTGACGATGCGGAAGGTGACCGGGTCCATCTTGAGCTTCTCGGCCATCTCGTCCATCGCCACCTCGAGCGCCATCATGCCCGGCGCCTCGCCCGGCGCGCGCATTGCATTCCCCTCGGGCAGGTCGAGCGTGGCCAGCTGCAGGCGGGTCAGGCGGTTGGCGCCGGCGTACAGGAAGCGCGTCTGCTGGACCGCGGTTTCCGGCTGGCCGCCCGGCAGGTCGCCCGACCAGCTTTCGTGGGCAATCGCGCTGATGCGGCCTTCGCGCGTGGCGCCGATGCGGATGCGCTGGATCGTGGCCGGACGATGGGTGGTGTTGTTGATCATCAGCGCGCGCTGCAGCGCGACCTTGACGGGCCGCTTGGCCGCGCGGGCGCCGAGCGCCGCCAGCACCGCTTCGGCGCGCAGGAACAGCTTGCCGCCGAAGCCGCCGCCGATATACGGCGAGACCAGGCGCACGTTCTGCGGCGGGATGTCGAGCGTCTTCGCCAGGTCCTGCTTGCCCCAGTCGATCATCTGGTTCGAGGTCCAGACCGTGACCTTGTCGCCGTCCCACGACGCGATCGAGGCATGCGGCTCCATCATCGCGTGCGACTGGTCGGGCGTGGTGTAGGTGGCGTCCAGCTTGACCGGCGCGCCGGCAAAGGCGCCGTCGAAATCGCCGACCTTCGACTCGGCATCCCCGGTCTTCGGGGTGACCGCCGCGTTCATCGCCGCCGCCAGGTCATAGGAGCCGTTCGCCTTCGCGTACTCGACCTTCACGAGCGACGATGCCGCGCGCGCCTGTTCGAAGGTCTCTGCCACGACGACGCCGACCGCCTGGTGGTAGTGCTGCACTTCGGGGCCGGCCAGCAGGTGGGCGGTGTTGAAGTTGCCCTTGCCCAGCTTGCCGGCATTCTCGTAGGTGACGACGGCGAGCACGCCCGGCGCGCGGCGCGCCGCGGCGGTGTCGATCGACACGATGCGGCCCTTGGCGACCGCGGCGCCGATCACGTAGCCGTAGGCGGCATTCGGCGCCGCCGCGTGCTGTTCATAGGCGTAAGGCGCGCCGCCGGTGGTCTTGAGCGGGCCG
>DDKG01000215.1 GCA_002339265.1 Massilia sp. UBA2604 | reverse complement strand
TGGTCGTCGACCACGAGGATGCGGGAAGAAGTCGAATTCATTGCTGGGTTGGCGAGGTTTGCCACAACTTGACAAACTTTCTGGCAGTTAATTGCATATGATAATCATTATCATTCACGGCGAGCCGCCCTGGCAATAGGTGTTCGCCGCATAAAAGTAATTGAACGACAGGGAGAGAACGAAGCGTATGCAGCACACGACTACGGCATGGTTCAAACGGACGACCATCGCGGCGGCACTCCACGGCGCACTGGTCATGAGCGCCCATGCCGCCCCCGAGGCCCCGGACTTCAACCCGCAAGCCGCCGGCGCGTCCGGCACCGTGCCGACCGTCGTTGTGACCGCCGCCGGCTTCGAGCAGTCGGCCACCGACGCTCCCGCCAGCATCACCGTGATCACCCGCGAAGACCTGGAAAAGCGCCCGTTCCGCGACCTGACCGACGCGCTGCGCGACGTGCAGGGCGTGACCGTGACCGGCGTCGCCAATGAACAGGATATCCTGATTCGCGGCCTGCCTGGTCAATACACCCTGATCCTGGTGGACGGCAAGCGCCAGTCGACCCGCGACGCGCGCACCAACGGCAACGCCGGCTACGAACAGAGTTTCATCCCGCCGCTGGAGGCGATCGAGCGCATCGAAGTCGTGCGCGGCCCGATGTCGTCGCTGTACGGCTCTGACGCCATGGGCGGCGTCATCAACATCATCACGCGCAAGGTCGCCAAGGCCTGGGGCGGCTCGCTCGGCATCGACGGCACCCTGCAGGAACACAGCGATTCGGGCAACTCGACCCAGGGCCAGTTCTTCCTGAACGGTCCGATCGCCAGCGACGTCCTTGGCCTGCAGCTGTGGGGCAAGCAGAACAAGCGTACCGAGGACGAGATCCTGAACGGCTTCAACGGCGCCAAGGACCGCGACCTGACCGCGCGCCTGGCCTGGACCCCGAATGCCGCTCACGATGTGCTGTTAGAGGCCGGCAAGAGTGAGCTCAAGCGCCACAGTTCCGCCGGCGGCGTTTTGGCGCCGACCGCGGCCAACACGCGCCAGGAGCACAGCCGCGACCACTGGTCGCTGTCGCACAACGGCCGCTGGGGCTGGGCCACCTCGCAGGTCGCCCTGACCCAGGAGAAGGGCCAGCGCGAGACTTATGCCCAGGACCGCGCGGGAGACTTCATCCGCAACGAGCGCGCGCCGGAAATCAAGAACACGGTGCTCGACGCGAAGCTCAACACCCGCCTGGGCGACCACTTCCTGGTGATCGGCGGCCAGTACAACCGCGGTGAACTGACGGACCAGAACCCGGGCCGCCGCACCGGCGTTGATGAGCACTTCAGCATCATCCAGAAAGCGCTGTTCGTCGAAGACGAATGGAGCATCACCGACACGCTGGCCCTGACCGCCGGCCTGCGCGCCGACGACCATGAAATCTACGGCAACCACTGGTCGCCGCGCCTGTACGCCGTGTGGCATACGAGCGACGCGGTCACGATCAAGGGCGGCGTCTCGCGCGGCTTCCGCGCGCCGGAAATCCGCAACATCGCGCCGGGCTATGCCTATACCACCGGCGGCGGCGGCTGCACCTACGGCCCCAACGGCACTTGCGGCGTCATCATCGGCGACCCTGATTTGAAGGCCGAGACCAGCACCAGCTACGAACTCTCTGCCCACTACAACAACAAGGCCGGCATCCAGGCGAATGCGACGCTGTTCTACACCGACTTCAAGGACAAGGTGGCGAACGCGCTGATCTACAACGACGACGGCTCGATCGCGCGCTGGCTTGACGACCCGAACTACCGCCTCTGGTACAGCTACAACATCGACGACGCCACGATCCAGGGCCTGGAGCTGGGCCTGACCTGGCAGCCGGTGCGCACCTTGTCGTTCAAGTCGAACTACACCTATACCGACTCGGAACAGAAGGGCGGCGCCTACGATGGCTATGCGCTGACCCGCACGCCGAAGCACCGCGGCACGCTGCGCGCCGACTGGAACGTCACCGACGCGCTCGACCTGTGGGCCTCGGTGACCTACAACGGCAAGGAAATCAATGCCGCCGCGCGCTCGGGCAGCAATGGCGTGACGTTGCCGAACGGCGCCAAGGAATACGGCGACTACACGATCGGCGACATCGGCATGACCTATGACTGGAGCCGCAGCGTCGCCATCAAGGCCGCGCTGTTCAACGTCAGCGACAAGCGCCTGGACGAGCTGACCTACAACACGGTCGGCGACGGCCGTCGTCTGTGGCTGGGCGTCACCACCCGATTCTGATTCATCCTCCCAATTCGTTGCAACTCGAAAGACAGGAAACTCGACATGACCATCAAGAACATCTTCCAAGGCCGCCGCGCAGTGCTGGCGGTCGGCGCCGCGCTGGCCTTCGGCGCATTACCTGCGCAAGCCCAGAACACCGTGCAAATCAAGCATGCCAGCGGCACCACCGCCGTCCCGGCCAGCCCGAAGAAGGTCATCGTGCTCGACGCCACCACTCTCGACAACCTGTCGGCGCTGGACGTGAACGTGGCCGGCGTGCCGACCATGAGCACCACCGCGCGTCCGCTGCCGCGCCACCTGGCGCGCTACAACAGCGCCCCCAAGATGGGCACCCTGTTCGAGCCTGACTATGAAAAAATCCACGGCGCCAAGCCCGACCTGATCATCGTCGGCGGCCGTTCGCAGGCCAAGTACGCGCAATTGGCCAAGATCGCGCCGACCATCGACCTGACCGTCGACCGCACCAACCTGGTGGCGAGCGCCAAAAACAATGTGAATACACTGGCCGGCCTGTTCGGCAAGCAGGCGCGCGCCAAGGAACTGACCGACAAGCTGGATAGCTCGATCGCCGCCCTGAAAAGCCAGGCAGCGAACGCCGGCACCGGCCTGATCGTGCTCACCACGGGCGGCAAGATGAGCGCCTAC
>DDKG01000213.1 GCA_002339265.1 Massilia sp. UBA2604 | reverse complement strand
AGCATGCCGCCCTCCTCACGCGCTCACCGGCACGGCCGCTGCCGGCGCCTGGCTCGCGGCGCGGCTGGCGCTGCGGATCTGCAGGAAGTAGACGTCTTCCAGGTCCGGCTCGACGCTGACGAAGCCATCGTCCGGCTGCGACTCGGCAAACACGTTGATCTGCGGGCGGCCCGCCACCAGGCGGGTGGACAGCACGTTGAAGCGCTGCTGGTATTCGGGCAGCGCTTCTTGGCTGACGGTGCGGCGCCACACGCAATGCTTGAGGGTGTCGATCGCGGCCTGCGGCTCGCCCTGCAGCAGCACCGTGCCCCTGGCGATCATCGCCATGCGCGGGCACAGGTCGGTCACGTCCTCGACGATGTGGGTCGACAGGATGACGACCACCTGCTCGCCGATCTTGGCCAGCAGGTTCAAAAAGCGATTGCGCTCGTCGGGATCGAGGCCGGCGGTCGGCTCGTCGACGATCACCAGGCGCGGCGCGCCGAGCAGCGCCTGGGCGATGCCGAAGCGCTGGCGCATCCCGCCCGAATAGGTGCCCAGGCCGCGCTTGCGAGCTTCCCACAGATTGGTCTGGTGCAGCAGGGCTTCGACGACCTCCTTGCGCTCGCCCTTCGCGGTCAGGCCTTTCAGGACGGCGAAGTGGTTCAGCAGCTTTTCGGCGCTGACTTTGGGGTAGACGCCGAAGTCCTGCGGCAGGTAGCCGAGCTGGCGCCGCAGACCTTCTTTATCCTCGAGGACGTCGAGGCCGTGGAAATGGATGCTGCCGCTGTCGGGGTCCTGCAGGGTGGCGATGGTGCGCATCAGCGAAGACTTGCCGGCGCCGTTCGGGCCGAGCAGGCCGAACATGCCGTTCGGGATCTCGAGGCTGACATCGTTGATGGCCTTTACGCCGTTGGCATAGGTCTTGTTGAGCTGCTTGATCGATAGCATTGGTGCTTACTCCAGGGATGGTAATGGTGACGGATCTTTCCTCGCAGATAATGTAGCGTTAGTAACAAGCCGTGTCAGGTTTTTGTGACAGGCAGTAGAAAAGCAGGAATGGGCGACGAATTCGGAGGCTTGTGCGTACGCCAGGCGGCTCGAATACGTATGCCTGTTCGCACTCAACAGATGCTCGCGTGAGCACCTTACGATAGGGCCTTTCCAACGTTCATGCGGAAGGTAAACAATGAGTCTGGCCGTCCTGAGAAGCCGCGCCCTGGCCGGCATGGAAGCGCCCGCCGTCAATGTCGAAGTCCACCTGGCCAACGGCCTTCCTGGCATCGCGATCGTCGGCCTTCCTGACACCGAAGTGCGCGAGGCGAAAGACCGCGTGCGCGCGGCGCTGCAGAATTCCGGCTTCGACCTCCCGGCGCGGCGCATCACGATCAACCTGGCGCCGGCCGACCTGCCGAAAGAGTCCGGTCGCTTCGACCTGCCGATCGCCCTCGGCATCCTGGCCGCCTCGCGCCAGATCCGCGACGATACGTTGCATCGCTACGAGTTCGCGGGCGAGCTGTCGCTGTCGGGAGAGTTGCGGCCGGTACGCGGCGCGCTGGCGATGGCATTCGCGATGGCGCGCCATGATGACGACGAATCGCGCGCCTTCATCCTGCCGCTGGCCAATGCCGACGAAGCGGCGCTGGTGGAAGCGGCCGCGATCTACCCGGCGCGCACCTTGCTCGAGGTTTGCGCGCACTTCGCCAACGCGCCCGACGCGCCGAAGCTGGCGCGGCACCATGGTCCCGGCATGGCGCATGCGCCACGCTATCCCGATTTTGCCGAGGTCAAGGGCCAGCAGCATGCCAAGCGCGCGCTTGAGGTGGCGGCGGCCGGATCCCATTCGGTCCTGCTGGTCGGCCCGCCAGGCGCGGGCAAGAGCATGCTGGCGGCGCGCCTGCCCGGCCTGCTGCCGCCGATGAGCGAGAGCGAGGCGCTCGAGTCGGCCGCCGTGCAATCGCTGGCCGGCGGCTTCGCGCCCGAACGCTGGCGCCAGCGGCCGTTTCGCAGCCCGCATCACACGACGTCCGGCGTGGCCCTGGTCGGCGGCGGCAACCTGCCGCGGCCGGGCGAAGTGTCGCTGGCCCATCACGGGGTGCTATTCCTCGACGAGCTGCCCGAGTACGACCGCCGCGTGCTGGAGGTATTGCGCGAGCCGCTGGAGTCCGGATCGATCACGATCTCGCGCGCGGCCCACCAGGCCGACTTCCCGGCGCGCTTCCAACTGATCGCGGCGATGAATCCCTGCCCCTGCGGCTGGCTGGGCCACGCCAGCGGCAAATGCCGCTGCACGCCGGATGCCGTGCTGCGCTACCAGGGACGCATTTCAGGCCCCCTGCTCGACCGCATCGACATCCAGCTGCCGGTGGCGGCCATGGCGCCGGACAGCATGGGCGCGCAGGCCGAGGGCGAGCCAAGCGCCGCGATCGCGCAGCGGGTGGCGCGGGCACACGCGCGCCAGCTCGCGCGCCAGGAGCGGCCCAACAGCCACCTGGGACCGGGTGACATCGATCGCCATTGCGCGCCCGACGAGGCGGGGCGCAAGCTGTTGCATGACGCGGCGCGGCACCTGCACTGGTCGGCGCGGGCCTACCACCGCGTGCTCAAGGTGGCGCGTACGATTGCCGACCTGGCGGACGTGGACGACGTGCGGTCGAAGCATGTGGCCGAGGCGATCGGGTATCGGCGTGCGCTGCGTGATGATTAAAAATTCAGCTTCATAGATAGCGTCTTATTTTACATAAATCTATATCTATAACTGGTCGAAAGTCGCGAACAAGTTATAGATAGTCTTTTATGCATTACAATACATTATCTATGGAGGGAACATGCCTCGCAAACTATCCGATTCCACTACACTGCCTACGCTCGTCCAGGAGCGCCTGATCATCTGGGGTCGCAGTATTCGTACTCAACGCCTGAGTCAACGCATGATGGTTGCAGACTTGTGCGCACGGATGGGTATATCTGAGGCGACGCTGCGACGGTTGGAGCAAGGCGATCCAGGCGCTGCAGCGGGCACATATCTCACGGCCTTGCTAATCTTGGGAATCATGGATGATGCGGCGCCAATGCTGGACGCGAGATTATGGGAAGGCGGGACAAATCGCCGGGTCCGGCACAGCAGGCAAGAACGAGGCCTGGCTGATGCAGATTATTTCTAAACCACTGTACGTTTCCTTCAACGGCCCGATAAGGGCGACGATCATGCCTGCACAGCCTACACCGCCTGCTCGCGCGCCGCGCGCTTGATCGCCTGCGGCGGCTGGCCGAAGGCGCGCAGGAAGGCGCGCCGCATGCGCTCGGGGTCGGCGAAGCCGGTTTCACGCGCGACCACGTCGATCGAGTGGTTGCTGGTCTCGATCATGGCGCGCGCCGCCTCGACCCGCAGCACCTCGATCGCGCGCGCCGGCGACTGCCCGGTCTCGAGGCGGAAGCTGCGGCTGAACTGGCGCGTGCTGAGATTGGCCGCCTCGGCCAGCTCGTCGACCGACAGCGGTCGCCGCAGGTGGCTCTTGGCGTAGGTGAGCGCCTGCTGGATGCGGTCCGACTTCGGCTCCAGCTCGAGCAGGGCCGAGAACTGCGACTGGCCGCCGCTGCGGCGGTGGTAGACCACCATCTGGCGCGCGATGTGCTTCGACGCGTCCTTGCCCAGGTCTTCCTCCACCATCGCCAGGCACAGGTCGATGCAGGCGGTCATGCCGGCCGAGGTCCATACGCGGCCGTCGTTGATGTAGATGCGGTCTTCCTCGATGCGTGACTTCGGATAGGCGCGCTGCAGGTCGCGCGCCAGGGCCCAGTGGGTGGTGGCGCGGCGGCCGTCGATCAGGCCGGCCTCGGCCAGGATGAAGGCGCCGGTGCAGATGCTGGCGGTGCGGCGCGAGGCCTCGCTGGCTTCGCGCAGGAAGCCCAGGAAGGGCGCGCTCGACTTGAAGCCGACCGGCGTCATGATGCCAGCCACGATCAGGGTGTCGTAGTCGCGCCGGTCGAAGGCTTCGGTGAACACGCCCACGCCGGACGAGCTGGAGAGCACGCCGCCGTGCTCCGACAGCATGGTCATGTCGTAGAAAGGCCCGCCGTCGAGACCGTTGGCGATCTCGAATACGGTGGTGGCCATCAGGTCGAGCGCCTGGAAGCCGGGCGGGAACAGGAATCCGATTCTGCGTTTCATGATGATCCTGGAATGCGCAATACGCAAAATAATACGCCAAGACGCGCCGCCGGGCCGAAGTCCCCCATCTTTTGACGGAGTTCGGCCCGGCCGGCGCGACCATCCCGTTGCGACTTGGCCCCAAGCCCGGCTCAGGCGCCCTGCAGCTGTTCGGGCTCGATCGGCAGCGCACGCACGCGCTTGCCGGTGGCCGCGAACACGGCATTGGCCAGCGACGGGAACAGCGCAGCGGTGCCCGGTTCGCCGATGCCGCCCGGCGCTTCGCGGCTGGCCACGATATGGGTCTCGATCACGGGCGCCTCGTTGATGCGCATGACCCGCACGTCGTGGAAGTTCGACTGCTGGATGCGCCCTCCGGCCACGGTCGCCTTGCCCCACAGTGCGGCCGAGATGCCGAAGTTGATGCCGCTTTCGAGCTGGGCGCGGATGGTGTCCGGATTGATCGCGACGCCGGTATCGACCGCCGCGACCACGCGCCTGACCGTCACCTCGCCGTCCTTGACCGCGACGTCGGTCACCAGCGCCAGATAGGTGCCGAACACGTGCTGCAGCGAGACGCCGCGGCCCTGCCCTGCGGGTAGGGGCTTGCCCCAGCCGGCCTTGTCGGCGGCCAGCCGCAGCACCGCCAGCGCGCGCGGATTGTCCTTCAGGAGCGCGCTGCGGTAGGCGACCGGATCCTTGCCGGCGGCCGCCGCCAGCTCGTCGATGAAGCTCTCGACCACGAACAGGTTGTGCGCCGGGCCGACGCCGCGCCAGAAACCGGTCGGCACCGGCGGCTCGTGGTTCACGTATTCCACCAGCAGGCTGGGGAAGGCATACGGCGGATGCATGGCGCCCTCGACCACCTCTTCGTCGAAGCCGTTGACGTAGCCGGCCGGGAAGAAGCGCTTGATCGTGGACGGACCGGTGATGCGGTGGGTCCATGCCAGCGGCATGCCTTCGCCGTCGACGCGCGCCTCGATCCGGTCGTGGAAGCCGCCGCGGTAGATGTCGTGCTGGGTATCTTCCTCGCGGCTCCAGGTGACCTTCACCGGGCCCTTCACGTGGCGCGCGATCTGCACCGCGCGCGTGACCATGTCGACCTCCAGCCGGCGGCCAAAGCCGCCGCCCAGGTAATGGTTGTGGACCGTTACCTTGTCGGGTTCGAGACCGACCACCTTGGCTGCCGCCGCGCGGCTCAGGGTCATCACCTGGGTGCCGAGCCACAGCTCGCAACTGCCGTCCTTCACGTGCACGGTGCAGTTGAGCGGCTCCATGGTGGCGTGGATCAGGTAGGGCTGCTCGTAGACGGCCGCGATGCGCTTGCCGCCGGCCTTGGCCGGCTCGCCTTCCTGCCTGACTTTCGCTGCCGGGCCTTCGGATGCACTGGCCAGCGCGCTTGACAGGGCCGCGCTGTCGACCGCGGCATTGGGGCCGTCGTCCCACGCGATCTCGAGCGCCGCCAGTCCCTTGCGCGCGGCGCCGGTGTGGTCGGCGATCACGGCCACGCAGTCGTCGAGCTTGACCACCTGGCGCACGCCCTTCACCGCCAGCGCCTTGCGCTCGTCGACACTTTTGAGACTGCCGCCAAAGGCGGGCGACTGCGCCAGCGCCGCGAATTTCATGCCGGACACCATCGCGTCGATGCCGTATCTGGCGCTGCCGTTGACCTTCAAGGGGGTGTCGAGGCGCTTGCCCGGCTTGCCGATCAGGATGAAGTCGGCCGGCTCCTTGAGCTTGACCTCGGCCGGCGCCGGGACCGGCAGGGCCGCCGCCTGCGTTGCCAGCGCGCCATATTTCAGGCGTCGGCCGCTGGGGCGATGCACGACTTCCCCATTGCGGGCCTGGCACTCGCCCGGGCTGGCCTTCCACTGGTTGACCGCCGCCTGCACCAGCATCACGCGCGCGGTGGCGCCGGCCTGGCGCATCGGCAGCCAGGCAGCGCGCATGGAAGTCGAACCGCCCGTGATCTGCAGGCCGAGCAGCGGGTTTCCGTACAGCTTGTCGTCGGCGCCGGCATGCCTGACCCGCACCTGGCCAAGCCCCACCTCGAGCTCTTCGGCCACCAGCATCGGGATCGATGTATACGTGCCCTGGCCCATCTCGATATACGGCATGGTGATGGTGACCAGGCCGTCGGCGCCGATCAGCACGAAGGCGTTCGGCTCGAACGTGCGGGCGGTCGCGGCGGCCGCGGGACGGCTGACGCCATCGAGGGCGACGCCCAGCAGCAGGCCGCCACCGGCGGCGGCGGCGGCCATCAGGAAGGCGCGGCGCGGCAGATTGGGCAGATTGGGCAGATTGGGCAGATCGTTACGCATGGCGGCCTCCCGCCAGGCTGAGCGCGGCGGCCTTGATCCCGGCGCGGATGCGCGGATAGGTGCCGCAGCGGCAGATATTGCCGCTCATGGCGGTGTCGATGTCCTCGTCGGTGGGCCTGGCGTTGGACTTGAGCAGGGCCGCTGCCGACATCAGCTGGCCCGATTGACAGTAGCCGCACTGGACCACCTCCTGGTCGAGCCAGGCCTTCTGCAGCGCGGCGCCGATGCGCGAGGCGCCGAGCGTCTCGATGGTCGCGACGTCGGCCTTGCCCACCGCCTCGACGCTGGTGAGGCAGGAGCGGGTCGGCACGCCGTCCACGTGCACGGTGCAGGCGCCGCACAGGCCCATGCCGCAGCCGAACTTCGTTCCCGTCATGCCCAGCACGTCGCGCAGCACCCACAGCACCGGCGTGTCGCCGTCGACGTCCACCTCATGGTTTTTTCCGTTGACCTTCATGCCATCCCCCTGGACTGGATTGTTTGGCGAATGGTCGCAGAACTCTGCCGCCGGGAACGGACGTAAACCCCGCGATTCGGGACATCCCGCCATTCCGCCATGTCCAAAGAATACCGTTGCCGACCTCCCCCAAAAAACGGCAAAGGAGGTAGCCGCTGCTGCTACTATCGTGTTATGCGCCCATCCATGCGACCATCGACTCCGTTCACCATGCGCTTGCATCTGCGCGTCCTCGTCCTCGTCACGGCGATGCTCACGGCCAGCCTGCTGGCCGGCTGCAACCCCACCTATAACTGGCGTGAGCATACGAGCCCGGACGGCCGCTACAAGATCCTGTTCCCGGCCAAGCCGGCCACCTTTACGCGCGCGGTGGACCTCGACGGCCTGCGGGTGGAGATGACCATGACGGCCGCCGAAGTCGACGGCGCCACCTTTGCCGTCGGCGCCGCCACCGCGCCCGACGCCGCACTCGCCCGCGCCGCGCTGCCGGCGATGCGCCAGGCCCTGCTGCGCAATATCGGCGCCGATGACCCGGAGGCGCCGGCGGCGCAGGACGGCCTGAACGTGGATGCGACGGGCGCCGCCAACGGCAAGCCGATGCGCCTGCATGGCCGCTTCGAGGCGCGCGGCGAGCGCTTCTACCAGGTCATCGTGCTCGGCCCCGCCGGCGCAGCGCCACCGGAGCAGGTCGAGCAGTTCCTGTCGTCGTTTTCAGCCCAATGAGGCCGGCCCTGGACGCCAGTGTTCCCGCCCTGCGCCTGACCGGCCTGCGCAAGGATTTCGGCCGCCCCGCCGTCGATGGCCTCGACCTGGCCGTGCGGCGCGGCGAGTTCTATGCCCTGCTCGGCCCCAACGGCGCCGGCAAGACCACTACGCTGCGACTGGTCTCCGGCCTGCTGGCGCCCGACGCCGGCAGCATCGAGGTGCTCGGCATCGACCTGGCCGGCGCGCCGGCGGCGGCCAAGGCCAGGATGGCCTATTTGCCGGACGAGCCGATGTTGTACGGGAAGCTCAAGCCCTTCGAGTACCTGGAATTCGTGGCCGGGTTGTGGGGCGTGCGTGCGGAAGAAGCAGAACCGCGCGCGCGTGAATTGCTCGACTGGCTCGACCTGAGCCGGCATGCACACGAGCTGACCGAGGGATTCTCGCGCGGGATGAAGCAGAAGCTGGCCCTGGCCGGAGCCCTGATCCACGAGCCGGAACTCTTGATCCTCGACGAACCGCTCACCGGCCTGGATGCAGCCGCCGCGCGCCAGGTGAAAGACCTGCTGCTGGCCCACGTCGCCAAGGGCGGCACGGTGATCCTGACCACCCACATCCTCGAGGTGGCGGAGCGGCTGGCGCAGCGCATCGGGATTATCCGCCAGGGCCGCCTGATCGCCGAGGGCACGCTGGACGAGCTGCGCGCCTGCACCCGGGGCGGCACACTGGAAGACGTATTCCTGCAGCTGACGGCCACGCCATGAGGGCGGCGCCGGGCAGCGTCGGCTGGCTGCTGCGGCACGAGCTGCGGCTGGCCTGGTTCAATGCGTCGGGCGGCAAGGAAGGCGCCGGCAAGCGGCGGCCCGCCAATGCGGCGATCGGCCTGGCGCTATTCGGCTGGGCCGCCCTGCACCTGCTGGCCTGGGTCGTCGTGCGCCAGCTGGCCGGGGCGGCGGGCGACGATCCGCGCATGCTGCTCGCCATCTCGGCCGTGCTGGCGGGTGGCGCGACCTTCATGCTGTCGTCGGCGATCAAGGCCAGCGTGCTGGTGCTGTTCGAGCGCAGCGACCTTGATCTGCTGCTGTCCTCGCCCCTGCCCTCGCACAGCATTTTTACCGTGCGCCTGGCCGGCGTGGCGGCCAGCACCGCCGCCGTGTACCTGTTCTTCCTGGCGCCGTTCGCCCATTCCGGCCTGTTGCAGGGGCAGTGGCGCTGGCTCGGCATCTACCCTGGCGTGATCTCGCTCGCGGTGCTGTGCAGCTGTCTTGCGATGCTGCTCACGCTGGGCCTGGTGCGCGTGCTCGGCGCGCGCCGCACCCGGGTGGTGGCGCAGGTGGTCGGGGCGCTGGCCGGGGCCATGCTGGTCATCGCGTCCCAGCTGCATTCGCTGTCGTCCAGGGAGTCGCAAGGCCGCGTCCGCGCGCTGCTGGACGGGCTGTTGCGCCGGGATGGCGTGGGCGACAACCCCTTGCTACTGCCGGCGCGCGCCATGCTGGGTGAGCCGCTGCCGATGCTGCTGCTGGCCGCGTTGGCTGCGGTGGTATTCGCGCTCACGGCGCGACTTACCCACCGCTTCTTCGCGCATGGGCTGCAGCTGGCGGCATCGGTGTCGCGTGCGGGTGCGGCGCGCACCGCGCCACGGCCACTGCGCTTCGACCGCAGCCTGTTCGTAACGGTGGTCGTCAAGGAGTGGCGGCTGATCGTGCGCGATCCGCATCTGCTGTCGCAGGTGCTGCTGCAGCTGCTGTTCCTGCTGCCGCTGTTCTTCCTCATTTTCCAGCGCAGCGAGGTGCAGGTGCAGGCGCTGGGCGCCGGGCTGGCGCTGCTGTGCAGCTCGCTGACCGGCGCGCTGGCCTGGATTGCGCTGTCGGCCGAGGATGCGCCGGACTTGCTGCTGGTGTCGCCGGCGTCGCAGCACACGGTGCGGCGCGCAAAACTGGCGGCGGCCGTCATGCCGGTGCTGGCGTTGGTGGCCGTCCCGCTGCTGTGGCTGACCGTGCGCACGCCGGCCGCGGGGCTGATCGTCTGTTTCGCGGTGTGCGGCGCCGTGCTGGGCGCCGGGCTGATCGTGTTCTGGTGCGGCCGGCCTGGCGTGCGCAGCAACTTCAAGGGCCGCGGCAAGGGCGGGATCGTGATGAATATGCTCGAGCTGTTCAACAGCCTGGCCTGGGGAGCGCTGGGCTGGTTCCTGGCCGGGGCGACGCGTGCGCCGCTGTCGGATACGGGGGTGCTGGCAGTGATCGGGAGCAGCGCGCTGGCCGTCGTCGTGCCCGGGGCTGCCTGGCTCTTGCGGGTAAAGCGGACCTGAGCGTTGTGCGAGCGCGCGCACTGTGAGCTCGCGTCAGTCGTGCTATCGTTTAAACACTAACAAAACCAAGAGATAGCCATGTTGATTACCTTTAAATGCAGATCCTACCCAGAGGTCCTGATGTACCAGGAGCATGCCAAGCGCATTCTCGACCTGTTGCACAAGGAACCGGAACGCGGTGTCATCACCGCGGCAGAAGCGGAACGCATCATCCCGCTGCTCGAGGCCGAGATCGAAGAGAGCCGCAAGCACCAGGCAACCGACCAGGTGGCGCAGGATGTCCAGGCGCACCATCGCGATGAAGACGACCACGAGCATCAGCCGATCGAAGTGGTCACCTTCTCGGCACGGATGTATCCGCTGCTGGAAATGATGCGCTCGGCGCGGGATAACAAGACCGATATCTTGTGGGGTGTTTGAGTTTCGGCTCGATTCCGGGCGGCTGAACGCGTCGGCAGCGAAGCTGCCGGGTCTACTAACTTGACCACCGTAGGGTGGACGGCTCGCCGTCCACGCGTTCAACCAGCGCATGAATGCCTGATCCATAGGCCACATGCACGCTGTTTTCAAATCCCGCAAAGCAAAAAACCCCACCAGGATCACCTGATGGGGTTTTTCTTATAACTAG
>DDKG01000214.1:3984-9185 GCA_002339265.1 Massilia sp. UBA2604 | reverse complement strand
CCTGATCACGACGGCGCCGACGGTGGTGTACGAGGTCGAGATGCGCGACGGCAGCATCATCCGCGTCGACAATCCATCGAAGATGCCTGAACCGTCGAAGATCAACGAAGTACGCGAGCCGATCGTCGACGTCAACCTGTACATGCCGCAAGAGTACGTCGGTTCGGTGATGACCCTGTGTAACGGCAAGCGCGGCATCCAGATGGACATGGCCTACCACGGCCGCCAAGTGAAACTGCACTACGAGATCCCGATGGCCGAGATCGTGCTGGACTTCTTCGATCGCCTCAAGTCCACCTCGCGCGGCTATGCCTCGATGGACTACGAGTTCAAGGAAAACCGCGCGGCCGACGTGGTCAAGGTCGACATGCTGATCAACAGCGAGAAGGTCGACGCCCTGGCCATCATCGTCCACCGCGCCAACGCACCGTACCGCGGACGCCAGGTGGCGGCCAAGATGCGCGAACTGATCCCGCGCCAGATGTTCGACGTGGCGATCCAGGCCGCCATCGGCGCGACCATCATCTCGCGCGAAAACGTGAAGGCGCTGCGCAAGAACGTCCTGGCCAAGTGCTATGGCGGCGACATCTCGCGTAAGAAAAAGCTGCTGGAGAAACAAAAGGCCGGCAAGAAGCGCATGAAGCAGGTCGGTTCGGTGGAGATTCCACAAGAAGCCTTCCTGGCCATTCTCCAGGTGGAAGATAAATAATGAACCTGCAACCCATCCTGGGCAATTTTGCCCTGATCCTGTTCGTCTTGATGGTGATCACGGGCATCATCTGGTGCCTGGACACATTCTATCTGGCGAAACAGCGGCGCCGCGCTGCCGATGCCGCCTTGCGCGAGTACGATGCGCGCAACGCCAAGCTGGCGGCGGATGGGATCAAAGTCGACCACAACGGCAACCGCGCGGCGATCGAGCAGGCCAATCTGCGCCAGCCGACCTGGATCGAGTATTCGGGCAGCTTCTTCCCGGTAATCGCGCTGGTGTTCATCCTGCGCTCTTTCCTGTGGGAGCCGTTCAAGATTCCGTCGTCGTCGATGGTGCCGACCCTGCTGGTGGGCGACTTCATCCTGGTGAACAAGTACACCTATGGCATCCGCCTGCCGATCATTAATAAAAAGATCATCCAGATCAACAATCCCCAGCGCGGCGATGTGATGGTGTTCAAGTACCCAAAAGACATGAACCAGGATTACATCAAGCGCGTCGTTGGCGTGCCGGGTGATAAAATCACGTACGAGGAAAAGCGCCTGACGGTCAACGGCAAGCCGGTCGAATACACGGCGCTCGACGACTACCTGGACGACCAGCATCCGATCTACCACAAGCAGTTCATCGAGAAACTGCCGAGCCCGGACGGCGTGACCCAGCACCGCATCCTGAACACGGCCGACAAGCGCAATATCGACCTGGGCAGCGTGGACAATTTCCCGCTGCGCGAGAACTGCGAATACACCTACGACAAGTTCACCTGCGTAGTGCCGGAAGGGCAGTATTTCATGATGGGCGATAACCGCGACAATAGCGCGGACAGCCGTTACTGGGGTTTCGTGCCTGACCGTAATATCGTCGGCAAGGCCTTCGTGGTCTGGATGAACTTCAGCAATCCGAAACGTGTCGGCGGTATCCAATAACAAGGGGCGCGCATGGGTCGCAGCAAGATGTTGAACAAGCAAGCTGGTGTTTCCCTGTCCGGCCTGATCGGGGCGCTGGCCGTGATCGGCGTGGCGGGCATCTTTGCCATGCGCATGGTCCCGGCCTATATTGAATACAACGCGATCAAGTCCGCGATTGCCAAGGTCAAGGAGACCGGCGGCACCATCCGCGAGATGCAGCAAGCCTTCAACCGCCATACCAGCATCAACGACGTCGAGGCCGTGCGTGGACAAGACCTGGTCTTCAGCCGCGACGGCGACGAAGTGCAGATCAGCTTTGCCTACGAAAAGCGGCTGCCGCTGATGGGCAACGTCAGCCTGCTGATCGACTTCGCCGGCACCACCGACCCCAGCGGCATGGTGGCCGAGGCCGACAGCGTCGCTCGTTAAGGCTTTATAGAAACACCGTGGCCGGCCCGGCCACGCACACGACATCAACAATGAATCTTCAGTTATTGCAAACGCGCTTGGGGTATACGTTCCGGGAAATCGGGCTGCTGCAGCAAGCCCTGACCCACCGTAGCCATAGCAGTCTGCATAACGAGCGCCTGGAATTCCTGGGCGATTCGGTCCTCAACTGCGTGGTCGCCTCGGTGCTGTACCAACGTTTCGGCACGCTCGACGAGGGCGACCTGTCGCGCCTGCGCGCCAACCTGGTCAAGCAGCAGGCGCTGTTCGAGATCGCCCAAAAACTCGACCTGTCGCAATTCCTGCGTCTGGGAGAAGGCGAGCTGAAATCCGGCGGTTTCCGCCGGCCCTCGATCCTTGCCGATACCCTGGAAGCGCTGCTCGGCGCGATCTTCCTCGACAGCGGCTTCGACAGCGCGCGCGATGTGATCCGCGCCTTTTATATCCCGATCCTCGACACGGTCGACCCGGCCACGCTCGGCAAGGACGCCAAGACCCTGCTGCAGGAATTCCTGCAGGCGAAGCGCATCCCGCTGCCGACCTATAATGTGGTGGCGACCCATGGCGCCGCCCACAGCCAGGAATTCGAAGTCGAATGCCTGGTGCCGAAGCTGAGCGTGCAGGTGTCCGGCCGCGGCGGCAGCCGCCGTGCGGCCGAGCAGTCGGCCGCCGGCCTGGCGCTCGAAGCGGCGCAGAAGGCGCTGGCCAAGGCGCCGGGCGCGCGCAAGCCGCGCCAGCGCTCGGCGCAATTGAAGCTGGCCGGCATCGGCACCAATCAGGGCGATGCCGCATCGGCTGCCCAAGCAGAACAACCAGGAACAGAAAAAGCATGAACGCCACTCCCGACAATTTCCGTTGCGGCTATATCGCCATCGTCGGCCGCCCGAACGTCGGCAAGTCGACCCTGATGAACGTCCTGATCGGCGCCAAGGTGTCGATCACGTCGCGCAAGGCCCAGACCACGCGCCATCGGATCACCGGCATCCAGACCCATGACGACGCGCAATACATCTACGTCGACACCCCGGGCTTCCAGACCCGCCACGCGAATGCGCTGAACAAGACGCTGAACAAGACCGTCTCGAACACGCTGACGTCGTCGGATGCGATCCTGTTCCTGGTCGAAGCGGGCACCTTCGGCCCGGCCGACCAGCAGGTGCTGGACATGCTGCCAAAAAATGTCCCGGTGATCCTGGTCATCAATAAATCGGACCGCGTGAAGGACAAGGCGGTCCTGATGCCGTTCGCGCAAAAGATCGCAGCCCTGTTCAATTTCGCCGCCATCGTGCCGGTCTCGGCCAAGCTGCGCTTCCAGGTCGATGCGCTGGAGGCCGAGATCAAGCGCCATCTGCCGGAAAATCCGCCGGTGTTCGGCCCGGACGACATCACCGACCGCAGCGAGAAATTCCTTGCGGCCGAGATCGTGCGCGAAAAAGTGTTCCGCCTGCTGGGCGACGAACTGCCGTACACCAGCACCGTCCTGATCGAGCAATTCGAGCAGGAAGGCAATCTGCGCCGTATCTTCGCCGCGATCCTGGTCGAGCGCGACACCCATAAATCGATGATCATCGGTAACAAGGGTGCGCGTCTGAAAGAGATTTCCACCCAATCGCGCCTCGACATGGAAAAGCTGTTCGGCGGCCCGATCTATCTGGAGATCTGGGTCAAGGTCAAATCCGGCTGGGCCGACAACGAAGCGGGCCTGCGCGCTTACGGTTACGAGTAAGGGCAGGGGACTAGTGCCCTAAATTGGAGATTCGTTGAAACAATGTGGCGAGAATCGACCCGATACTGCGTCACAAATGCGCGCAAGGCCCCGGCCTTGCTGTGCTTTGTTCCTTGTCTCGGGCCGATTTCGCCACATTGATTGATCAACGAACCTCCAATTCAGGACACTTGCAACGCGCATGCCCAGCCACGACCAATTCATCGACGACGAGGCCACGCCGGCCGCCAGCAAGCGTCCGCGCGCACCAAGCCGCGACAGCCGCATCGTCGGCCAACCCGGCTTCGTGCTGCACAGCTATCCCTATAAAGAAACCAGCCTCATCATCGACATGTTCACCCGCGACCATGGGCGGGTGGGGGTGGTGGCGAAAGGCGCCAAGCGCCCGTTTTCCAAGCTGCGCGGCGTGCTGCAGACTTTCCAGCCCTTGTCGGTGTCGTGGAGCGGCAAGTCCGAGCTGCGCACGCTGATCGACGCCGAGTGGGTGGGCGGCATGCTGCCGCTGGAACGCACCGCGCTGCTGTGCGGCTTTTATCTGAACGAACTGCTCGTCAAACTGCTGGCGCGCGACGACCGCCATCCGGCCCTGTTCGACCATTACGTCTCGACCCTGAACCAGCTCGCCCACGGCGAACCGGCGCAAATCGTCTTGCGAAAATTCGAAAGAGCCTTACTTAAGGAAACGGGCGTCGCAGCCGACCTGGGCCGCTGCACGAACAGCCGCAGCGCGGTCGAGCCGGACCGGGACTACGTGGTCGATCCGGAACGCGGCGCGCGCGCTGCGGGCGCCGGCGAAGTCTGGCCCGTCGTATTGGGCAAGACCCTGCTGGATATGGAGCGTGAGGACTATACTGATCCGGCGACCCAGGCGCAGAGCAAGCTGTTGATGCGTTTCCTGCTGGCGCACCACCTGGGCGGACAGCCGCTCAATACGCGCCAGATTTTGATCGATTTGATGCAATTGTAAACATAATATTATGAGCTTCCTGCAACCCGCCGGCCAGGTGATCGACCTGGGCGTGAACATCGACCACATCGCCACTGTGCGCAATGCGCGTGGGACGACGTACCCGGACCCGCTGCGCGCTGCGCTGCTGGCCGAGCAGGCGGGCGCCGACCTGATCACCCTGCACCTGCGCGAAGACCGCCGCCACATCAAGGATGCCGACGTGCTGGCCCTGCGTCCGCTGCTGGCCACGCGCATGAACCTGGAAGCGGCCGTCACCCGCGAGATGATCGACTTCGCCTGCCAGGTAAAACCGCAGGACGTGTGCCTGGTGCCGGAGCGGCGCGAGGAAGTCACGACCGAGGGTGGCCTGGACGTGGTGCGCTACTACAACGAGGTCGAGGCGGCCGTGAAGCAGCTCAAGGAAGAGGGCATCCGCGTCTCGCTGTTCATCGATGCCGA
>DDKG01000214.1:0-3708 GCA_002339265.1 Massilia sp. UBA2604 | reverse complement strand
GCGCTGTTCGCCGGCTGGGAAAACGCGGTGCGCGAGATGAAGGCGATCATGGTCGCGGCGCGCCTGGGCGTATCGTACGTGCCGAAAGCTGGAGCTTGAATATGATCTACGGCATCGGCACCGACATCGTCCAGATCTCGCGTGTCGAGGCGGCCCTCGCGCGCAGCGGCCCGCGCTTCGCCGAGAAGATCCTCGGCCCGCAAGAGCTGGAAAAATACCACGCGCGCAGCGCCAAGAACGCGGTGCGCGGCCTGCGCTTCCTGGCCACACGTTTCTCGGCCAAGGAGGCGTTCTCGAAAGCCATCGGCATGGGCATGCGCATGCCCATGACCTGGCGTTCCGCCCAGATGCTGAATGACCCGAGCGGCAAGCCGGTCATCGTCTGCAGCGGCGCCCTTGGCGACTTCATGCGCGAGCACCGGCTCAGCGCCCAGGTGACGATCAGCGACGAGGCCGACTACGGCGTCGCGTTCGTGATCGTGACCCAGGCGCCGTTGGCATCACCATCACTGGCAGAGTAATGTCCGAAGCAAAACCCGCAGCAGGCAACCCATCCGTCGAAGTCACCCCCGAACTGGCCGCGCGGCTCGGCCGCGAGCGCCTGTCGGACGCGCGCGAAGAGATCCGCGCGGAGGCCAACCGCGAACTGAGCCCGAAGGTGGATGCCGATGTGCGCGCGCAAGTGCTGGCCGTCGTTAACCGTCTGTCGGGCCTGCCCGGTGTCTACCGCTACTTCGATGCGGCCGACAACGTGCTCTACGTCGGCAAGGCGCGCAACCTCAAGAACCGCGTCTCGAGCTATTTCCAGAAGAATCTGGCGAGCCCGCGCATCGCGATGATGGTGTCGCAGATCGCGCGCCTGGAAACGACGGTCGTGTCCAGCGAGGCCGAAGCGCTGATCCTGGAAAACAATCTGATCAAGACGCTCAAGCCGCGCTACAACATCCTGTTCCGCGACGATAAGTCCTACCCCTACATCAAGATCACGGGTGGCGAAGCGCCGCGCATGGCGTATTACCGCGGTGCACTGGACAAGAGGAACCAGTACTTCGGTCCTTTCCCCAGCGCCTGGGCGGCCAAGGAATCGATCCAGCTGCTGCAGCGCGTATTCCGGCTGCGCACCTGCGAGGACAGCGTGTATGCCAACCGCACCCGGCCGTGCCTCTTGCACCAGATCGGCCGCTGCAGCGCGCCGTGCGTGAAGTTGATCGCGCCGGAGGAATACAAGCTCGACGTCGAGAACGCCGCGCGTTTCCTGCGCGGACGCCAGAGCGAAGTGATGGCCGACCTCGAGCAAAAGATGCAGGACTACGCGATGGAGCTCAAGTTCGAGCAGGCCGCGTCGGTGCGCAACCAGATCCAGGCGCTGTCGAAAGTGCTGCACGCGCAGAGCATGGAGACGACGGGCGACGCCGACGTCGACGTCATCGCCGTGGTGGTGCAGGGCGGGCGCGCCTGCGTCAACCTGGCCATGGTGCGCGGCGGCCGCCACCTGGGCGACCGCGCCTACTTCCCTAGCCACGTGGGCGAATCGCTGGGCGAGTGCCCGATCGAAGTGGAGGTGCTGTGCGCCTTCCTGGCGCAACATTACGCCGGCCAGTTCATCCCGGGCACACTGATCCTGAATGTCGAATTCGACCAGCCCGAGTTGATCATGGCCTTGCAGGAACAGTGTGGCCACCGCATCAGCCTGGTGCTGCAGCCGGGCGGCCAGCGTCGCCAGTGGCTCGAGATGGCCTGCAAGGGCGGCGAGATCGCGCTGGCACGCCTGCTGCAAGAGCAGGGATCGCAGCAGGCGCGCACGCGCGCGCTGGCCGACACCCTGCAGCTCGACAGCGAAGATCTGGACGCGTTGCGAATCGAGTGCTTCGACATCAGCCACACGGCGGGCGAGGCGACGCAAGCGTCGTGCGTGGTGTTCCACCACCACCAGATGCAGAACGGCGAATATCGCCGCTTCAACATCAACGGCATCACGCCGGGCGACGATTACGCCGCGATGCGCCAGGTGCTGACGCGCCGCTACGAGAAGGTGGCAGGCGGCGAGGGCGTGATGCCCGACATCGTGCTGGTCGACGGCGGCAAGGGGCAGGTCGAGATGGCGCGCCAGGTGTTTACGGAGCTGGGGCTGGACATCTCGATGATCATCGGCGTGGCGAAAGGGGAAGGGCGGCGCGTGGGCCTGGAGACCCTTATCTTCGCCGACGGTCGTCCGGCCCAGGAGCTGGGCAAGGAATCGGCGGCGCTGATGCTGGTGGCCCTGATCCGCGACGAGGCGCACCGCTTTGCCATCACCGGCATGCGCGCCAAGCGCGCCAAGGCGCGCCAGGCCTCGCGCCTGGAAGAGATCGAAGGCATCGGCGCCAAGCGCCGCCAGCGCCTGCTGGCGCGCTTTGGCGGGCTGCGTGGGGTGATCGATGCGAGTGTCGAAGACCTGATGACGGTTGAGGGGATTTCGAGCGCGTTAGCGGAAGAGATTTACAGGCAGTTGCACTAAGTAGCGGCCCACGCACGTCGCTCCCACGCAGGTGGGAGCCCAAGTTGGTTTGCAGGCCACGTACGCATTTCCGGCTATGCACCTGAGCTTGGGTCCCCGCCTCCGCGGGGACGGCGGAGAGGTGAGGGTGATCCACGCGTCCAATCCCATGCGAGCTGCCCGATCCGCATGAATATTTCCGGTCGGTCAACCCTTAACACCGTCCAGCCGTTGAGCCTCCACGCCCCACGCCGTCTCATACAGATGAGTCAACTGGCCCAAACCAGCATACCCATGTAGACTAACGGCCAAGCATTTTTCCACGGTAATCAGCTCTCTCATGCCCTTCAATATACCGATTCTCCTGACCTGGTTACGCGTCGCGCTCATTCCCCTCGTTGTCGGATTGTTCTATCTTCCCACTGACTGGATGACGCTCCCCGAGCGCAATCTTGCGGCCACCGCCGTCTTCATCATCGCCGCCGTCACCGACTGGTTCGACGGCTTCCTGGCCCGCCGCTGGAACGAAACCTCGGCCTTCGGCGCCTTCCTCGACCCGGTCGCGGACAAGCTGATGGTGGCCGGCGCACTGCTGGTGCTGGTCCAGCTGGACCGGGTGGACGCCATCATCGCCGGCATCATCATCGGCCGCGAGATCACTATCTCGGCCCTGCGCGAATGGATGGCCCAGATCGGCGCCACCCGCTCGGTGGCGGTCAGCTCGCTGGGCAAGATCAAGACCGCGGCCCAGATGACGGCGATCCCGATGCTGCTGTTCCACGACCGCCTGTTCGGCATCGACATCCACTTCTGGGGCGAGTACCTGCTGTGGGTCGCGGGCGTGCTGACGGTGTGGTCGATGTTCTACTATCTGCGCCGTGCCTGGCCCCTGATCAAGGAGAAGGCGGGGGCGATTTAATTTGTTTCGTGGCATCCTTGACGTACAGAATAGAATCTCTATAATGCCTGCCTGTTGCGACAACAACGCAACAGAATGAAAGACGAAGCGGGAGTAGCTCAGTTGGTAGAGCGCAACCTTGCCAAGGTTGAGGTCGAGAGTTCGAGACTCTTCTCCCGCTCCAAAGATTGCAAAGCTGTAAAGCGATCTTGGAAAAACGTCAAAGTTCTGTCATAATCGTTGTTCTGTACGCGGGAGTAGCTCAGTTGGTAGAGCGCAACCTTGCCAAGGTTGAGGTCGAGAGTTCGAGACTCTTCTCCCGCTCCAGTTTTCT
>DDKG01000001.1:18619-19115 GCA_002339265.1 Massilia sp. UBA2604 | reverse complement strand
GTTCGTGGTATTGGTGAGAAAACCAGTCAGCACGCGCTTGCCGAAGGACGGATGCGCTTCCAGGCCGGCGGTCGACGCTGTCGGGCCGGGGGCCGGCGCGGCGCGCCACTGGCTGACGCCGAGGTAGATCAGGTACAGCGCGCCGATCACCTTGACCGCGGTGAAGGCGACCGAGGACGCCAGCAGCAGCGAACCGACGCCGGCGCCGGCGATGACCAGCACCAGGATCAGGCCCAGCTGCAGGCCGATGACGGTCGCGCTGGCTTTCTTGAGGCCGTAGGCCAGGCCATGCGACATCGACAGCACCGCGCCGGAACCGGGCGAAATGGCGATCAGCGAACCGGCAATGACGAAGGCGAACCAGGTGGCGAAGCTCATGGTGGCGGAAAAAATGATTGGTAGAAAACGGATGGTACGGCGGGGAGAGGCGGGGAGACTACGTCCGAAAGTGTCGAATTCTTGCCAATTCGGCCGAATTCAGCCAGCGCGCGCGACC
>DDKG01000001.1:0-18243 GCA_002339265.1 Massilia sp. UBA2604 | reverse complement strand
GTTCACGGCGTCGCCAGCGGCTGCGCCCGACATCTCGGTACGCTTCGCGAATTCTGCGATCAGTTCGCCTTTTTTCATAAATCCCTCCGGGGTTAAAAGAGCGGGAAGATTAGCATAAATATTGCTATGTGTAATGCCGCGCCCAGAGGGAAATTTGAAAGGAAGCCTTATGCGACGCCAGATTCGATGACCGGACCGTTCAAACGGTTGCGCAGCGCGGCGTTGATCAGGGTCTGGTAGCCGGTGCCGCAACGCTCGGACAGGTTGCGGAATTCCTTCAGTACCTCGTCGTCGAGGTAGATCGTGATGCGGGTCTTGCGCTTCGGCGGACGGGCACGGCGAACGGGAGCGGAAGTGCACACGGCAGACTGGATCGAATCGGTGTTCATGGAATGATCTCCTTCGTTGGGGGGACGAGGCTGCAGTGCCGCAACCTTCAGCGTTGCACTATACGTATGCAGACCGCCGGTCACACGGCAAAAGCGACGAGATGCAGATTTCCAGGCATGAACTGCAAAAAGCCGCGCCGAACGGCTGCGCGAACCGTGTAGCCGCCGATTCGGGCCTCGGTTAATATCGTGTCAACTTTAAATGAAGGAGCATTGCCATGGCTGGAGCCAGCTTATTTACTTTGTTGGACGATATCGCCACCATCCTCGACGACGTGGCCGCGATGAGCAAGGTCGCGGCCAAGAAGACCGCGGGGGTACTGGGCGACGACCTGGCGCTCAATGCGCAGCAGGTAACGGGCGTAAAGGCCGAGCGCGAACTGCCGGTGGTGTGGGCGGTGGCCAAGGGGTCGATGGTCAACAAGGCGATCCTGGTGCCGGCGGCGCTGGCGATCTCGGTCTTCGTACCCTGGCTGATCACGCCGCTGTTGATGATCGGCGGCGCCTTCCTGTGCTACGAGGGCTTCGAGAAGCTGGCCCATAAATACCTGCACTCCGCACAGGAAGAAGAGCAGCACAAGGTGCAGCACAAGGCGGCGGTCGCCAACCCGCAGGTCGACATCGTCCAGATGGAAAAGGACAAGATCAAGGGCGCGGTGCGCACCGACTTCATCCTGTCGGCCGAGATCATTGTGATTTCGCTCGGCACCGTGGCCGGGGTGGCGCTCAGCCAGCAGGCAGCGGTGCTGGTGACCATCGCGGTGGCGATGACGATCGGCGTCTACGGCCTGGTGGCCGCCATCGTCAAGATGGACGACGCCGGCCTCTACCTGAGCCAGCGCCCGGGCGCCGCCGCCCAAGCGCTCGGCAGGGGGCTGCTGGCAACCGCGCCGCGCCTGATGAAGATCCTGTCGGTGGTCGGCACCGCCGCCATGTTCATGGTCGGCGGCGGCATCATCGCACACGCGATCGAAGCCGTGCACCACTTCTCTCAAGGCGTCGCCGCCTCGCTCACCGACATCCCGGCGGTGGGCCCGGTGCTGGCCTTCCTGGCGCCGATCGTGATCGACGCCCTGGTCGGCGTGCTGGTCGGCGCCGTGGTGCTGGCGGCCGTCATGCTGGTGCAGCGCATGCGCGGCAAGAAGGCCGCCGCGCACTGACGGTCAGGTGGCTGGCGGCTGGTCCTTGCGTGACAGGATCGCGCCGACCGCCAGCCCGATCGCGAACCCCACATACACCACGCCCAGCGCCTTGCGCGGCAGGCGCTTCTCGTAACCAGGCTGCAGCGGGCGGGGCGTCAGCTTGTAATCGGTAAAGGCGGCAAACGCCGACGTCGCTGCCGACGCGGCGGCGATTGCCATCGGATTCTTGCCGTCCATGACTCCTCCCAGGGCGCGCTCGAACACGAACGACCAGAAGGTGGCGCTGGCGTGGTGGATCAGATAGCCGGGTACCGTGTAGCGCAGCGAGAAGCGGTCGCGGTAGTTTGCTTTCTTGCCGTGCACGTAGTGACTGACGGCATTGGTCGGCGCGTAGGCGCTGCCGGTTTGCATCTTGCCGACCACGGCCATCGCCACCGTCGACAGCACGCTCGAGGTCGCCCCGGAGATGAGTGCGCGCTGTAACGCCTTATTTTCCATACAATCCTCTTTTACTCGATGTGAAGGGAAGACGGATGCGGATTTTGCTGACGGGGGCAAGCGGTTTCATTGGGCACCATCTGCTGCAAGCGTTGCTGACCGAAGGCCACCATGTCGTGTGTGCGGTGAGAGCACCTGAAACGAAGCTTCCAAAAAGCGCTGACCCGCGCTTAAGCTATATCCACGCCGATTTTTCCAAAGATACCGATAAATCCACCTGGCTGGCGCGCCTGTCGCACATCGACGCCGTGATCAACACGGTCGGGATTTTCCGTGAAAGCGGACGCCAGGATTTTGCCCGCCTGCACCGCGACACGCCGCGCGCGCTGTTCGCCGCCTGCGCCGAATCGCACGACGTGCAGATGGTGATTCAACTGTCCGCCCTGGGCGCTGATCGCGATGCACAAACGCCGTACCACCTGTCCAAGCGCGATGCCGACGACTACCTGGCGTCGCTGCCGCTGCGCTCCTACATCGTGCAGCCGTCGCTGGTGTACGGCCGCGACGGCGCCAGCGCGCGCACCTTCCGCTCGCTGGCCAGCATGCCGCTCACCTTGCGCTTCGGCAGCAAGCCGCAATTGGTGCAGCCGATCCACGTCGACGACCTGGTGCTGGCCATCGTCGGCCTGCTCAAGCACCGGCTGCCGATGACGCCGGGCGAGGGCACGGCGCTGCGGGTGCCGCTGGTGGGTCCCGAGGCGATGTCGTTCACCGACTATCTCGGCCTGCTGAGATCAAACATGGGCATGGGACGCCAGCGTGTATTGACCCTGCCCGGGCCGCTGGCGCGGCTGGCGGCCGCCATCCTGCCCAGCTCCTTGATCAGCCGCGATGCGCTGCGCATGCTGGACCGCGACAACACTGCCGACGTCGGGCAGACGGCGATGCTGCTCGGCCATCTGCCGCGTTCACCAAGTGCGTTCATCGGCGACCCGGACGGCGAACGCGCTCGCGCCAAGCTCGGCTGGCTGCTGCCGATGCTTCGCTACAGCATCGCGGCGGTCTGGATCCTGACCGCGATCGTGTCGTTCGGCCTGTACCCGGTCGAAGCCAGTTACGAGCTGCTGGCGCGCACCGGCATTCCTCCCAACCTGCAGCGCCTGATGCTGTATGGCGCCGCTACCTTCGACCTGCTGCTGGGACTGGGCATCCTGTTCCTGGCGCGGCGGCGCTGGCTATGGCTGGCACAATTGGGGCTGATCGGGTTCTATACGATCGTGATAGCGTTCAAGTTGCCCGAATTCCTGCTGCATCCCTACGGGCCGCTGACCAAGAACCTGCCGATGCTTGCTGCAATCTGGCTGCTGTACCAACTCGAGGAAAAATAATGGATTACGTGGTGCTGAAGTGGCTGCATATCGTCTCGTCGACGCTGCTGTTCGGCACCGGCATCGGCTCGGCCTGGTACATGCTGTTCGCGAACGTCAGCCGCGACGTGCGCGCGATCGCGGTGGTGTCGAAATACGTCGTCGTCGCCGACTGGCTGTTCACGGCCACCACCGCCATCCTGCAGCCGGCGACCGGCTTCTACATGATCCACCTGGCCGGCTATCCGCTGCACAGCAAGTGGATCATGTGGTCGATCATCCTGTACGTGATCGCCGGCGCCTGCTGGCTGCCGGTGGTGTGGCTGCAGATCCGGATGCGCGACCTGGCGGCGGAGGCGGCGCGGCTGGACACGCCATTGCCGGCGCTGTACTGGCGTTATTTCAGGATCTGGGTGGCCCTGGGCGTGCCGGCATTTGCGGCGTTCATTGTGATTTTCTGGCTGATGGTGGCCAAGCCGATGTAGCGGGATAGAATCTGAATTTTTAGAGTTCAGATGGCGGCCCGACAATCTACCCAGCTTGCATGGTTAAGGAAATACGCCAGGGCGAATCCGCTACTGGCGCTGTGGAGCCTGATGCTGTTTTGCGGGGGCTCTGTTCTTCTTTCCTATCACCCCGACCTGGCGTATCTGCCTGATTTCAGCCTGACCGAGCTTGCAGGATTGATGGCGAGCGTTACCCTGATCGGCCTGATGCTGGTCGTGTTCTTCCTGTTTTCCTGCTTCCTGCCCGGACTGACGCTGCGCTGGGTCGAACACCAGTGGCCGCTGGTTCCCTATCGACGGTATTTCAATTTCAACGAGCTGGTCGTCCTGTGGATATCCTCGATCGCCATCTGGGCAGTGTATGTGCTGTATGGGGCCGACTTTCTTTCACGCGCTCCAGCTTCGAGCAGGCCATACCTGTCTCTCTTTGCCACCGCCCTGGTGTCGGCCATCATCGCAATGGCGTCATCCCGGCGTACGACTGCCGGATTCTCACTCAAGCATTGGCGTCACCGGCTCGTCAGCCGTCAGATCGTCGCGTTCCCGCTCTGGATCATGCTGTTTGTCTTTCCTATTCACTCAGCGCTCAAATTCGCAACCGCTGGCGACGATAGCCACGAGATTCCCCTGGCGATCGGCGCGGTAATTCTGCTCACCATATTCAATGGCGTTGTCTACGCCGCTTCTTTCAAGGAAATACGAGAATCGATTGGCATCGACGCGATCATCGCGGTAACGGTTGTTGTGCTGGGCCTGGGGCTGGCGATCGCATTTCCGCAATCGGTCATGCAATTGCTGGCGCTGGGTCACAGGAATGCAGCGACGCTCACTGTGAAGGGAACGAGCTGTCACAGCCTGGCGCGGTTTGGCGTGCCGTGCACGCCGGCGCACGGCAAGGAAAGCACCATCGAACTGGAGAACATCAACGTGCTGTCGCGGGTCGGGGCCACCGTCTTGCTCGAGCTGCTGGTTGAACAATCAGACGCCGGCGACGATTCCATTGCGTTGTCCGGCAGGGCGGGGACATTGCACATCGACGAAAAAGGCCGGCGTCCATATTGCTCGTCGGCGACATGCAATACCTGCGATACACGCCTGCTTCAACGCGCCCATTTGCCGACCGATGCCGGCAAGGATGCTCTGGAACGCTATCGCAAGAACCTCATGTGCGTACAACTCACTGTCCCGAAAGCCGACATCACGAATATCGCATTCGGCGCCAGGCGCCAGTACAGCGGCTACAGCAGCTTCAATCTTCTCGGACCAACCGCAGACTAGCGGGCGTCCCGTCCCCAGACTGCCGCGTACAATGGCCCGCGTACCGATCAACCAGAAGGGGACTACGCATGCGGGCTTATCAGATTCTTCACGGCGCAAACATCGACGGCCTCCAGTGCATCGACTACCCGGAGCGCGACCTTGGCCTGGGCGAAGTGCGCATCCGCGTGCATGCCGTCTCGCTCAACTACCGCGACCTGATGGTCGCCGGCGGCAACTACTTGGTGTCGGTCGAGGATCCCATCATCCCGTGCTCGGACGGCGCCGGCGAAGTGCTGGCAGTCGGTCCGGGCGTGACGCGGGTGCAGGTCGGCGACCGCGTGGCCGGCTCCTTCTTCCCGCACTGGCTGGAAGGCGGGCCGACGCCGGACAAGGTGCGCCACGGCCTGGGCGGCGACATCGATGGCATGCTGGCCGAGGAAGTCATCCTGCACGAGGACGCGCTGGCCATCGTCCCGGCTGGCCTCTCCTTCATCGAGGCGTCCACCATGCCGTGCGCCGCGGTCACCGCCTGGAATGCGATTTTTGTTTCCAGTAACCACGTCAAGCCGGGCGATACCGTGCTGCTGCTGGGCACCGGCGGCGTCTCGATCCTCGGCCTGCAACTGGCGCGCGCGGCCGGCCTGCGCACCATCGTCACCTCGTCCAGCGACGACAAGCTGGCGCGGGCGCGCGCGCTGGGCGCCCACCATACGATCAATTACCAGGCGATTCCCGAGTGGCACGACGAGGTGCTGCACCTCACGCACGGCATCGGCGCCCAGGTGGTGCTGGAAGTGGGCGGCAAGGGCACGGTGAACAAATCGGTATCCAGCGCCGCAATGGGCGGGACCATCGCCGTCATCGGCGGCGTCAGCGGCTTTGGTGGCGAAGTCAATCCGGCCTCGCTGCTGTCCAGCGCCAAGCGGCTGGTGGGCATCTATGTCGGCAGCCGCACCATGCTGGAAGACGTGATGCGTTTCGTGGACGTGGGCGGCGTCAAGCCGGTGATCGACCGCGTGTTCCCGTTCGGCCAGGCGCGGGAGGCGTATCGCCACATGGCGTCCGGCGCGCACTTCGGCAAGGTCGTGATCGACGTCACCGACCGCACCTAGCGCTTATTTTCGAAGCTTCGGCACCAGCTCGATCTCGAACAGCTTGGGCCACAGCTTGCCGGTGACGAACAGGCGCTTGCCCTTGCTGTCCCAGGCGATGCCGTTGAGGACGGCGTCGACTTCCTTCGTGCCGCGCTGGTCCGGCGGCAGCAGGCCGGTCAGGTCGATCACCCCGAGCACCTTGCCGCTGTCGGGATCGATGCGGGCAATGAGTTCGCTGCCCCAGATATTCGAATACAGCTCGCCGTCGACCATTTCCAGTTCGTTGAGGCGGTCGACCGGGCGGCCCTCGGCCGTTACCTGCACCCGGCGCACTTCTTTCATCGTCTTCGGATCGAGGATGCGGATGAAGGAGCTGCCGTCGCTCATGTACAGCTGCTTCGCATCGCTGGCCAGGCCCCAGCCTTCGCCCTCGTACTTGAAGCTCTGCTTGAGCTTGAAGGTCTTGAGGTCGAACACATAGCCGACCTGCGAGGTCCAGGTCAGGCCGATCAGGTTGTTGCCGACCGTCGTCGACCCTTCGCCAAACACCTCCTTCGGCAAGTCGGCCTTCTGCAGCACCTTGCCGGTCTTGAGCTCCACCTTGCGGATCGTCGAGCGGCCATACTGGCCGGTGCTCTCGTACAGATGGCCGTCGCGGTAGAACAGGCCCTGGGTAAAGGCCTGCGGATCGTGGGGGTAGGTGTTCTTGACGATGAAACCGTAGACCGGCGGCGCGGCCTGGGCGGCGCCGGCGCTCACACAGGCGATGGAGCAGGCGACGGCGAAGGTGGAGAACTGTTTGAGCATCATGGTTGGCTGAAAAAGCGGCAACAGACTGTAGCACGAAGGGCGCAGCTTCGCCGTCGAACGCGCATCAGACATAGGCCAGCAGACGCCCGCAGGCAATCACCGCGATCCAGAGCAGCAGCGACAGCGCTGCATGCAGCCTGGCCCAGGCCGGCGCGCCAGCCGGCCAGCCGGCGGCCCCGCGCCACGGGCCGGCATGAAAGACGAGGGCATTCACGCCGGCCGCCACGATCAGCGCCAGCTTGAGCAGGAATACATCGTTATCCAGCAGCTCCGGCTGGGTCGAGAACATCAGCAGCCCGCTCGGCACGATCAGCAGCAGGCCGACCCAGGACCACGGCAGCAGGTGGCGCGCCAGCGCCTGCACCGGCAGGCTGCGGCCGAAGCCGAGCAGGCGCAGGTCGAACATCGCCGCCGCTCCCACCAGCATCGTGAAACCGACGATGTGGACGATCTCGACGATCGGATACAGCCAGGGATCGTCGCGCAAGGCCTGGGCCGGCGGCGTCGAGGCCGCCCAGGCCGCGGCATCCTGTGCGACGCTCAGCGCAGCTCCGTGACCTTGTCGCCCACCGTGATGCGTTCGGCGCGCAGTTCGTTCGGCTTGGTGCGGTTGGGATAGCCATAGACGGTGACTTCGCCGCCGACCGCCAGCATGTCCTTGGCCAGGCCGCGGTTCTCCATGCGGCCGGGCGGGGCCAGCACCACGAGCCAGGTCTTGTCGGCCGTTTTGAGGCGCACGAAGCCGTGAGGCTGCTGGTAGCCGGATTCCTCGATCGTGCCGGTCAGCCGCTTGGGCTGCTTGGCGTCATATTCGCTCCAGCCATGATGGGCGAAAACGGTGGCGGCAACCAGAGACAGCACGGTGGCCAGAAGTGTGCGTTTCATCGTTTTTCTCCCTCTGAAGAAATCCATGATGCATGCGGCCAGCATATCCTCGATCCGGGAATGCAGCGCGCACGGCTGCTCGACAGAGGTAGCCACCCGGCGCCCGTTGTAGTATGGATCTATTGCCATTGTTCAAGGAGACCGGCCATGCCATCGCACCGCCCGGCCACTCAGGCCGACCTGTCGGCATTGTGGGAACTGCGCACCCGGGCGGTGCGCGCCGGTAGCGCCGCCCATTACCCGGCCGCCGTGATCGATCCCTGGTGCGCCGCCCCCGCGCCTGCCTCGCTGCCGCTGCTGATCCAGGCCGGCGGCGCCGTCGTGGCCGAGGAGGAAGGACACATCCTGGGCTATGCCGTGCTGAACCTGGATACCGGCGAAATCAATGCCGCCTTCGTCGAGCCGGCCCACCAGCGCCGCGGCATTGCGCTGCAATTGCTGCAGCAGCTCGAATCGATGGCGCACGCACGCGGACTGGCCCGCCTGTTCCTGTCGGCCTCGCTCAATGCGGTGCCGTTCTACGAACGCGCCGGCTTCCTGTCGGTGCGCGAAGAGCTGTATCGGCACCGCTGCGGGGTCGACCTTGCGTCGGTGTTCATGGAAAAGCGGCTTCGCGCGCCAGGCGACGCACGCCATTGACCCGGCGCACCCGCGCGTGCATCGCGTGGCCGATGTCCAGCCGCAGCAAGACCAGGATCGCAATCACTGAACCCAGCACCGGCACGCCGAACGCCAGCACCTTGAGCCCCAGCACGACAGCCGGCGCCTGGACCGCGCCGGGCACGTAACCCAGTTGCCCGAGGGTCCAGCCGATGGTTGCCAGCGCCGCCGCGCCCCCGGCCTTGAGCAGCACCAGAATCGCCGCGAAGGCCACGGTCTCGCGCCGCTCGCGGTAACGGAACTCCGAAAAATCGATGATATCGGCCAGGATCCCCCAGGGCAGCATGGCCACGCCGGCCATGCCGATGCCGGCCAGCGCCGCACATGCGAGCAGCAGCACGCGCTGTTCTCCCGCACAGGCGAACAGGACGATGCCGGTAGCGGCCACGCCATGGCTCATTGCCAGCAGGGTCGTCTTGTCATGGCGGCGCACCAGCGTTATCCACAAGGTGGCGCCGGCGACACCGCTCAGGGCGAGCGTCAGGAGCACCCGGCCGGCAAAACCGGCGTCGTCCAGCACATAGGTGCACAGGTAGAGCAGGGTCTTCGCGAACATCGGTATCGCAAAGCCCGTCACCACGGCCACCACGGCAATGGCGCCGAACAGCCGGTCGGGCTTCGGCAACCAGCCGCTGGACGCGCCCTGCCGTGGAACCGGTCCGCGCAACTCGCCGGCCGTGCGCGACGACCATGCCGCCATCAGCAAGGTCGCGCAAAACAGTACGCCGGCGCCAGCGCCCAGCCACGCCATGCGTTCCGGGGTCGCCTGGCCAGCGGAGGCGTTCATCGATGGTGCGATCACGGTGGCGACGACGATGCTGGCGGCCGCGCTGAACAGGGTGCGGTAGCCGGAAGCGCGTCCGCGCGCGTGGCTGTCGGTCGTCACCCGCGCCAGCAGGCTGTTATGCGGCACGTCGATCAGCGCATAGGTGGCGCGAAGCAGCAGCAGCAGGGCGGCGATGAGGACGAAGCTCTTCGCCTGCAACAGCGGCAAGGCGTACAAGGCGCCGAAGGCGCAAGCGCAAGGCAGGACGCACAGGGCGATCAGGCGCGAATAGCCGATGCCGCGCCGGTCGGCATGCGCGGCGAGCACCCCGGCGCCGATGTCGAATGCCAGGTCGCCCAGGAACACGATCAGCATCAGCAGGCTGACCTCGCGCGCGGGCATGCCGATGACGTCGGTCAGCAGGAACAGCAGCGTGACATCGATACTGCCCAGGAAGATCGCCTTGCCGAAGTTACCCGACGCATAGCCGACGACACGGCGGTCGTCGTTCAGCTGGGCGGCGCATGCGCGGAAGTCTGGCATTGCGCGAGCATAGCCACCGTCGATGACAGCTTGATGTCAGCGCGATGTCAGCCTGAGGTCAGCACGATGCTAGCCCGACACCAGCGTCGTCGCCGCATGGATCGGCAGCAGTGCGGCGCCCAGCGCGATCGCGCTGCCGCCCAGCGCCGAGATGCGGATCTTCCCCGGCCGTTCGGCGGGCCAGCACAGCGGCATGGCATTCAGGCGCGCGGCCAGGCGCGCCACCACCGAAGCCGGCAGAGGACTCGAAAACACCACGTCTTCCGGGTCGAACCACGCGATCGCGCTGTTGACCAGCACTTCCAGCTGGCTGGCGGCGCGGCCGAGCCACTCCTCGACGACGGCCTCGAAACCTGCCGTGAGTTCGTCGAAGCGGGCCACCGACTCGATGCCGCAGCCGGCGTCGCGCAGCACCGCCAGCAGGTCCAGGGTGCTCGGACGTGGCAGGTGGCCGGGATACAGCATGCCGATCTCGCCGGCGCCGCCGAATCTGCCCTTGACCAGGCGCCCATCCTCGATGACACCGGCGCCGATGCCATAACCGAGCAGGATCACGACCACGGTCGACGCCTTGCGTCCGGCGCTGCTCAGGTAATACTCGGCCATGGCCGCGGCGTTGGCGTCGTTTTCCAGCAAGACCGCCGTGCCGAACGCCTCGCCCAGTATCTGCCCCAGCGGCACGTTATTCCACCCCGGCAGCTCCTTGACCGTGTGCCACGAATCGCCAGTGCGCGACCGCGGCGAGCCGGGCAGGCCCACGCCGATGCCGAAGAAGCGCTGCCCCAGCAGGCGGTGGCGCACGCTGAGCACGTCCAGATGCCCCTGCACGATCGCGGCGAATTCGGCCGGGCTGGGGGTGCCGATCTGTTCGCTGATAAGGGCGATGATCTCGCCCGAAAAGTCGACCAGGGCGATCTCGAGCACACCCTTGTGCACCGTCGCACCCGCCGCGAAACCGCCCTGTGCCGAAATACCGAGCGGGATGGTCGGCCGGCCGCGTGTCGGCGCCTCGGTGGCTTCGCGTTCTTCGACCAGGCCCAGGCTGATCAGGTTGTGCGACAGCTTGGTCAGTGCGGAATTGCTGACCTGCAGGGACAGCGCCAGTTCGGTACGCGGCATCGGTCCTTTCGTGCGCAGGTGCCAGAGCAGGCGTTTTTCTTCCGACAGCAAATGCAGGCGCGCTACTTTCATCAGCCGAACCTCGTTGTATTGATTTTATTTATTTTACGAGTAATAAATAATCCGGTCAAAAACGGTCCCTATGCTGGTCATGTTGACTTTCTTCCATCCAGGACAATCCCATGATCAAGACCAGAATGACCCTCGCGCTGCATTGCGCACTCGGCGCCCTTGCCGTCCTCGGCCCCTGCGCCATGGCCCAGGAAGCGCCCACGGCGGCAACGCCGGCCACCAGCCAGGAGACCGACGCCGCCACCGACGCCCAGGTGGTGGTGGTCACCGGCTCGGCACGCCCGCAGCGCCGCTTCGACGTGTCGTATGCGGTCAACTCCCTGTCGCAGAACGATATCCAGAAACTGGCGCCGCTGAACATGGCCGACCTGCTGGGCAAGATGCCCGGCATCCAGGTCGAGGCGACCGGCGGCGAAGTGCAGAACGTGACCCGCGTCCGCGGCATCCCGACCGACGACGGCTACGCCCTGTTCCAGCAGGACGGGCTCCCTTTGATGACCGAGATTAACGGCTTCTTCTTCCGCGGCGACAGCATGAACCGCTACGACCTGATGACCAGGAACGTGGAAATCGTGCGCGGCGGGCCGGCGCCGATCTATGCCAGCCAGGCCGCGGCCATCGTCAACAACACCACCGTCACCGGTTCCGAGAAAACCATGGGCAAGGCCCGGGTCACGGTCGGCACCACCGGCCTGAAGCGCCTCGACGCCTACCAATCGGGCAAGATCGACGACAAGACCTATTACGCCATCGGCGGCTTCATCCGCGAGGACGACGGCCACCGCGACAACGGCTTCCCGAACGACCGCGGCGGCCAGATCCGCGCCAACATCAAGCGCGTGACGGACGCCGGCACCTGGAAGCTGAGCGCCAACTACCTGAACGATCACAACACCTTCTACCTGCCGATCCCGGTCTCGGACCCGCGCAACCCGGCCGTCTCGCTCGACCGCTACATCGATTATTTCGACGGCACGATGAATTCGCCGGCCCTGCGCAGCGTGCCGCAGCAATACCTGAACGGCGCCGGCGCCCTGCAGACCGAAACGCGCGACCTGGCCGACGGCCGCCATCTCGAATTCGGCAACCTGGGCCTGCAGTTCGAGGGCGACCTGGGCGCCTGGCAGTTGTCGGCCAAGGCCGGCGCCACCCGCGGCGAACTGAATTTCGACGCCTTCTATTCGACCTCCAACCCGGCTGACGCTACCACCTTCGCCAACGGCTTCCTGGCCCCGGCCAGGGCCGCCTTCGGTCCTGTCGCGCGTCTGGGCTATGCGGTCGCCGGCAGCAATGGCGCGCAAGCCTACGACCCGGGCGCCGACTCGGGCCTGGTGATGCAGGGCCAGTACCGGGCGACCGGCGCCACCTTCTATTCGCACCAGGCCGACGTCAACCTGACCCGCATCTTCGAGACCGGCATGGGCAGCCATGACGTGAAGGCGGGCTTCTACGCCAGCGCCTACGGCACCACCAGCAAGTCGGTCTACAACGACATGCTGATCGAAGTGAAGGGCCGGCCGCGCACCCTCGACCTGGTGGCGTACTCGGATTCGGGCGCGGTGCTCGGCTCCGTCACCGACAACGGCGTGCTGCGCTACTCCACCACCCTGAACCAGGGCGACGTCGAAGCGCGCATGGGCGCGCTGTACCTGAACGACACCTGGACCGTGAACGACCAGCTGCGCCTGGACGCCGGCGTGCGCACCGAACGCTATCGCTACGACGGCTACGCGCTGCTGACCGCGCAGGCCAACCTGGGCGACGGCGCGACCCTGGCCGACGACACCACGCGCCGCTTCACCGGCGCGCGCCAGTCGCACGTCTACAAGCCACGCACCACCAACTGGACCCTCGGCGCCAACTACGACTTCAGCGCGAACCTGGGCGGGTATGCGCGCGTGTCGCACCTGGAAGTGCCGCCGACGATGAACGTGGCCTCGTCGGTCGACCCGCTGGTGCTGACCACCAAGGCCGACCAGTACGAGGTTGGCGTCAAGGCCACCCTCGGCCGCTCCTACCTGTACGTGACCGCCTTCCGCACCAACTTCGATCCGCTCAACGCTTCGTTCGTGGCCTTCAATCCGGTCACCGGCCGCAATGACCAGACCGTGCCGTTCTATGGCAAGGCGGTGGTGCAGGGCGCCGAGGCCGACGGCGCCTGGCACGTGACCGAACGCTTCGTGGTGAACGCCTCGCTGACGGTGCAGGAACCGGAATACCGCGACTTCGCCAGCGCCACCGGCGCCGACCCGTCGCGCATCATCGGCAACCAGCTGATCCGCCAGCCCAAGGTGTTCGGCAATATCCGCCCAAGCTACAGCTTCAACATCGGCGGCAACGCAGTCGACGTCTACGGCAGCGTCGCCTACATGGGCAAGCGCTACGTCGACTTCTTCAACGCGACCGAGCTGCCGTCTTTCCACACGATCGGCGCCGGCCTGACCGTCACGCGCGGCGACTGGCAGTTCCAGCTCACCGGCGACAACCTGACGAACGAAAAAGGCCTCACCGAGGGCAATACCCGCACCGACGCCCTGGCTGGCCAGGGCAATAGCGTGGCGATCTACGGCCGTCCGGTGTTCGGCCGCAGCGCGTGCTTCTCCATCAGCAAGGCTTGGTAACAGCATGATCAAACACCTCATACTCACCGCCGCATCGGTCGCCACGCTGGCCACCGTGCTTCCCATGCACGCCGCTCCAGCGGCCGACCGCCACTGGAAGCTGATGGCCGACCGCATGTTCCCGATGGTGTCGGCCATCCAGCCCGAGCGGGCGCCAGCCGCACTGGCCGCCGTGCTCGATCAGCGCAAGAAGCGTATCGACGCCTGCGAACTGGCGCCCAAGTGCCTGCTGCTGGCGGCCACCTGGACCGAGGCCGAGATGGACGCGCTGGCCACTGCCGTGACGGCATCCGGCAAGCTCCCAGGCATGGCCGACGACGGCGCCAGGGCCCAGGTGGCGCGCGAGCTGCGCGGCCTGAACGCCGTGCTGCAGAACTACGGCTTCGGCACCCAGCCGCGCTATCCGAAGATCGACGGTCCGGTCGAGACGGTAGACGGCGCCGGCTTCAAAACATCGGTCGCGGATGCGATCTGGCTCGCCGACGCCGGCAAGAATGATCCAGCGGTGCGGCTGGACCCCAGCATCGCGCTGGCCATCGCCCTCATCGACGCCAACGAGCGACGTGACGCCGTGCTGTTCGAACCGCTCGACGAGGCGCACAACGCGGCGCCGTTCGCGCTGGCGAAGAAGACCGACTGGCAGCGCTACCGGTATTCGGCGATCATCATCCCCGGCGTCGGCCCCGAGAATCCGGCGCTCTCGATCAGCGCACGCAGCAAGCTGCACCTGCAACTGGCCGCGCGCCGCTTCGCCCAGGGCGACGTGGCCTTCATCATCACCAGCGGCGCCGCCGTGCATCCGAAAGGATCGACGTATGTCGAGGCGGTGGAGATGCGCAGGACGCTGGTCGAGCGCTTCGGGATTCCCGCCGAGCGCATCGTGATCGAGCCCTATGCGCGCCACACCACCACCAATCTGCGCAACGCCACCCGGCGCCTGCACGCGATGGGCGCGCCGCTCGACAAGCCGACGCTGATCGTCGCCAACGCCAGCCAGAGCCGCTACATCTCGAGCCCCGAGTTCGCGGCCCGCAATCCGGCGGAACTCGGCTACGATCCGGGCACCGTCGGGCAGCGCCATTCGCCGTACGAAGTGGAATTCACGCCGTCGGTGCGCTCGCTGCGGGTCGATCCCTGGGATCCGCTCGATCCTTGAGCGCTTCCTCAGTGCGTCGGAATCGGATTCGCCGCCAGGTAGGCATTGAACTCGTTCACCAGCTTGTGCTCGCCCGGTCCCGCGTTGTCGCGCATCGGCTGGGCCGATTCCACCACCACTTCTTCCTTGCCGGTCGCGAGACCGACCATGGTCTGGGCGATGAAGACATCCAGCGGCATGGCGCGCGGATCGTCGCCCTTGTGGATAAGGTCGGTGTTCACCCAGGGTGGGGCGATTTCCTGCAGGGTCACCGAGGTGTCGCGCAGCATGAAGCGCTGCGACAGCGTGTACGAGTGCAGCGCCGCCTTGGTGGCCGAATACACGGCGGTCGAGGCCAGCGGCACGTAAGCCAGCACCGAGGTGTTGTTGATGATGGTGGCGCGCGGCTGCTGTTTCAGGTGGCCCAGCAGCGCGGAACTCATGCGGATGGGGCCCAGCAGGTTGGTGGTGACGGTGGACAGCATCGTGTCTTCGTCGACCGCGCCGGCCGCATCGTCGAAGGGCATGATGCCGGCGTTGTTGACCAGGACGTTCAGGTTCGGGAAGTCCTGCGTCAGCCGGGCCGCGACCTGCTTGATGCTGGCAGGATCGGCGATGTCCAGCTCCACCGCGTGCATGCCCGGATTGGCCTTGATGACCTCGTCGAGCAACGCCTTGCGGCGGCCCGCGATGATCACGGTATTGCCCAGCTTGTGGAAGGCTTCCGCCAGGCCGCGGCCGATGCCCGAAGTGCCGCCGGTGATGAGGATGGTGTTTTCGGTCATGTGCATGGTGTTCTCCGTTGAATTGGCAATGAGGTTCAGGCGGCTGCGGTCAGGGCAGCGGTATAGCGCGGCGCCGGCTTGGTGTGCGACAGGTTCGGCCCCAGCGCGCGGCGGGCGTTTTCGAACGCGTCCCAGTCGGCGCTGTCCGGCAGGGCCGGAATGGTGATGACTTCGCCCTGATCGAGGCCGGCCAGCGCGGCATCGACCATGTCGTCCACGTGCATCACGATCTCTTGCGGCAGGTGCGCGACCGGCACGCCGGCGTGGTCCCAGAATTCGGTGGCGGTGGCGCCCGGCAGCACGGCCTGGACCCGGATGCCCTTGCCGCCCACTTCGTGCTGCAGCGACTGGGTGAGGGCCAGCACGAAGGCCTTGCTGCCGCCGTAGGTACCGTTCAGCACTTCAGGAGCGACGGCGGCGATCGACGAGATATTGATGATGGTTCCCTGGCCGCGCGCCACCAGGCGCGGCACGACGGCGCGCGTCAGGCGGGTCAGCGCCGTCACGTTCAGGGCGATCATGCGGTCGAGGTCTTCGACGCTCGAATCGAGCATGCTGGCGGTGGCGCCCAGGCCGGCATTGTTCAGCAGCAGGGTGATCGATGCATCGCTTGCCAGGCGCTCTTCCACGCGGCGCAGGTCGGCGCTTTGCGTGAGGTCGGCGGCCAGGATGTCGACCTTGCGGCCGGTTTCGGCGCGCAGCCGGGCGGCGACCTGTTCGAGGCGTTGCTGGTTGCGCGCCACCAGCACCAAGTCGTAGCCGCGTTCGGCCAGGCGCTGGGCGTAGCGGGCGCCGATGCCGGTCGAGGCGCCGGTGATCAGGGCGGTGTTTGGTTGTGCGGTCGTGGTCATGTCGTTCTCCTTGTTGGTGTTTCGTTGTCGATGGAAACAGTCTACGCAGGAGGATCATGTCCCGTTGGTCGTATATCCCTCAATTTAGGCCATCATGCAGTAAGGCCGAAATCGAGGGTAAATAAAAAAACGGCGCGCATCGCTGCACGCCGTTTTTATAAGCCACCCGCAGGTGGCGAGATCGCACGATCAGATGAAGGTGAAGGTCGCTTCCTGCGTCAGGCGCGATTTCGGCAGGCCGGCATTGAAGTCGCTCTCCGACGAATAGCCGAAGCTCACCAGCACCAGGCTGCTCAAGCCTTTCGCGTTCAGGCCGAACTCCTCGTCCAGGATCTTCTGGTCGAAGCCTTCCATCGGGGTCGCGTTGATCTCGAGCGTGGCCGCGCCGAGCAGCGCGGTGCCCAGCGCCAGGTAGACCTGCTTTTCGAGCCACTGCGCCACGTCCTTGCCGCCGAAGCGGTGCTGGTTGACGTAGCCGCGGCGGCCGGCGTCCTGGCCAGCACGCGCGGCGGCGTCGCGGAAGCGGCCGTCGCGCTGTTCCTGTTCCAGTACGGCTTCCAGGTGCGCCTCATCCATGTCGATGCGCGAGCACAGCACGATCACGTGCGAGGCATCGTTGATCTTGGCCGCGTTGTACGAATAGCCGCCCTGCGCCGCCTTGGCGATGCGCGCACGGCCTTCCGGCGTATTGGCGACGACGAAGTGCCACGGCTGCGAATTGACCGACGACGGGCTGCTGCGCAGCAGGTCGTACACTTGCTGCATCACTTCCTCGGGGATGCGGCGCTGCGCATCGTAGGCTTTGGCGGTATGTCGTTTTTGTGCGGCCGACAGGATATTCATGGTGCTCCTTCTGATTGTGAATCCGACGATCTTAAGCGATCTGCGCCTTAAAAGTTTTCGAGCACGATTTTTCCGATCGCCCGGTTGCTCTCGATGAGGGCGTGGGCGCGGCGCAGGTTGGCGGCGTTGATCGTGCCGAAGTGTTCACCCAGGGTCGTGGTCAGGGTGCCGTCCTCGATCATCGCCGCCACCCGGTTCAGCAGCCCGTGCTGGCGCACCATATCGACCGTCTCGAACATCGAGCGGGTGAACATCAGTTCCCAGTGCAGCGAGATCGACTTGCGCTTGAGCGGCACAGCGTCGAGCGTGGCCGGATCGTCGATCAGCGCCAGCTGGCCCTGCGGCGCCAGCGCCTCGATGATGTCCTCGTAGTGGCGGTCGGTATGGGTCAGGCTGATCACGATGTCGACGTTCGTGAAGCCCAGCTCTTCGAGCTGCGGCTGCATGCGGCGGGTGTGGTCGACCGTGTGGTGGGCCCCGAGCTTGGTCACCCACTGGCGGGTGGCGTCGCGCGAGGCGCTGCCGATCACGGTCAGCTTGGTGAGCCGGCGCGCGAGCTGGGTCAGGATCGAACCGACGCCGCCACCGGCGCCGATGATCAGCAGCGACTTGCCTTCACCGCCGCCTTCCGGCACGCGCAGGCGGTCGAACAGCAGCTCCCAGGCCGTGATCGAGGTCAGGGGCAGGGCGGCCGCTTCGGCGAAGCCGAGATTGGCGGGCTTCCTGCCGACGATGCGCTCGTCGACCGTCTGGAACTGGCTGTTGGAGCCGGGGCGGACGATCGAGCCGGCGTAGAACACTTCGTCGCCCGGCGCGAACAGGGTGACGTTGGCGCCGACGGCGCGCACGACGCCGCTGGCGTCCCAGCCCAGCACGCGCGGCTCGCTGACGGCGGCGCCCAGCCGGATCTTGGTGTCGACCGGATTGACCGAGACCGCGCGCACTTCGACCAGCAGG
>DDKG01000334.1 GCA_002339265.1 Massilia sp. UBA2604 | reverse complement strand
CTTCCGCCGCTTCGACCAGCAAGAGGCACTGCTCGAGGCGCGGCGCCGGCTGCGCCAGAAGATCGACGAGCTGCGCGCCTTCGGCGAAGAGGCGCCGCGCGCCAATCCCTTCGAGTTCTTCGACTTCGGCGTGCGCCGGCGCTACTCCGGCGAGTGGCACGACGAGGTGGTGGAGACCATGGCGCGCGAGCTGCCGCAGTACTTCAAGGGCACCTCGAACGTCTACCTCGCCTATAAACTCAAGCTGACGCCGATCGGCACCATGGCCCACGAATACCTGCAGGCCCACCAGTCCTTCGGCACCCGCCTGCGCGACTTCCAGAAGGCCGCGCTCGAGAACTGGGTGCAGGAATACCGCGGCGACCTGGGCACAGCCCTCACCGACGTGGTGGGCATGGACGCCTTCCTGGCCGACTTCGACCTGTATTTCGCCAAGCTGTTTGACGGCCTGCGCCAGGATTCGGGCGATCCGGTCGTGTGGGGCGAGAAGGCGCTGGCGCACTACGCCAGGCTGCGCATCGACGCGCGCACCAAGCGCCTGGTGTTTTCGGACTCCCTGACGGTGCCGAAGGCGCTGGAGCTGTACCGCCACTTCGCCGACCGTGTGATGACCGGCTTCGGCATCGGCACCAAGCTGACCAACGATACGCCGCATAAACCGCTGAACATCGTCATGAAGCTGGTGCGCTGCAACGGCCAGCCGGTGGCCAAGCTGTCCGACACCAAGGGCAAGTCGCAGAGCACGGACGAGACTTTCATCGCTTATCTGCGCCAGGTGTTCAACAAGTACGATTCGGGCGACTGAGCCCGGCCGGGCTGCGAGAATGTGTGAGACTGTGCGTCGCCCAGACGCGCTATGCTGTCGGTTTGCCAACTTTCTACCAGATGGAGCCCGCCATGAAGCCGCTTGCACCGATCGCCCTCGCCATGATGCTCGCCATGCCCGTCGCGGCGGTGCACGCGCAGGAAACCGAACACACCAAGGCCGGCGTGGCGGCCGCCGAACAGTGGCTCAAGTTGGCCGATGCCGGCAAGGGTGCCGAGACCTGGAGCGCGGCAGGTACGGTGTTTCGCAGCGCCGCTACTGCGGAGCAGTGGACCGGCATGCTGGCAGGCGCCCGCGCGCCGCTGGGTGAACTCAAGTCGCGCACGCTGGCCAGCGCGCGCTATACCCGCAACCTGCCCGGCGCACCCGAAGCCGATTACGTGGTGATCCAGTATGGCGCCGTGTACGCCAACCGTCCGGGCGTGACCGAAACCGTGGTCACGGCCCGCGAAGGCGACGGCGGCTGGAAGGTCATTACTTATCTGATCCAGTAAGCTTCCATAACTCGGTCGGCAGCGCCGCCGGGGCGTCCGGCTTGAAGAAGCTCGAATCCTGGATGTGCGAAGTCGTCACGTAGATCGTGCCGTCCGGCCCCTGGGTGAAGGTGTCGGGCCAGCGCAGGCGCGCATCCTGCACCACCACCTGCACCTGCGCCTGCGCTCCTCCATCCAGGTCGCGCATCTTGATCGCATCGTCCTGCACCGAGGTCAGGAACATGCGGTTGCTGCCGCGGTCGAACTGCAGGCCGTCGTTGACGCCGTTGTAGCCGTATTCTTCGACTGCGTCGCCCACGTCTTCGCCTTTCAAGCCGCGCTTGACCAGTACCTGGGTCGGGATGCGGTACAGGGTATCGCCCTTGATCGCCTGCCAGTACAGCCAGGCGCCGTCGCCAGACAGTTCGATGCCGTCGGCCGAGAATTCGACCCCGCGCCCATCCGGCCGGCGCAGCACCTCGCCGTCGGCCGTGACGTTCAATCCCTTCTTCATCTGGGTCGACGGGTGGCCATCGAGCAGGCGCACCGTCTTGTCATTCTCCAGGTCGACCACCAGGATGGCGCCGACGACGCCCGAGTCGGTGATGTAGGCGTATTTGCCGTCATCGGAAAATCGCACGTCGTTCAGGTAGGAGCCTTGCGGCGCGGCGTCCTCATCGAAGGCGACGGTGCGCACGACGCGGTCGCCCGCCAGGTCGACCTGCACCAGCTTGGCGCCGCCGGAGACCAGGTGGGCCTGGGCCGGCGCGGCCGGGTCGAGCACCCACAGGCTGCCGCGGCCGTCGGCCACCACGCTCTGCACGCATACCCAATGGTCGTTTGGCGTCACCTCGTCCTTGCGCGCATTGCGCCAGGCGTTCCACTCGTCGTTCGGGTAGGGCTGCAGCGCGCCGTCCGCTTTCAGTTCGGCGACGGAGACGGCGTTGTCTTCGGTCCAGCGCGGGAAGTTGACGAAAATGCGGTTGTCTTCGGACACCGAGACGCCGGTAACCTGGTGCTCGAAACGGGCCACCAGTTCAATCTTGTGCTCCTGGGTCATGCTGATCCTTTCGTGATGCTCATGCCGCCGCGCGGGCGGCGGGGCGGGTCGGCTTACGGGTCGGCTTACGGGGCGGCGGCTTTTTCGCCACCGCCTTCTTGCGCGGAGCGGGCGGCCGCGGATTCTCCTGCTCGTGGCGCAGGCGCTGCTGCAGCATGGCCAGTACCGCCGCTTCCTCCGGCTGCAGGGCGTGCAGGTCTTCCTGCAGCTTCTCTTCGGTGCGTTCGCGCAGCACCTCGAGCGCGGCGCCGTCGAGATAGGCATCCAGCACCGCCGGGTGCACATAGCACTTGCGGCAGATCGACGGCGTATTGCCGAGCTTTTCGGCCACCGACTCGATCGCGCGCACGATGTTCTTCTTGGCCTGGGCCTCGGAGTCGAACTTCTCGAACTCCTGCAGGGCCAGCGCCGCCAGCACGGTGCCCGACCAGGTGCGAAAATCCTTGGCCGTGTAGTCTTCGCCGCTGATGGCGCGCAGGTAGTCGTTGACGTCGCTCGAGTCGATGCTGTGGGTCAGGCCGTCCTCGTCCACGTACTGGAACAGTTCCTGGCCCGGCAGGTCGCGCGAGCGCGCCACGATGCGCGCCAGGCGCCGGTCGTGCACCTTGACCTTGTGATACACCCCGCTCTTGCCGCGGAAGCTGAACTCGACGTCGCTGCCGTCGACCTTCGCGTGACGGTTGCGCAAGGTGGTCAGCCCGAACGATTTATTGGTGCGCGCATACTCCTCGTTACCGACCCGCATCATGGTCGCTTCGAGCAGGTAGACGATGGTGGCCAGCACTTTTTCGCGCGGCAGGCCGGGCAGCCGCAGCGCGCGGTCGACCTCGGCGCGGATGGCCGGCAGCGCTTCGCCGAACTTGAGCATGCGTTCGTACTTGACCTCGTCGCGCGCCTCGCGCCACTTGGGGTGGTAGCGGTATTGCTTGCGGCCGCGGGCGTCGCGCCCGGTGGCCTGCAGGTGGCCGTTGGCTTGTGGGCAGATCCACACCTCGGTCCAGGCGGGCGGCACGACCAGGCTCTTGATGCGCGCCAGCGTTGTCTCGTCCGTCACGGGTTCGCCGCGGGCGTCGAGATAGCGAAAGCCATCCTTGACGGCTTCGCGCCGGATGCCGGGGCGGTCGTCGTGGACGTAACGCAGGCCGGCCGCGCGCGCGGCGGCGGGTGGATCGATGGGGACGGCGTCGGCGTCTGGTTTTTCGCTGGGCATGGCAGATTTCGCTGGAAGGTGGATCTTCCAGCCGATCCTACCCCTGCGTTCCCGCGTTCACTGTACGCGAAGTAACGTAGGAAAAATCCGAATCAGATTGCCCGCGCTCAACGGTAACGCGCCTCGACCAGGTCGATCTCGCGCAGCAGCTTGCGGGCGATCTCGTCTGACAGCTGGTTGTGGCGCGCCATGCGCAGCAGCACCGCGCGTTCCTGCTCCAGCGCGGCCAGGCGGTAATGGCGTTCCGCGCTCTCGGCGGCGCGCGCCCGCGCCGGATCGACGTCGGCGCCGCTGCCACCGTCGAGCCGGTACTGGTACAGGCTGCGCACCTGGTCGGCCGCGCTGGCATGCATCTCGGTGGCGCCCTCGAGGTCGCAGCCCGCGGTGGGCGGTGGCGGCGGGGCGGTCGCGATCGCTTCCAGCGCCGCCAGCGCGGCGGCGTGGCGCGCGCGGTCTTCCTCGCTCTCGTGGGCCGCTTCGGCCGGC
>DDKG01000333.1 GCA_002339265.1 Massilia sp. UBA2604 | reverse complement strand
GGCAGGCGCGCCGACAGCATGGCCAGCGCCATCTTGATCGCCGTGAGGTTGCCGCCCAGGTCGTCGTGGATCTCGCGCGCGATGCGGGTGCGCTCGTCTTCCTTGGCCTGCTCGATATGGGCGGTCAGCTCGGCCAGGCGCTCGCGCGAGCGGTGGGATTCTTCCTGCTCCTGCTTGCTTGCCGTGATATTGGTCATGATGCCATCCCACTGAACTGCACCGTCCTCGCGGGTGTGCGGGGTGGCGCGCAGGTTGATCCACTTGACGTCGTTCCAGGCCGGAATGCGGATCCGTCCTTCCCAGTTCCAGGCCGCCAGGGCGGCGGCCGACATCTGCATCGCCTCGTGGTAGGCGCGGCGGTCCTCCGGCAGGATCAGACCTTCGAACAGGGCGGGATCGTCCTGCAGCTCGCCGGGCGCCAGGCCGAGCAGCGCGCTGCAGCCCTCGGTCAGGCAGGGGAAGCTGGTGCTGCCGTCGGGGTGCAGGACGAACTGGTAGACCAGGCCGGAGGTGGGAGGATGTTCGGTGTGGAAAGAGGAGGGCAGGCTCATCGTTTTGTCTCGTTGCGTCTTCTTCTGGCGCGCGGCTTTCAGCTTGTCTGCATGATACGTGAAACCTGGCGCAGGCGACGCCAAGTCTCGTTACAATAAGGTCATGAATAAGGCATTTGTAAAAGAGTCCGACAACGAGGACGACGACGAGGCGTTGGCCCTGGCGCAGGCGATTCCCGCCGGCGCCAAGAACTACATTACCCCGGCCGGCTACCAGCGCATCAAGGATGAGCTGCTGCAGCTGATCGACGTCGACCGTCCCGAGGTGGTGCGCATCGTGCACTGGGCCGCGTCCAACGGCGACCGTTCCGAGAACGGCGACTATATCTACGGCAAGCGCCGCCTGCGCGAGATCGACCGCCGCATCCGCTTTCTCACCAAGCGCATGGATTCGGCCTTCGTGGTCGATCCGACTGTTCATTACGGCAACGACCAAGTCTTTTTCGGGGCCACGGTGAGCTACATCAACAAGGCGGGCGAGGAGCACACGGTCACCATCGTCGGCGTGGACGAGCTCGACCCGTTGAAAGGCAAGATCAGCTGGGTCTCGCCGGTGGCGCGCGCACTCACCAAGTGCCGCGAGGGCGATGTGGTGCCGCTGCAGACGCCGCTCGGCATGGACGAGCTGGAGATCATTTCCGTCGATTACCCGGAACCCGTGGCTGACTGACTTTTTCGTTCGCTGCTAAGATGGGCTCATGAATCGACCTCACGAACCGGCGCCCGATCTGGACGCCCTGGCCGCGCTGCGCGCCGCCACATCCGAACGCCACGAACGCCTCGACAGCGGCTTGCCGCTGTCCGGGCCCGCACCCGACCTGGACGACTACGCCACCCACCTGAGCCTGGTGCGCGACTGGCTGGCGCCGCTGCAGGCCTGGCTCGATGGTTTCGGCGACGGGCCGCAGACGGTCTTGCCGGCGGTCGAGCGGCTGGCGTTGATCGATGCTGACCTGAACGAGCGGGGCATGCCGCCGCTGCGCGCGCCGGCCGGCCCGCACGCCTGGCCGCAGGATGCCAGCGCCGCCTACCGCTGGGGCGTGGCGTATGTGATCGAAGGTTCGCAGCTGGGCGGGAAGGTGTTGTATGGGAAGCTGGCCGAACGGCTGGCGCCGCATCCGCTGCGCTATCTGCGTGGCACCGACGAAGGCCCGGGGCCGCGCTGGCGCGCGTTCATGCTGGCGCTGAAGGAACATGTGAAGACGCCCGACGAGATCGCCGATGCGTGCGCGGGGGCGTGTGCGGCGTTTGACAGCATTCTGGCGCTGAGTATCGACAAGGTCGAGAAGATCGATAAGAACGACAAGAACGACAAGAACGTCTGACAACGGCCCGCACCCTAAGCCCGTCGTTCCCGCGAAGGCGGGAACCCAAGTCTTCGGCCGTAAGTTGAAATCAACCGTAGACGCTGCTCAAGCAACCTTGGGTTCCCGCCTGCGCGGGAACGACGTGCATAGGCAGCGGGTGACGGGACGACGCCGTTGGAGAACGGATTACGACCGCTCGCGCTCCACCCGATTCACCCCCGCCACCCGGCGCAGATTGCGAATCAGCTGCGCCAGATGCACCCGGTCCTTGATCTGGATCGTGAAGCGCAGCTGCGTCATGCTGTGCTCGTCATCCTCGTCCATGCCGACATAGGTGATGTTGGCGTCCGACTCGCCGATCTCGGCGGCCACGCGGGCGAGAATGCCTTTTTCGTTGTTGATCAACAGGCGGATCCGACAATCGAAGCGGCGGTTGAGCTCGTCACCCCACTGCACGGCGATCCAGCGATCGGGCTCCTTGGCGCGCACGCGCTTGGCCGGCAGGCAGTCGCAGGTGTGGACCACCAGCGCCTGGTCGCGCCGCAGCTGGCCGATGATCTGGTCGCCCGGGATCGGCAGGCAGCATGCGGCCAGCTGCACCGCCACGCCTTCGCTGCCGTAGATCGTGACCGGCGCGATGTCGCTGCTGGCGATCGGCTTGCTCGACGGCAGCAGCTCGGGATCGCCTTCCATCAGGCCGAAGATGTGGCGCGCCACCAGCGCCGGCATGCGCTTGCCGATGCCGATGTCGGCATACATTTCTTCCATCGACTTGGCCGAGGTCTCGGCCAGCAGGCGCTCGATGACGGCGTCGGTCAGGTCCGGCTTGATATTGCGTACCGCCAGCGCCTGGGCCAGCAGTTCCTGGCCCAGCTCGACCGATTCATTGACGTCGATCGCGCGCAGGTGGTGGCGGATCGCCGAGCGTGCCTTGCCGGTGCGAACGAAAGTGAGCCAGGTCGGGCTTGGACGCGATTCGGGATCGGTGATGATCTCGACGATGTCGCCGTTGTGCAGCTCGGTGCGCAGCGGCTGGTCTTCGTTGTTGATCTTGACGCCCACCGTGTGGTCGCCGATGCCGGTGTGGATCGAGTAGGCGAAGTCCAGCGCCGTGGCGCCGCGCGGCAGGGCGATGATCTTCGACTTGGGCGTGAACACATAGACCGAATCGGGGAAAAGATCGACCTTTACGTGTTCCAGGAACTCGGCCGAGTCGCCGGTCTGCTGCTGGATGTCGAGCAGCGACTGCAGCCACGCGTGGGTGCGGTGCTGCAGGTCGGTGATGTTGGAGTCGCCCGTCTTGTACAGCCAGTGCGCCGCCACGCCGCTCTCGGCGGTGCGGTGCATCTCCTGCGTGCGGATCTGGAATTCGACCGGGGTGCCGTAGGGGCCGATCAGCGTGGTGTGCAGCGACTGGTAGCCATTGATCTTGCCGATCGCGATATAGTCCTTGAACTTGCCGGGCATCGGCTTGTACAGGGCGTGCAGGGTGCCGAGCGCCACGTAACAGTTGGGCACGCTGTCGACGACGACGCGGAAGCCGTACACGTCCAGCACCTGCGAGAACGACAGGTGCTTGTTGCGCATCTTCTTATAGATGCCGTACAGCGTTTTTTCGCGGCCATCGACTTCGAACTGCAGTCCGCTCGAGGCCAGCTGGTTCTTGACCGCCTCGAGGATTTTCTTGACCACTTCGCGGCGGTTGCCGCGCGCGGCCTTGATCGCCTTCGACAGGGTCTGGTAGCGCAGCGGATACAGGTGCGAAAACGACAGGTCTTGCAGCTCGCGGTAGATATTGTTCAGGCCGAGGCGGTGGGCGATCGGCACGTACACTTCCATCGTCTCGCCGGCGATGCGGCGCTTCTTGGCCGGCACCATCACGCCGAGCGTGCGCATATTGTGCAGGCGGTCGGCGAGTTTGATCAGGATCACGCGCACGTCGGACGCCATCGCCAGCAGCATCTTGCGGAAGTTTTCCGCCTGCGCTTCGAGCTGGCTCTGGAACTCGATCTTCTCGAGTTTGGACAGGCCGTCGACGAGGTTGGCGACCTGGGCGCCGAAGCGCTCGATCAGTTCGTCTTTCTTGACGTCTTGGTCTTCGATCACGTCGTGCAGCAGGGCGGCCATGATGGCTTGCGCATCGAGTTTCCACTCGGCGCAGATCTCGGCGACGGCGATCGGATGGGAGATATAGGGCTCGCCCGACTTGCGGACCTGACCCAGGTGCATCTCGTCGGAGAAGCGATAGGCTTCCTTGACCTTTTTGAGTTCGGCGGGCGTGAGGTATTCGGACAGCTTGCTGATCAGCTGCGTGACCGATGCGACGCCGGGAGCGACGGGCTCGAGGTAATCCGGAGGACGATTGTCTGCGCGCCGCTCGCGTGAAGCAGCAGGGTTGCGTGAATTGGTCGAATCTGGAGACAGGTTCATTACGTTAATCGTCAAGCCGTAGTAGGTACAGAATAACAGAAGACGGGATAACGCCAATCCAGCAACCCCGAAGGGAACCAGTAATTACATCGGCACTTTTTTCAGCATCTCGAGGCCGACCTTACCGGCGGCGATTTCACGCAGGGCGACGACGGTCGGCTTGTCCTTGGCTTCGACCTTCGGGGTGTGGCCTTGCAGCAACTGACGAGCGCGGTAGGTAGCAGCCAGGGTCAGCTGGAAGCGGTTCGGGACGTTCTTGAGGCAGTCTTCAATGGTGATGCGGGCCATGGTGTGCTCCTGATATGCGAATAAATTCAGTTCAAAACGCGGGGACAACGGTGAAAGCGCGCCGCAATGGCGCGCTGATCAGGTTTGATGCGCGTGGATTCCCAGCTGGGCAAACAGCGTAGCGTTACGGGCGGCTTGTTGGGCGAACCGGCAACGTGTCGCTTTGACAATCGCCTGCAGTTCGGCCAGGGCGACGTTAAACTCTTCGTTGATGATAGCATATTCGAACTCCGGAGCGTGAGCCATCTCGCCGCCGGC
>DDKG01000332.1:12021-22346 GCA_002339265.1 Massilia sp. UBA2604 | reverse complement strand
ACGTTGCCGGTGGCCGTGACTTCGTCCTCGACCCGCAGGTAGCAGGCGGTATCGGCGGTGATGCCGCTCTGGCCGCGCGTGATCTCGACGTTGCGGTTGAGGTCCAGCCGCCGGTCGGGACGGCCGCCGATCTCTTCGGCCTGGATCACGACGGGAAGGTCTTCTTCAGCTTGCGGCGCTGGGGGGACGGTCTGGGCGAATGCCGGGGCCGCGGTTGCGGAAACCAGTGCATAGAGCGCGAGTACCTGCCTCGGTGGGAAAGGTTGGCGTGACGACCAGCTCATGGAAAATCGCAGCTCATGGAAAATCGGACATGCACCATAAAGGGCGGTTTTTTTAGAATGAATCCCTTATTATATGGGAATTAGCTCAACCAACCGGATTCGTCAGGCCGCTTCATGTCATCCTTGTATCAAAATTCTTCCACTTCCGCCAATGCAGATGCTCGCCTTGCGCTACTGAACGAATGGCTGGCCTCGACCGGCCTGGTGGAAGTCGGCACCGGCCGTCCGGCATCGATCGATGCGAGCTTTCGCCGCTACTTCCGCTACGACGTCGTGCCGGCCATGCAGGATAAACTGGGCGCCACCCTGGTGGCCATGGATGCGCCGCCGGAGCGCGAGAACGTGCCGGCCTTCATCCACGTGCAGGGCCTGCTGTTCGATGCCGGTGTGACCGTGCCGGCGATCGCCGCGCGCAATGTCGAACAGGGCTTCCTGCTGCTGGGCGACCTGGGCAACACCACCTACCTGTCGCGCCTGAGCAGCGACAACGCCGCCTTCATGTATTCGGACGCGGTCGACGCCCTGCTCAAGTTCCAGATGGCCAGCCAGCCGGGCGTGCTGCCCGAGTTCGACCGCGCCTTCATCCAGCGCGAGCTGAACATCTTCCCCGAGTGGTACCTGAACCGCCACCTGGGCGTGACCCTGGACGAGAAACAGCAGGCTACCCTGGACAAGGTGTTCGAGGCGATCACCGCGAACGTGCTGGCGCAGCAGCAGGTGTTCATGCACCGCGATTTCCATTCGCGTAACCTGATGTTCCTCGACCAGGGCAATCCCGGCGTGCTCGATTTCCAGGACGCCGTGTACGGCCCCGTCACCTACGACCTGGCGTCGCTGCTGCGCGACGCCTACATCCAGTGGGACGAAGAGATCGTGCTGGACTGGGTGGTGCGCTACTGGCAGAGCGCGAAGCAGGCCGGCCTGCCGGTGAATCCGGACATCGACGCCTTCTACCGCGATTTCGAGTTCATGGCCATCCAGCGCCACCTGAAGATCCTCGGCATCTTCTGCCGCCTGAACTACCGCGACAACAAGTCGCACTACATGGGCGACCTGCCGACGGTGCTCGACTACGTGCGCAAGACGGCCAACCGCTACACCGAACTCAAGCCGCTGCTGCGCCTGCTCGACGCGCTCGAAGACAAGGCGCCGCAAGTCGGCTATACCTTCTGAGGCCTTCATGAAAGCGATGATTTTCGCCGCCGGGCGCGGCGAGCGCATGCGGCCCCTGACCGACAGCTGCCCCAAGCCCTTGCTGAAAGTGCGCGGACGGCCCCTGATCACCTGGCACGTGCTGAACCTGGTGCGCGCCGGGATCCTTGATATCGTGATCAACCACTCCCACCTCGGCCACATGATCGAGGACGAACTGGGCGACGGCAGCCGCTATGGCGCGCGCATCGTGTATTCGCACGAGCCGACGCCGCTCGAGACGGCGGGCGGCATCGCCAACGCGCTGCACCTCTTGGGCGACGAACCGTTCCTGGCCGTGTCGGGCGACATCTATGCGCCCTATTTCGATTTCTCGCTGGCGCTCGATGCGCTGAAGGATATCGATGCGGTGGGCGTTCCCTATCCGGTCGACAAGCGCGACATCGCCTGGCTGTGGCTGACGCCGAACCCGTGGCACAACCCGGAGGGCGACTTCGCGCTCGACATGTACACGCTCAAGAACGACGGCGCCACCAAATGGAATTTCGCGGGCATCGGCGTGTACCGCGCCGAGATGTTCGACGGGATCAAGGCCGGCGAATTCCTCAAGTTCGGTCCCCTGATGCGCAAGTTCATCGAGCAGGGCCGGGTCGGCGGCGAAATCTACCAGGGCCAGTGGGTCAATGTCGGCACCGTGGGCCAGCTGGAAGAACTGAACGCGCCGCTGCGGGCGGCCAAGACGGCTTCGTGATGCCGGGAGTTGCAGCCCATGCTGCCCGGCGTGCGCGCCTGCTGGCGCAGATGCAGCCGGGCGCGGTGGCGGTGCTGGGCAGCGCGCCGGAAGTGCTGCGCAACGGCGACAGCGACTATCCCTACCGCCACGACAGCCATTTCTATTACCTGAGCGGGTTCGCCGAACCCGAGAGTTTTCTGGTGCTGGTGGCGGCGCAGGGAGAACACGCGGCGCGTTCCATCCTGTTCTGCCGCGAGAAGAACGTCGAGCGCGAGATCTGGGAAGGTTTTCGCTTCGGTCCCGAAGCGGCGCGCGAGTCTTTCGGCTTCGACGAGGCCTGGCCGATCGATGAACTCGATGCGCGCATGGCCGATATCCTGGCCGATGCGCCTTCACTGTATTACGCGCTCGGTTCACAGCTGGACGTCCGGGTGGCGAGCTGGCTGAAAGCCGTCCGTGCACGCGGCCGCACCGGCGTTTCCGCGCCGCAGACGACCCACCATGTGCTGTCCTTGCTGGACGAGATGCGGCTTATCAAGGACGAGCACGAGGTGGCGCTGATGGCGCGCGCTGGCGTGATCTCGGCCCAGGCGCATGCGCGCGCGATGCGCGCCACCCGCCCCGGCATGTTCGAGTACGAGATTGAAGCCGAGCTGTTGCACGAGTTCCGCCGCAACGGCGCGCAATTCCCGGCCTATCCCTCGATCGTCGCCTCCGGCCCGCAAGCCTGCGTGCTGCACTACAGCGCCAACAACCGCCGCTTCGACGACGGCGACCTGGTGCTGATCGACGCCGGCTGCGAGTTCGACGGCTACGCGGCCGACATCACGCGCACGTATCCGGCCAACGGCCGCTTCAGCGATGCGCAGCGCACCCTGTACGAACTGGTGCTGCGCGCGCAAGCGGCGGCGCTTGCGGCCGTCAATCCGGGCCAGCCGTACAGCGCGATCCACGATGCGGCGGTGCGCGTGCTCACCGAAGGCATGCTCGATCTCGGCCTGCTCGACCGGAACAAGGTGGGCGCGCTCGACGAGGCGATTGCCGGGCGCGCGTATGCGCAGTTTTACATGCATGGCACCGGCCACTGGCTCGGCATGGACGTCCACGACGTCGGCGCCTACCGCGACCTGAGCCTGCCGGAGAAGCCGTCGCGGCCCCTGTTGCCGGGGATGGCGCTGACGGTGGAGCCGGGCATCTACGTGCGGCCCGGCGAAGGCGTGCCGGAACGGTTCTGGCACATCGGCATCCGGATCGAGGACGACGTGGTCGTGACCGATGCGGGCTGCCGCATCCTGACCGCCGACGTGCCGAAGGACGTAGCGGATATTGAAGCCTTGATGCGGGAAACACGATGACGGAGCTGGAACAAAAACACGAGCTGGACTTCGACGTGGCGATCTGCGGCGCCGGCCCGGTGGGCCTGGCGCTGGCCGCCTTCCTGGTGCGGCGCGGCGTGCCGGGCGCGCGCATCGCCCTGATCGACGGCAAGTCGCTGGGCCAGGCGATCTCGGACCCGCGCTCGATCGCGCTGTCCTGGGGCAGCGTGCAACTGCTGGACGAAGTCGACGCCTGGCCGCTGCCGGCCACCGCGATCCACCAGATCCACGTCTCGCGCCGCGGCCAGCTGGGCCGCAGCCTGATGGACCGGCGCGATCACGATGTCGAGGCGCTGGGCTATGTGACGCGCTACGGCGCCGTGGTCGACGCGCTGGCACGGCGCTGCGAGGCCGCCGGCGTTGCCGTGCTGCGCCCGGCGCGCGTGCAGTCGCTGGACGAAACGCCCGATGGCGCGCTGCTGGCGCTGGACGACGGCCGCACGGTGCGCGCGCAGGTGGCGGTGCAGGCCGAAGGCGGCATCTTCGGCCAGCAGGACGGTCGCGCCACGAGCCGCGACTACGACCAGACCGCCGTGATCGCGCGCGTGACGAGCGCCGCGCCGATCGCGCACCGCGCCTTCGAGCGCTTCACCGACGAGGGCCCGCTGGCCCTGCTGCCGGAAGACGGCGCCGATGGCCATCAATATGCGCTGGTGTGGTGCGTACGCCCCGAGCGCGCGGCGGGCATTCTCGACCTCGACGACACGGCGTTCCTGCAGCAGCTGGGCGACGCCTTCGGCACCCGCCTGGGAACCTTCACGAAAGTATCCTCCCGCGTCGCCTTCCCCCTCGGCCTGAACGCCGAGGCGCGGGCAACGGCGCGCACGGTCGCCATCGGCAATGCCGCACAAACCCTGCACCCGGTAGCCGGCCAGGGCCTTAACCTGGGCCTGCGCGACGCCGCCGTGCTGGCGCGCCAGCTGGCGCGCGGCGCCAACTCGGCCGCGATCGGCCGCTTCCTGGAAGAGCGCGCGCAAGACCGCAAGCTGACGATCGGCCTGACCGACACCATGGCCCGCGCCTTCACCGGCAGCAAGCCGCTGCAACCGCTGCTGGGCCTGGGCCTGGCCGCCCTCGACCTGGCCCGCCCCGCCCGCACCCTGCTCGCCGACCTGATGATGTTCGGCCGCCGCTAAGCCCCCCCAACAATTAGGGTCAGAGTCGAATTGTTTGACAACTTCAGTAAATCAATTGGAAATTAATTCGACTCTGACCCTCATTTAGAGGGGTGGAAATTTTTTCGGCATAGGACAGAGGCTAGTCATGCGAGGCGCGCCAGCAACGCTTTGGCGGCCGCTTCCGACGAGGCGGGGTTCTGGCCCGTGATCAAGAGGCCATCGACCACCACGTACGGCGCCCAGTCGTCGCCTCGCGAATAGATGCCACCCTTTGCCTTGAGTTCGTCTTCCACCAGGAAAGGCACGATGTCGGTCAGTTCGACCGCGGCTTCCTCGGAGTTGGCGAAGCCGGTGACTTTCCGGCCCTGGACCAAAGCCGTGCCGTCCGCATTCTTCACATGGCGCAGGACACCCGGGGCGTGGCACACCAGCGCCACCGGCTTGGCGGCCGCGACGAAGGACTCGATCAGGGCGATCGAGCGCCGGTCTTCGGCCAGATCCCACAGCGGGCCATGGCCGCCAGGGTAGAACACGGCGTCGAAATCGTCATGGGAAACGCTGTCGAGACGCACGGTATTGGCGAGTGCGGCGATCGCGGCTGGATCCGCCTCGAAGCGGCGCGTCTGTTCGGTCTGGAAGGCCGGCTCATTGCTCTTGGGATCGAGCGGCGGCTGGCCTCCTTGCGGCGAGGCCAGCACCAGGCGGGCGCCGGCCTCCTTGAGCGCGTAATACGGCGCGGCCAGCTCTTCCAGCCAGAAACCGGTCTTGCGGCCGGTGTTGCCAAGGGTGTCATGCGAGGTCAGTACGATCAGGATATTCATGATGCAACTCCTTTATAGTAGACCAGTCGTCTACATGATAGTTCAAAAAAAGACGCTTGATCAAAAGCGTCCGGTTCGACCCGCGATCAGCGGGCCAGGTTCAGCAAGTTCTGCGTCGTCTCCATGGCTGCGTCGAACGGCGACACATCGCGCACGATCTTCGCCATGACACTGGCGCCGAGCCAGAGCTGGTACAGGCTTTCGGCCAACTGCGCGGGGTTTATCTGCGCCGCCAGCGAGCCATCCGCTGCGCCACTCTCGATCGCGTACGCCAGGCGGGCAACGATATCAGCGGTGCCCTGCTTCAAGGTCAACCGCATTGGCTCCGACAAATCCGCCACCTCCGCCCCCAGCTTGACCGCAAGGCATTTACCCTGGCAATCGTCAAACGACTGGTTGGCGCGCCACGACGCAAAATAGTTCACCAGCCGTTGCGCCATTGTTTTGCCAGGCTCCTGGAACAAGCGATCCATGTCGGCCAGGTAGTCCTCGAAATACCTGGCCAGCAGCGCTTCGCCGAACGCGTCCTTCGACCCGAAGTAATGATAGAACGACCCCTTCGGGACGCCCGCCGTGGCCAGGATCTCGTTCAGCCCCACCGCCGAAAATCCCTTGCCGGCCATGATGCGCTGCCCCACCGCGACAATATTGTCACGGACGTCGGAAAATTCGTGTGTGCTTGTTTTCGCCATGTCTGCACTATAGCCTCGATTAGACCGGTCGTCTAGAACTTTCTCAAATTACTTTGCTCACCCGCTAAAGATCAACAATGAGGGTCAGAGTAAAATTATTGAGCAATTTCTTAGCTCGATGTTGTCAAAGAATTCGACTCTGACCCTAATTATCTGGTTGGAAATTGGCCAATAAATCGACTCTGACCCTCATTGTTGGGCTAGTGCTTGCGGTTATTCGACGGCCTTGACCATCGATTCGATGACCTTCTTGGCGTCGCCGAAGACCATCATCGTGTTGGGCTGGTAGAACAGGTCGTTGTCCAGGCCGGCGTAGCCGGAGGCCATCGAGCGCTTGTTGACGATGATGCTTTTTGCGCGGTAGGCCTCCAGGATCGGCATGCCGGCGATCGGCGATTTCGGATCCTTCGCGGCCGGGTTGACCACGTCGTTCGCGCCCAGGATCAGCACTACGTCGGTCTGGCCGAATTCGCCGTTGATGTCTTCCATCTCGGCCACCTGGTCGTAGGGCACTTCGGCTTCGGCCAGCAAGACGTTCATGTGGCCAGGCATGCGGCCCGCCACCGGGTGGATCGCGTAGCGCACCGTCACGCCGTGTTCGGTCAGCTTGTCGACCAGTTCCTTCACCGTGTGCTGGGCGCGCGCCACCGCCAGGCCGTAGCCGGGGACGATGATCACCGACTCGGCGTTCTGCAGGATGAAGGCGGCATCCTCCGCCGAACCCGATTTGACGGGACGCTGCTCCTTGGCGCCGCCGTCGTCCGCGGCCGCCTCGCCGCCGAAGCCGCCCAGGATCACGTTGAAGAAGGAGCGGTTCATCGCCTTGCACATGATGTACGACAGGATCGCGCCGCTTGAGCCGACCAGCGAGCCGGCGATGATCAGCATCGAGTTGTTCAGCGAGAAGCCGATGCCGGCCGCGGCCCAGCCGGAATACGAGTTCAGCATCGACACCACCACCGGCATGTCGGCCCCGCCGATCGGGATGATGATCAAGACGCCCAGCACGAAGGCCAGCGCCGCCATCAGGATGAAGGGCGTCCAGCTCGGCGCCACGCCGTCGGCGAAGCAGAACATCAGTCCCAGCACGACGATCGCGATCGCCAGCACCAGGTTCAGGATGTGCTGCCCGGCGAAGCGCACCGGCGCTCCCTGGAACAGGCGGAACTTGTATTTGCCCGACAGCTTGCCGAAGGCGATCACCGACCCCGAGAAAGTCACCGCGCCCACGAAGGTGCCGATGAACAGCTCCAGTCGGTTGCCGAACGGGAGCGGCGTCTCGCGGGTGGCGATATTGAAGGCCCACGGTTCGGAGACCGCCGCAATCGCGATGCATACCGCGGCCAGGCCGATCAGCGAGTGCATCGCAGCCACCAGCTCGGGCATCTTGGTCATCTCGACCTTCTTCGCGGCATAGGCGCCGATTGCGCCGCCGACTACCACGCCCAGCAGCACCAGGCCGAAGCCCGAGCCGCCGCCCTGCCCCAGATTGCCCTGCAGCTTGAGCATCAGCGCCACCGTGGTCACTACGGCGATCGCCATCCCGGCCATGCCGAAGGCGTTGCCGAGGCGCGCGGTCGAGGGCGAGGACAGGCCCTTGAGCGCCTGGATGAAGCAGACCGAGGCGACCAGGTAGAACAGGGTGACGACGTTCATGCTGATCGCGTTCATGCCTGCTTCTCCTCGATCTTCGCCTCGAGCTTTTCCTTCACGGCCTTCGGCTCCTTCTTCTTGAACATCTCCAGCATGCGCTGGGTGACCAGGAAGCCGCCGAACACGTTCACCGCCGCCAGCGCCACCGCCACCGTGCCGGCCACGCGGCCGGTCAGGCCTTCGGTCAGGCCGGCGGCCAGCATGGCGCCGACGATCACGATCGCCGAGATGGCATTGGTAACCGCCATCAGGGGCGTGTGCAGCGCGGGGGTGACGGTCCAGACCACGTGGTAGCCGACGTAGATCGCCAGCACGAAGATGATCAGGTTGATGATGGTGTGGCTGATGTCCATGCCTTTGTCTCCTGTCCTGTTCTGTTCTGGCTCGACTGAATCTACTTGCGCAATACTTCCCCATTCGCGCACACCAGCGTCGCGGTCACGATCTCGTCCTCGCGATCGATGAAGAAGCGGTCGTCCTTGTCGATCACCAGCTTGAGGAAGTCCAGCACGTTGCGCGCATACAGGGCCGACGCATCGGCCGGCACCAGCGCCGCCAGATTGGGCTCGCCGATAATATGCACCCCGTGCTTGACGACAGTCTTGCCGAGTTCCGTCAGCGGACAGTTGCCGCCCTGGGCGATGGCCATGTCGACGATCACCGAGCCCGGCTTCATCGCGCGCACCGTCTCCTCGCCGATCAGCACCGGCGCCTTGCGGCCCGGGATCAGGGCGGTGGTGACGACGATGTCGGCCAGCTTCGCGCGTTCGTGTACCAGGTCGGCCTGGCGCCGCATCCAGTCGGCCGGCATCGGCCGCGCATAGCCGCCGCTGCCCTGGGCGATCTCGCGCTCCTCGTCGGTCAGGTAGGGCACGTCGATGAACTTGGCGCCGAGCGACTCCACCTGTTCCTTGACCGGCGGACGCACGTCGGACGCCTCGATCACGGCGCCCAGGCGCTTGGCAGTGGCGATCGCCTGCAAGCCGGCCACGCCCACGCCCATGATCAGCACGCGCGCCGCCTTGACCGTGCCGGCCGCCGTCATCAGCATCGGCATGAAGCGCCCATAGGTATTGGCGGCCAGCAGGATGGCCTTGTAGCCGGCGATATTGGCCTGCGAAGAGAGCACGTCGAGCGACTGCGCGCGCGTGATGCGCGGCGCCGCTTCCAGCGCGAAGGCGGTGAGGCCGCTCGCGGCCAGCGCGGCCAGGTTGTCGGCGTCGAAGGGGTCGAGCATCCCGACCAGCACCGCGTCGCGCCGCATCAGGCCGCGTTCGGCGGCGTCCGGGCTGCGCACCTTGAGCACCATGTCGGCGCCGAAGGCCGTGGCGGCATCGACGATGCTGGCGCCGGCCGCCTCGAAGGCGCTGTCGGGCGCCGCGGCATGCAGGCCGGCGCCGGCCTGCACCAGCACCTGGTGTTTGGCGGCCAGCTTCTTGACGGTTTCGGGAGTTGCTGCAATACGCGTCTCGCCCGGCCTTGTCTCGGCCGGTATGCCTATCCTCATGACACCTCCGTACGTTGGAATACTCGAGTGCACAACCTGTCTTTACGGCAATTACCCTAATAGTCGCCTGCTTTTAATGAATTTGCAATGCTTGTGACAAAACTCACGCCTCGCGATCGATTTGCCGGCATTTTTGCGACAGATCAAGCCGAATTAACGACAGGCAAGCACCGCAGGCAGGGCAAGGCTGAGCAGAGCAGCCCTTGCCCGAGGTAGAATACCGGCTCATTTTCAAGGACAGGCATGAGCGACATCTTCAAACCATCGGTTACCGTGGCTGCGATCATCGAGCACGAGGGCCGTTTCCTGTTGATCGAGGAAGAGACGAGCGAGGGCATCAAGCTGAACCAGCCCGCCGGCCATCTCGACCCGCACGAATCGCTGGAGCAGGCGGTCGTGCGCGAAGCGCTCGAGGAAACCGCCCACGAGTTCATACCGCGCACGCTGGTGGGGATGTACATGTCGCGCTACCACTCGAAGTCGCGCAATGCCGACGTCACCTACCTGCGCTTCACCTTCGCCGGGGCCGTTGGCCGCAAGTTCGACCAGCCGCTCGACGAAGGCATCCTGCGCACCCTGTGGATGACGCGCGACGAGATCGCCGCCACCGCCGACCGCCACCGCAGCCCGATCGTGCTCAAGTGCGTGGACGACTACCTGGCCGGCCAGAGCACGCCGCTGTCCCTGCTGCACACCCACCCCTCGGTGTTCGAGGGCGGGATCTGAATTCAATACGGACGTAACATGAGCAAGAAAAAAGTCGTGATCGGGATGTCGGGCGGAGTCGACTCCTCGGTCGCGGCGTGGATGCTGAAGGAACAGGGCTACGACGTGGTCGGCCTGTTCATGAAGAACTGGGAAGACGACGACGACTCCGAATACTGCTCGACGCGCCAGGACTGGATCGACGCGGCCAGCGTGGCCGACGTGGTCGGGGTCGACATCGAGGCGGTCAACTTCGCCTCCGAATACAAGGACCGCGTGTTCGC
>DDKG01000332.1:0-11790 GCA_002339265.1 Massilia sp. UBA2604 | reverse complement strand
CGCCTGAACCAGGCGCAGCTCTCGAAGTCGCTGTTCCCGCTGGGCGAAATCCCCAAGACCGAAGTGCGCAAGATCGCCGAAAAGCTGAAATTGCCGAACGCCGCCAAGAAGGATTCGACCGGCATCTGCTTCATCGGCGAGCGTCCGTTCCGCGATTTCCTGAACCGCTACCTGTCCTACAAGCCGGGCCCGATCAGGCTCGACGACGGCACGAAGGTCGGCGAACACGTCGGCCTGTCGTTCTACACGCTGGGCCAGCGCAAGGGCATCGGCATCGGCGGCCTCAAGTCGCGCAAGAACGCGGACGGCACCAGCGAACCGTGGTTCGTGGCGCGCAAGGACATCGAAAAGAACGAGCTGTATATCGTGCAGGGCCACGACCACCCATGGCTGCTGTCGAACCGCCTGGAAGCCGGCCAGGCCAGCTGGATCGCGGGCGAAGCGCCGGATCCGCGCGCGCTGTCGGCCAAGACCCGCTATCGCCAGGCCGACGTGGCTTGCCGCGTGCTGGCCGAAGGCGACAGCAGGTTCGCCCTCGATTTCAGCGAGCCGCAATGGGCGGTGACGCCCGGCCAGTCGGCCGTGCTGTACGACGGCGACGTCTGCCTGGGCGGCGGTATCATCGACGCCCGCTCGGGTCCCGCCTGATTTCTCAGCGGGCGCGCGCGGCCAGCCATTCGGCCAGCGCGTTCGGCGCCAGCGGGCGCGCGTGCAGGTAGCCCTGCACTTCGTCGCAGCCCGCCGCGCGCAAGAAGTCTTCCACTTCCACCGTCTCCACGCCTTCGGCCACCACCTTGTGGCCCAGGTCGTGCGACAGCTTGATCATCGTCCCCACCAGCGCGCGCCGGCGTTCGTCGCACGCCAGGTTGCGCATGAAGCTCTGGTCGATCTTGACCACGTTCGCCGGCAGGCTTTGCAGGTACGACAGGCTACTGTAGCCGGTGCCGAAATCGTCGATCGCCAGCTGCACCCCGGCGCGCGCCAGACGCTCCAGCGTGGCCTGCGCCATCTTCGGGTTGCGCATCAGCGCACTCTCGGTGAGTTCGATCGCCAGGTTTGAGGCCGGCAGGCCGTGGCGCACCAGCAGCTTCAATACCCGGTCGCAGAAGTCCGGCTCTTCGAGATTCACTGCCGATACGTTCACCGCCACCTGCAAGGTGACGCCGTCGTGGCGCCATGCGGCCATCTGGCGCATCGCGGCGGCCAGCACCCATTCGGTGGTGGCGCGCGCCAGCGAGGTGCCTTCGATTACCGGGATGAATTCGCCCGGCGAGATGGCGCCCTCCTCGGGATGGCTCCAGCGCAGCAGCGCCTCGACGCTGGCGCAGGCGCCGTCACGCAGGCCGATCTTGGGCTGGTACACCAGGTGCAACTGGTTGCGGCTCTCGAGCGCGGCGCCGAAGGCGTTCACCAGCCAGAAGCGGCGCTGCAGGATCGCGTCGTGCTCGGATGAGAACACGCGCACGCAGCGCTCGGCCGCCAGGCCGTCGTGCGCCGCGCTGTGCATGTTGCGCAGCAGGTCCAGGCCCTCGGTCTGGCCGATCGTGTACGGCGCGATGCCGACCGTGACGGTCGTGATGAAGCGCGCGTGGCCGTGGCTGGCGCGCGCATCGAGCCACGACTGCATCTGGGTGCGGAAGGTCTCGAGCCTGACGCCACGCGGCGCGAAGAAGGCGAACTGGGTGCTGCCGACGTGATAGATCTTGCCGGAGCCGGCCAGGCGCAGCTGCGGCACCACGTCGCGCACCATCTCGTCCAGGTAGCCGCCCCCCATCACGCGCTGGGCGTCGCTCAGCTCTTGCGGGCTGGCCAGGCTGACCAGGGCCGCCAGGCGCATGTCGCCGGCCGGCTCGGCCAGTTCCATGTCATTGAAGTCGACGATGAACTGGTTGCGGTTGGCCAGGCCGCTGACCGGGTCAATCCGTCCCAGCGCATGCTGCAGCTCGATCTGCGCCATGACCATGGTCGCCAGGTCCTTCAGCGCCTGGCCCTCGTCGTCGGTCACCTGGCGCGGTTCGAGGCCGAGCACGCACATCGCGCCCAGGCAGTGGCCCTCGCTGGTGGTGAGCGGCGCGCCGGCATAGAAACGGATGCCGTCCGCGGCCAGGCCGCTGTCGCGGAAGTGGACGTCCTCGAGCAGGTCGGGCACGACCAGCAGCCCGGAGGTAGCCGCCACCATCGCGCACGGCGCGAGCTGGCGCGGGATGGTGTCGTGGCTGATCCCGTATTTCGACTTGAACCACTGGCGGTCGCTGTCGGTCAGCGATACCGCGGCGATCGGCAGATTGAAGAGCTGGGCAGCCATGCGCGTGATGCGGTCGAACGCTTCGCTGGGCGGGGTATCCAGCAATTCCAGGCGGCGCAAGGCGTCGAGGCGCGCGGCCTCGTACGGCGGTATGGTCAATAGCGCGGGATCGGTGGGTGAATTCATGGAGAGCTGCTCAAAGTGGGCGCTCACGCGCTAAAAAAAGTGCCGAAATTGACGAAATCAAATGCAGTATTGCGAAAATCATTCCTTAAGTCAACAATATCACGAATTCTATCGTCACATTCGTCATTTTTTGTTGCTTAGTGTAAAATCAGCATATTGACGCGCACCGCAAGACCATGACGACAAGAGCCGAGAACGACGATCCGATCCTTACCACGCGCGAAGCGGCGCAGATGCTGGGCGTGGCGGTAAGCACCGCCCAGGCCTGGATGGAGGGTGGCGCGTTGCCGACCTGGAAGACCCCGGGCGGCCATCGCCGGGTGCGCCGCAGCGCCGTGCTGCAGCTGCAGCAGCAGCAGGGGCAGGTGCTGTCCACGGCCCACGCCAATGCGCCAAGCGGCGAATTCCTGCCCACTCCCGATCCAGCCCATCCGGTGCCGGCCAACGAAGCCCCGCGCCTGGCGGCGCTGGCCGCGACCAGGCTGATGGATTCGCCCGAGGAAGAAGTGTTCGACCGCGTGACCTGGCTGGCCAGCCAAGTGACCGAGTGCCCGATGGCCCTGTTCACGCTGCTGTCCGGCCGGCGCCAGTGGTTCAAGTCGCGCGTCGGCGTGGACCGGCGCGAGACCCCGCGCGAGGTAGCTTTCTGCAGCCACACCATCATGCAGGACGGCGCATTCGTGGTGGAAGATGCCGGCGCCGATCCGCGCTTCGCCGGCAATCCGCTGGTGACCGGCGCGCCGCACATCCGCTTCTATGCGGGCTATCCGGTGCTTGCCGCGGATGGGCTGGCGCTCGGTTCGTTGTGCGTGCTCGACAGCGAGCCGCGCCGCCTGCGCGAACGCGAACTGCGCGCGCTGCGCGAACTGGCGGCGATCGCGTCCGACGAGGTCAGGCGCCGCGGCTAGCGGGCTTCACTCCGGCTTGGCCGCCGCCTGCTGCTTCTTGACGAAGGCGATCACGGTATTGCGGATGGTCTTGAGCACGGTGTCGGCCTTGAACGGCTTGACGATGAAGCCGTGCACGCCGCGCGCCGCCGCCGACTGCACCGCTTGCGCATCGAGCGTGCCCGAGACCAGGAAGATCAGCGTCTTGGGCAGCTCGGCGCGCAGCTGTTCGACCACGTTGTTGCCGTCCTCGACCTGCTCGCGCGCGATGCAGAACACGTGCGGGCGGTGCTTGATCGCCAGGCCGTAGCCGAGCGCGCTGGTGTGGGTCGCGCCCACCACCTCGTAGCTGCCGTCGGCCAGCACGGTGCCCAGCATCGAACGCGAGACCGCGTTTCCATCCACGATTACCGCCTTCAGCATTGCGTCGCTTTCCGTTTAGTGAGAGTCATAGGCCAGCATATTCCAGGTCACGCCCAGGCGCACGTCGAGCTTGAGCGACACCAGGCAGCGCGAGATCTCGAGTATCTCACGCTCGGCGCGCAGCCTTTCGCCCAGCGGCGTCTTGAGGATGCCGGCCCCGGCGATGACGGCGTCCAGGCTGCCGTAGGCATTGAGCAGGCGCGCGGCCGTCTTCATGCCCACCTTGGACACGCCGGGCACGCCGTCGGTCGGGTCGCCCATCAGCGCCAGCAGGTCGTGCAGCTGCTCGGGCGCGACGCCGAAGCGCTGGCGCACCCAGGCGTCGTCATGCCATTCGTTCTTGAAATGGTCCCACACCAGCGCGCCGTGCGCGATCAGCGGATGCAGGTCCTTGTCGGTGGTGGCGACGATGGCTTCCCCGCGTCCTTCCGACAGCCAGCGCATCACGCCGGTGGCGATCACGTCGTCGGCCTCGACCTCGGGAATCGACACCACGTGCAGGCCGGCTGCGCGCAGGCGCTCGTGGAATTCGGGCAGCGCCGCGCGCAGTTCAGAGGGCATCGCCGCCCGGCCCTCGCGGTAGCGCGGATACAGGGCGTGGCGCCAGTTATCGCCGCCGTGGTCGAAGGCCGCCAGCACATGGGTCGGCGCATGCGTCTCGAGCACGTTGCGAAACGACGAGAAGGCATGGCGCAAGGCGATATTGGCCTTGAGGTCCGAATCCGGTTCGGGACTGGCCTCGTACACCCGGCGCACGATGTTCAGGCCGTCGATGGCGAGCAGCTTGGCCATGCTATTGGTTCCTCTTACGCCTTGCCTATCTCGTATTTGCCGCCGCGCTCGAGCGCGCGCTGATAGGCCGGGCGCGCGTGGATGCGCTTGAGGAAGTCGGACAGGTTCGGATACTTGGCATCCAGCCCGCCGCGCGAGGCGGCCGCCTCCAGCGGAAAGCTGAGTTGGATGTCGACCGCCGTGAACTCTTCGCCGGTGAACCAGGGATGCTTGCCCAGTTCCGCTTCCAGGTAGCCCAGGTGCAGCGCGATCTGCGGCAGCACGAAGCCGCCCTTGACCTTTTGCGCGATGCCGCGCGCGATCGGCTTCACAAAAAACGGCATCGGGCTGTTCTCGACCTTGTCGAACACCAGCTTGAGCAGCAGCGGCGGCATCGCCGACCCTTCGGCGTAGTGCAGGAAGTGGGTATAGCGCAGGCGCGCCGGGGTGCCGGCCGCAGGCCGCAGGCGGCCTTCGCCATGGCGTTCGACCAGGTACTCGACGATGGCGCCCGACTCGGCCACGACCAGGTCGCCGTCGGAAATCACCGGCGACTTGCCCAGCGGGTGCACCGCCTTCAGCTCGGGCGGGGCCAGCATGGTCTTCGGGTCGCGCTGGTAGCGCTTGATCTCGTACTCCAGGCCCAGCTCTTCCAGCAGCCACAGGATGCGCTGCGAGCGCGAGTTGTTCAGGTGGTGGACGACGATCATGGCGGCTTCGGTAGTGATATTGGGCGTTAGCTTAGCACTGTTGCGCCTTTGCCAAAAGGGCGTCGGCGTCGGGTCCAGCTGGGTGCGCCAGCGCACGACCGCGCGCAGGCACGCCGTGTATCGTGGCAGGCATGAGCGGATCGACCTACATCGGCATCTCGGGCTGGCGCTACGTACCGTGGCGCGGCAAGTTCTATCCGGCCGGCCTGGCCCAGCGCCGCGAGCTCGAATACGCATCCGGCCAGCTGCCGAGCATCGAGATCAACGGCTCGTTCTACGCACTGCAGAAGCCTGCAAGCTATGCCGCCTGGTACGAGGCCACGCCGCCCGGCTTCGTGTTCGCGGTCAAGGGCAACCGCTTCATCACCCACATGCTGCGCCTGCGCGACGTCGAAAAACCATTGGCCAATGTGCTGGCCTCGGGCGTGTTCGAACTGCGCGAAAAGCTGGGCCCGATGCTGTGGCAGTTCCCGCCCAATTTCGCGTTCGACGCGGAGCGCTTCGAAGCCTTTCTCGCGCTGCTGCCGCACGACACCCACGCCGCGGCGGAACTGGCCAGGGGCCACGAGGCGCGCATGAAAGGCCGGACCATGCTCGATCCGGGACCGAAGAGACGCCTGCGCCACGCGGTCGAGATTCGCCACGAAAGCTTCGAGGATCCCGCCTTCATCGCCCTGCTGCGCAAGTACAGGGTGGCGCTGGTGGTGGCCGACACCGCCGGCAAATGGCCGCAGATCGAAGACGTGACGGCCGACTTCATGTACTTGCGCTTGCATGGCGACACGGAACTGTACGCCAGCGGCTACGACGACGACGCCATCGCGCGCTGGGCAAGGAAGATTCGCGCCTGGCGCGAAGGGGGGCAGCCGAAGGACGCCCGCCTGGTCTCGAGCAAGGCGCCGCGCAAGCGCGCCACGCGCGACGTCTACTGCTACTTCGACAACGACATCAAGGTGCATGCGCCGCGCGATGCGCAGCGCCTGATCCAGGCGCTGGAGAATTGAATGGCGGCGCCGATGTTCAGCGCTGGTGCAGCTTGATCACGCGGTGCTTGCCTGGCGGGTCCGGTTGCTTGGGTGCGCAGCCGCTGCCGCAGCTGCCGCCGCCGCAACCGCCGCCGCCGGACTTGTCCAGCCAGCGGGCCAGGACCGACTTGCGGCCGCCCCGGGTCAGGTGCATGACCAGGCGCGCGCGCAGGCCGGCCGACATGTATTTCGCGCCCAGGTACAGCGCCGAGGCAAGCACGATGACGATGACGGCCAGTTCCTGCATGATTTACGCTCCGGTGATGGCGAGGGTGACGCGGTAGACGATGAAGGCCGCCACGTAGGCCAGCGCGAACATATAGCCGGCCATGATCCAGGCGTACTTGCGGCTGCCGGTTTCGCGGGCCACGGTGGCCAGCGTCGGCAGGCAGTGCGGCGCATAGACATACCAGGCCAGCAGCGCGAGGCCAGTGGCCAGCGACCACGATTGCGCGATCAGCGGCGCCAGGGTGTCGCCGACTTCGTCCCCGCCCGACAGCGCGTACACGGTGCCCAGCGCGCCGACCGCCACTTCGCGCGCGGCCATGCCCGGCACCAGCGCGATCGCGATCTGCCAATTGAAGCCGATCGGCGCCAGGATCACTTCCAGCGCGCGACCGATCATGCCGGCCACGCTGTAGTAGATCGGCGGCTCGGTGGCGCCTTCCGGCGCACCCGGGAAACTCGACAGCAGCCAGAGCAGGACCATCATGGTCAGGATCAGGGTGCCGACCCGCATCAGGAAGATCTTGGTGCGCTCCCACAGGCCCGAGGCCAGCGCGCTCAGTTGCGGCCAGTGATACGCCGGCAGTTCGAGCATCAGCGCATGCTGCTGGTAGGTGCTGCGGCGCTTCATGAACCAGGCCACCGCCATCGCCGACAGGATGCCGGCCATGTACAGGATGAACAGCACCAGGCCCTGCAGGTTGAGGATGCCGGCCACGGTCTGGTCGGGGATGAAGGCCGCGATCAACAGCGCATATACCGGCAGGCGCGCCGAACAGGTCATCAAGGGCGCGATCATGATCGTCACCAGGCGGTCGCGCGGATTCTGGATCGTGCGCGCGGCCATCACGCCGGGGATCGCGCAGGCGAACGAGGACAACAGCGGCAGGAAGGCGCGGCCCGACAGGCCGACGCTGCCCATGATGCGGTCCAGCAGGAAGGCTGCGCGCGGCAGGTAGCCGACGTCTTCGAGCAGCAGGATGAAGAAGAACAGAATAATGATCTGCGGCAGGAACACCAGCACGCTGCCGACGCCGGCGATGATGCCGTCCACGATCAGGCTGTGCAGGATGCCTTCGCCCAGCACCGAACCGACCGCTTCGCCCAGGGCGCCGACGCCGGCCTCGATCAGGTCCATCGGCGTGCCGGCCCAGCTGAACACGGCCTGGAAGATCAGGAACATCAGCGCGGCCAGGATGATCGGTCCCGCGACCGGATGCATCACGATGTGGTCGATCTTCTCGGTCAGGTTGCCGGTGTCCTTCGCGGTGGAGACGGCGGCGGCCAGGATGCGGCGCACCTCGCGCTGGGTCTCTTCGACCGGCACCGCGTCGATCGCCGACAGCGGATTGGCCTTGACCGGCGCATCGAAGCGCATGCGATCCAGCTCGGCCAGCAGCGCCTGTTCGCCGCCCGACTGGATGGCGACGGTTTCCACCACCGGCATGCCCAGTTCCTGCGACAGCTTCGCGGTGTCGATCTCGATGCCGCGCTTTTTCGCGACGTCGACCATGTTCAGGATCAGCACCATCGGCAGTCCGAGGCGCTTGAGTTCCAGCACCAGGCGCAGGTTCAGGCGCAGGTTGGTCGCGTTGACCACGCACAGCACGGCGTCCGGCGCGGCTTCGCCTGCGCGCAGGCCGGCCACCACGTCACGGGTGATGCCTTCGTCCGGCGTCTGCGCGTTCAAGCTGTAGGCGCCTGGCAGGTCGAGCACGCGGAAGGCGCGGCCGGACGGCGACTTGAAGCTGCCTTCCTTGCGCTCGATGGTGACGCCGGCGTAGTTCGCGACCTTCTGGCGCGAGCCGGTGAGACGGTTGAAGAGCGCGGTCTTGCCGCAATTGGGGTTGCCCAACAGTGCGACCAATGGGGTGCGAGCACCCACTTGTTGTTCCATGACTCCCATGCGTTCAATCCACCTTGATCGAGACCAGCGCCGCTTCGAAGCGGCGCAGGGCGAACGTCGATTCGCCGACCTTGACCGCCAGCGGTCCACCCAGCACGCGCTTGAGCACGCGAATGCGCTCGCCCGGCACGAAGCCCAGTTCCATCAGGCGGCGTTGGACGTCGATGCCGCCCTGCGCATGCGGCGCCAGCTGGACTACGGTGGCACTCTGGCCCGCTTTCAGCGAGTCGAGTGTGGACAGGGAGGGGGCTAGGGTCATGGCAGCTTCCAAATGGTTGTTGCGCTTATGAGACAGCGACAGGAATGATGCCGACATCATAAACCTAAATGCGAACTATTACTATTTGCAGCTTGTCATTGCCTGGACGAAAAGCACAAAAAAAGTGCAGAAGATATGAAGAATTCGCTTGCTTTAGCGGCCGGGTTTACAGAAAATAGCAACGCAAATGAGAATGATTCGCATTTTTGTAGCATAAACAGCAAGGGTAGTTTCGATGATCGTCTGTGTCTGCAACAACATCTCCGACCGTGAAATCCGCCAGGCGGCAGATTTGGGCATCTCCTCGATAGCAGAGCTGCGCAAGGAACTGGGCGTCGGCACCATGTGTGGCAAATGCGTCAGCTATGCGCGCGAAGTCCTGCACGAACACATCGACAGCAAGACCACGATCACCGAAGTGCGCCGCATCCCGCAAGCGGCCTGAATCGTCCTCTCCTGAATCTCTCTTGAATCTCTCCTGCCCCGTCCTGCGCGGGGCTTTTTTTCGCCCGTCCCCGGCGTTAAAAAGCTGTTAACCGGCGCCCGCCATACTGGCCGCGCAATACTGCCAGTTAACGACTCCCGAACCTTTCCATGACCATCCTGCTGGTCGAAGACGCCGCCATGCCGGCCGCTGCCATCCGCGAACGCACGCGCCAGGAAGGCCTGATCTTGTCCGTGCTGCACGGCCTGCGCGCGACCTAAGACGCGACGCCGGCGCCGACGACTACCCGGTCAAGCCCTTCGACTCCAGCAAGCTGTAGGCGCACGTGCGCGCCGCCGACGTACCAACCTCGAGTAACAACATCTGTGCTAACGATACCTAACATCAGAAAAACCATAACAACCTATTGTGCACATAGAGTTAACAGGTTATGCTTAACTCACTTACCAACCGAAAGATGAATCATGAAAATCGAAATCGACACCCGGGCCATTACTGCCTACGAATCCGAGCTATTGATTACCTTGCTTAGCAGGATTCGTGAGAAATCGTTGTCCGACGATGAAATCACCGCCGATAGCAAGCCGGGCGATGAGTTGTCGGAGGAAGCGATTCAAGAAACTGTGCACAAAATGCACAAATATGCACTTGGACTGCAATACGACCAAAGCTTCAAGGCGACGGAACTCTACCGCCAGGCAATTCAAGGTAAATGGATCGATCTCTCGCCGAATACCCGCAAGACGATCGGTCGCCAATTCAAGAAGGTCGCAGATGAACACTGGGAGAATCAGAAAGAGGGAGGTCCGGTGATCGTTTTCAAAGAGCGCAACATTCAGAACACTGCAATCTATCAACTCGTACAAAAAGATTCGGTCTGATCGAGTCCTTGCGAAAATGGCCGAGCTGAGCTTTGCGGCGAGGCCTGATGAGACGCCCCGTAGCCCGCGCATTGACGAGCTGTCGATGCGTGCCTGCCATGGGAAACTGCGCAACCTGGCAGGCCTGGCGACCTTGCCCAGAAAGGGATGTGGCATGGACATTATTGTGACCGCATCTTTCGCGGCGAAGCATCAAATTCCGTGCTTTTCTGCGGTAGCAATAATCGTTTTCACTATGGAGTGAGAACGGTTTTTATTACGCCGCATTTTGTGGCTTTTTCTTCGATTTAATGCGCTTTTTTCGCCAATTTTCTCCCTTTTGGGGGCATATTCCAGCGGCTTGTTTGCTATCATTGAGCCCATTCAAAATCATCAGGGGCACCATATGAAAGGCGATCAAAACGTTCTCCGTCTGCTGAACGCACAGCTGACCAATGAACTCACCGCAATTAATCAGTATTTCCTGCATGCGCGCATGTACCGCCACTGGGGCCTGGAAAAACTGGGCAAGAAAGAGTACGAAGAATCGATCGGCGAAATGAAGCACGCCGACAAGCTGATCGACCGCATCCTGATGCTGGACGGCCTGCCGAACCTGCAGGCGCTGCACAAGCTGCTGATCGGCGAATCGACTCAGGAAATGCTGGAATGCGACCTGAAGCTGGAACGCGCCGCGCAAGTGACCGTCAAGGAAGGCATCGCCGCCTCGGAAGCGGCCGCCGACTACGTGTCGCGCGACCTGTTCCTGATGATCCTGGAAGACACCGAAGAGCACATCGAGTGGCTGGAAACCCAGCTCGACCTGATCGTCAAGGTCGGCATCCAGAACTACCTGCAGAGCCAGATCGCGTCGTAATGTATAAAGACCAGTGGTGCGTCCAACGCTGCTGGCTGTTCGTCGTAACTTAGGTTCCCGCCTCCGCGGGAACGACCCATCCGGCGTGGCTGGAAGTTGTCAGCGCCAGCGCGTCATCCACTTGTCGTAGAACCCCATATCCCTCGGCACCGCGCCGGGAATCGCGCAGATCGCGCCGGCGAATTCGTTCGCGCGCGACAAGCTGGTTTCCAGCGGCCAGTCTCGCATCCGTCCCAGCAGGAAGATCGCCGCAAAGGCGTCCCCCGCCCCCACCGTATCGATCACGAAGGGCGGAGCCGGATGATCGCGCTGGGTCAGGACCCGGCCCTCGCTGTCGAAGTACACCGAACCGCGGTGGCCCAGGGTGACGATCAGGGCGTCGAGCGAGAACATCTTCAATAGCGCCTGGCACGAGGCATGCACCTCGTCGGCGGCCAGCGGCGGATCGTCCGGCTTGATCTGGAAATACCAGCCGAACAGCACCTGCAATTCTTCTTCGTTGACCTTGACGATGTTCGCCGCCTGCAGCGAACGGGTGACGCCGCGTTCGTCGTACTGGCCGTCGCGCAGGTTGAGGTCGAGGAAGCGTGGCGCCACGCCGGCATCGAGCACCGCCTTGAGCGCGCCGCGCGAGACTTCATGGCGCTGGGCCAGCATGCCGAAATAGATGAAGCCAGGGGCGACGCCTTCCACGCTCTCCACGGCCGCGGCGCGGTCGATGAAATCGTAGGCCTGGTTCGGCAAAATGGTGAAGCGGTGGCCGCGCGGGCCGCGCTCGACCAGCACGCGGCCGGTTTCTTCCAGCGGGTCGATCTGCAGCCCGGCCTCGCTCATGGCGAAGCGTTCGAACTCGGCGCGCACCAGCTGGCCGCTCTTGTCGTCGCCGATGCGGGTGATGCTGAGCACCGGCGCCATGAAGGCGGCCAGGTGGCGCGCCACGTTGAACGGCGCCCCGCCGACGACCTGCTCGG
>DDKG01000004.1:72776-79948 GCA_002339265.1 Massilia sp. UBA2604 | reverse complement strand
CAGATCCGCGGCCTGCGCCGCCTGCTGGGCGCCGAGCGCGTGGCGCGCCTGGGCCGCTATGTCGAGGACAATCTCGGCGGCCTGATGGGTAACTTCTTCTTCGGCATCCTGCTCGGCACCACCGGCACCATCGGTTTCCTGCTCGGCCTGCCGATCGACATCCGTCACATCACCTTCTCGGCCGCCAACTTCGCCACCGCGCTGGTGGCCCTGGACTACGCCATGACCTGGCCCCAGATCGCCAACGCCACCGCCGGCGTGCTGCTGATCGGCACCGTCAACCTCTTGGTGAGCTTCGGGCTGGCGCTGTGGGTGGCGCTGCGCGCACGCAAGATCGTGTTCAAGCGCTGGATCCTGCTGGTGCAGGCACTGGGCCGGCGCTTCGCCTATTCGCCGGTCGAATTCTTCCTGGGCCCGCGGCACCGCCAGCTGCCGCCGCCCGATACCGTGTCCTCGAGGGGAACAAAATGAACAAGAAGCGCTTCGCCGCCTGGTTCGGCTTCATCGGTTTCGTCTGCGTGGTAGCTTCATGCAAGGCCCTGCCCGACCGCAGCACCATCGCCGGAGCGCCCGACAAGGCCGTCCCCACCGTCGCCACCCAACGCGGCGAGCTGAAGGACGGACAGGCAGCAGCGCTTCTCAAGCGGCGCTGGGCGCGCGCCTCGCCCGACCTCAAGCAGCTGGCGGTGCTCGAAGAGCAGGCGACCGGGGTGCCGCTGATCGCCGGCAACCAGGTCTCGCTGCTGTTCGACGGCCCGGCCACCATGCGCGCCATGATGGAGGCGGCGAAGAACGCGAAGACCTCGATCAACCTCGAGACCTATATCTTCGACCATGACGAGATCGGCACCCAGTTCGCCGAGATCCTGATGCAGAAGCGCCGTGACGGCGTGACCGTCAACATCATCGTCGACGGCGTCGGCACCCTGGCCACGCCGAAGGAATTCTTCGAACGCCTGCAACAGGCCGGCGTCAACGTACTGGTGTTCAATCCGGTGAACCCGACCAAGCGGCCCGGCAAGTGGGCGCTGAACAACCGCGATCACCGCAAGATCATGGTCGTCGACGGCAAGGTCGCCTTCACCGGCGGCATCAATATCAGCAGCACCTATGCCAACAGCTCGCTGTTCCGCTCGAACAAGCGCGCCGGCAAGGTCAACGAGGAAGACGTCGGCTGGCGCGACACCCATATCAAGATCGAGGGACCGGCGGTCGGCGCCCTGCAGTGGGCCTTCATCGACAACTGGGTGCACCAGGACGCGGGCGAGCTGCCCGAGGTCGAGTACTTCCCGAAACTCGTGCCGGTAGGCGAGAAAGTGGTGCGGGTGCTGGCGACGTCGCCCGACCGCGATTCGGAAATCTATAAATCGCTGGTGCTGGCGATTGGCGAGGCGAAGAAGTCGATCCACCTGACGGCGGCCTACTTCGTGCCGGACCAACAGATCGTCGACGGCCTGATCGCGGCGGCCCAGCGCGGGGTCGAGGTGCAGCTGGTGCTGCCGGGCGTGTCGGACCACGACTTCATCAAGTATGCGGGCGAGTCGTTCTACCACGAGCTCTTGGCAGGCGGCGTGCGCATCTTCCAGCTGCAGGTAGCGGTGCTGCACGCCAAGACGACTGTCATCGACGGCATGTGGTCGTCGATCGGCTCGGCCAATATCGACCGCCGGAGCTTCATCCACAACTACGAAGTCAATGTGGTGGTGCTCGATCCGCACTTCGGGCGCGACATGGAGGCGGCGTTCAGGGAAGACCTGCGCCACTCGAAGGAGATCAAGCTCGATGAGTGGAAGCGGCGGCCGTGGAGCGATCGGTTGCGCGAGATGATGTCGCGCTTGACCGAGTACTGGATCTGACGCCGGCGCCTGACTCAATCGCTACCTTACGAACGTCGTTCCCGCGGAGGCGGGAACCCAAGTCCTTCAAGCCGCCACGCAATCTAACTGTATCGGCAACGCATGCAAACTTGGGTTCCCGCCTACGCGGGAACGACGTGCTTGTGCTGCGGGCCGTCTCACAATCCCGCGGCCAGCATCCCATCGCTATGCGGCGACCAGATGCTCCCGGCCCGCACGAACTTCTCGGTCGTGACCAGCTCAAACCTGCCCCCCACCACATCCCACCCATAGCGGTCGATCTCGACCCGCTGCGGCTCGACCCGCACCACATTGAAGGAATTGACCTCGCCACGCCCGCGCGTAGAGGTAGCGGTGCCGGCCTGGATCACCAGCGCCGCGTACTCCGCGATCTGGTAGCGCGCCGCCGTGCTGCCGGCATGGCTGGCGTGCATGTGGCCGGCCATCAGGATGTCGACATTGGTTTCGGCGAACACTTCCATCGCCATCGGCGCGCGCACCACGAGGTCGCGCTTTTCAAAATGCTCCGGCAGGTCGAAGGGATGGTGGGTGACGACGATGCGCGTGACCTGCGGCCCCAGGCCGGCCAGGCGCGCGCGAAGCCCCGCCACCTGTTCGTGGCTGATGCGGCCGTCCTTGATCGTCAGCGAGCGCGCGGTGTTGACGCCTACCACGGCGATCTCGTCGTCGATGAACACGGGCTCGAGCTCGTCGGTGATGTAGCGCTTGTAGCGCGCCAGGGGCCGCATGAAGCGGCGGAACACGTTGTACAGCGAGATGTCGTGGTTGCCGGGCACGATGATCTGCGGACCGGGCAGCGTGTCGAGGAAGGCGCGCGCCTCTTCGAATTCCTCGACCTTGGCGCGCTGGGTCAGGTCGCCCGAGATCACGACCACGTCGGCCGCGATGCGCTCGACCAGTTCGCGCAAGGGACCGAGCAAGGCCTGGTCGACGCGGCCGAAATGCAGGTCGGACAGGTGAACGAGGGTGCGCATCGGGGGAATCTCCTTTTATATTTCCTGTGGCGGCGCCCTGCCTGCTGCGCGCCGCTGGCGCGCGGCATGGCGCCGGTTCAGGGTTGCGGCGCCGCCGATGCAGATCGCCAGCCAGCCGCAGCCCTCGGCCAGCGCGGCCAGGATGTCGGTCAGGTAGTGCGCGCCAAGGTACATGCGCGAGAACGCGATCAGGCCGATCATCAGCGCCGCCAGCACGAAGGGCAGCAGGCGTCCGATCCATGACCTGGCATGGCGCGCGAAATAACAGGCCAGCAGGCCGTACAGCACGGTAGCGGCCATCGTGTGCCCGCTCGGGAAACTATAGGTAGTGAGGGTGAGGATCGGTTCCTCGAAATGGGGACGCGCGCGCTCGAAGGTATGCTTGAGCGCCACATTGAGCAGCATCCCGCCCGGCACGCTCGAGACCAGCGCCACGATCCAGTAGCGATGCCCACGGCGGTAAAACCAGACGCCGACGCCGAAGGCGATCGCCAGCACGCCGGGCGTGCTGTGGATATGGGTCAGCACCAGCAGCGCGTCGCGCAGCAGGCCGCCCTGGCTCGCGTGCGCGTGCAGCCAGTCGGCCACCACCACGTCGAGCTGGGTGATCGGCGCGCCGGCGACCACGGCGCCGGCCAGGTGGGCGAAGCCCGCCATCGCCAGCAGCAGGAGGACGACGCCGACGGTGAGATGGAGGCCGTACTCGCCTTCCGGCGAGAAACGGGCGGCGGCAAAACGGTGGAGACGGGGCAGGACATTGCTCATGGCGTTGATTATGACTGACTTGGCGAAAAAACCACACACGCAAAAATTTACTGTATATCCGAACAGTAGCTGTAGATTTGTACAGTAGTTGTGTTATTCTTTCCTTACTGCACAACCACTTCGAAACAAGGAAACGAACATGACCACTCTGAACAGCTCCTTCGGCCTGGAACACGCACCCGTCCCTTTCCTGGCGCGCATCGGCCGCCGCGAAATCCTCGTCACCCGTGACTTCCGCAAGCGCTTCTATGCGGTCAATCCGATTATCGAGTGCGATACCGGCGTCGAAGCAGGCCACGTCGAGATCCTGCTGTTCCGCCGCTGGCTGCTCATTCTTTCCAAGGCGCACTAACAGGTAGCGAAGCGCACCCAGATCTACGTTGAAAAAATGCATATGGATGCGTGAATTTATTCGTTTTCTTTCTACCGGGTGAGACCGTAGGCTACGGGTTCCCACCCTCCAGAAAGATAATAAATGCTTCGCAAAACCTTCATCCGTTCCCTGGCAGCACTGACGCTGCTGGTGCAGACCTCGGCGTTTGCCGCCGACGTCAACCTGCTCAACGTGTCGTACGACCCGACCCGCGAGCTGTACCATGAGTTCGACGCGGCTTTCGCCAAGCACTGGAAAGCCAGGACCGGCGACAACGTCAACGTGAAGCAATCGCACGGAGGCTCGGGCAAGCAGGCGCGTTCGGTGATCGACGGCCTGCAGGCCGACGTCGTCACCCTGGCGCTGGCCTACGACATCGACGCCATCCGCGACAAGGGCCTGATCAATCCGGGCTGGGAACAGAAGCTGCAATACCGCAGCTCGCCGTACACCTCGACCATCGTGTTCCTGGTGCGCAAGGGCAATCCGAAGAAGATCAAGGACTGGAACGACCTGGTCAAGCCGGGCGTCTCGGTGATCACGCCGAACCCGAAGACTTCGGGCGGCGCGCGCTGGAACCACCTGGCGGCCTATGGCTACGCGCTGCGCCAGCCGGGCGGCAATCCGCAGAAGGCAGCCGAATTCCTGGGCGCCCTGTACAAGAACGTGCCGGTGCTCGATTCGGGCGCGCGCGGTTCGACCACCACCTTCGTCGAGCGCGGCATCGGCGACGTGCTGCTGGCCTGGGAAAACGAGGCGCTGCTGGCGCTGCGCGAACTCGGCCCCGATAAATTCGAGATCGTCGCGCCGTCGCTGAGCATCCTGGCCGAGCCGCCGGTGGCCGTGGTCGACAAGAACGTCGACAAGAAAGGCACCCGCAAGGTGGCCCAGGCTTACCTGGAATACCTGTACAGCGACGAAGGCCAGGACATCATCGCCAAGAATTACTATCGCCCGGCGGTCGACAAGTTCGCCAAGAAATATGCTTCGCAGTTCCCGCAGATCAAGCTGTTCCAGATCAGCGAGCTGGGCGGCTGGACCACGGCGCAGAAGACGCACTTCGCGGACGGCGGCATCTTCGACCAGATCTACACCAAGAAGTAAGCGGCACGCAGCATCCCTGTCTCCTGGACGCCGTTTCCGCCGCTGGTGGGGCGGCGTTTTTTGCGTAGTAATGCGATACGCACGGGTACCGACTGCATCCATCAGCTCGTCGTTCCCGCGCAGGCGGGAACCCAAGTCATATGCGCTACTACTGTGATTGACCGTAGAGGTAATGCTGAGAAACTCGGGTTCCCGCCTTCGCGGGAACGACGTTTTGGGGCAGCGGGCCGCATCATCCGCACGTCTGCCAACCTCCCGCGCGCCAGAAAATCCCTTGAAATAGCAAACTCGGTCACGAAGTGAACAATTCACTAACGTGGCCTGCCGCGCATCGCTGTCGCGAACGCGGCGGTCCTTCCCCGCACAACCGAACACGGAAAGGATCACGCAATGTCAGTCAAACTCCGCAAGATCAACGAACAAGTCATGGTCATCACCGGCGCCACCAGCGGCATCGGCCTGTCGACCGCGCGCATGGCCGCCGAGCGCGGCGCACGCCTGGTGCTGGCGGCGCGCGCCGACGATGCGCTCGACGAACTCGTCCACGAGCTGCGCGCGCGCGGCGCCGACGTCATCGCCGTCACCGCCGACGTCGGCAAGATCGAGGACGTCGAGCGCATCGGCGAGGCCGCCATCCGCGAATTCGGCCGCATCGACACCTGGGTCAACAATGCCGGCATCTCGATCTTCGGCCGCATCGAGGACGTCTCGCCCGAAGACCACCACCGCCTGTTCCAGACCAATTTCTGGGGCGTCGTGAACGGCTCGCTGGAAGCGGTCAAGCACATGAAGCAGCGCGGCGGCGGCGCCCTGATCAACCTGGGCAGCGAACTGTCCGACCACGGCATCCCGCTGCAGGGCATGTATGCGGCGTCCAAGCACGCGGTGAAAGGCTTCACCGACTCGCTGCGCATGGAACTGGAGAAGGAAGGCGCGCCGATGTCGATCACCCTGGTCAAGCCGTCGGGCATCGACACCATGTTCGCGGTGCACGCCAAGAACTATATGGACAAGGAACCGAAGCTGCCGTCGCCGGTGTATGCGCCGGAGCTGGTGGCCGACGCCATCCTGTACGCGGCCCAGCATCCGAAACGCGACGTGTTCGTCGGCGGCGCGGCCAAGATGAATTCGTCGGGCGCCCGCTTCCTGCCGCGCGCCTTCGACAAATACGTGACGGCGACCATGTTCAGGAACCAGAAGTCGGAGGCGCCGACCGATCCGGGCCGCCGCGACGCCCTGCACAAGCCCGACCACACGCGCGAACTGCGCGAGCGCCAGGGCATCTATCAAACCCATGAGCGCAGCCCGTACACCGCGGCCCAGCTGCGCTCCAAGCAGATCACCACCGCCCTGCTGGGCGGCGGCGCCCTGTTAGCTGCGTTCGCGCTGAGTCGGCGGACGGCTCGCTAAGAAGTCGGTGTCATCCTCGGTCAGCGGCAGATCGGGGATGGCCTCGATGCGGTCGGTATCGATGTCGGCGCCGTCCCTGGACACGGCGTCGCGGCCGGCCGCGGCGCGTTCGCCGGTGCCGCCCATATCGCTGTCGCCCGAGAAGTCGGCGTCGCCGACGTCGGGTCCGGCGGTGTCGCCGGCATGGCTGGCTTCGAGGTCGGACGTGGTGCCCTCGTCGAAGTCGAGCACCTGCTCGGGGTCGAGATTGCCGGCGAAGCCGGGGCCGCCGACGACGTCGCTGCCGGTGTCCGAGATATCGCTCGGGCCGAGCGCGTCGATGCCGTGGCCCTTGCCGAGGTTGCGGTCAGGGCGATCCGGGAAGTTGTCAGGATCGAGTGTGCTGGTGCCAGTCATATTGCCTCCATATGTGTTGATGAACCATGGAGACAGGGTACTGAATTTTGGCGCATATTGTCGCCGCGCTGGCGGCGACCAAATCAGAATGCGCGCCGCATCCCGACGTTCAGCGACGAGCCGCTGCCCGGCTCGACCAGCCGCGTGCCGCTCAGGTGCTGGATGCGCGAATAGGCGGCATAGAAATCCAGCCGGCGCGACACCGCATAGCTGGCGCCGACCGCCAGCTGGCGCGCGTCGTTGTTGGCGGGATCGCGGTCGTTGCGGCGCACG
>DDKG01000004.1:0-72531 GCA_002339265.1 Massilia sp. UBA2604 | reverse complement strand
GTGACCTTGGCCACGTTGCGGTTCTGGTGGGCGGCGCGGATGTTCAGCGGGCCCAGGTTGACGCCGACCGTCATGCCCCAGGCGCGGCCCGACGGCGAACCGTCGACGTCGCCCTTGCGCCACTTGGCTCCGGTGCTGACGCCGGCAAAGCGCCCTTCGTAGCCGACGCTGTCGTCGGCGCGCATGCCGCGCGGCGCGGACTGGGCCGCCAGGCCGCCCTGGAACGGGTCGCCGACGTCGTTCAGCGTGGTGTAATCGAGGTTGTACTGGCGGCCGATGGTGACGGTGCCCTGGCGCTCGCGTTCGCGCGCAGGCTCGATGTCGGCTGCGCTCTCGAGCGTGAAGATAGACAGCGCCGCCGGCATCGACTCCGCGCGCGCCGCCAGCTGCAGCTCGGCCAGGCAGTCGGCCCCGCAGACGGCTTCCTGGATCGCCCCGGCGCCGGCTCCTTGCGAAGGCGCCGGGTCATTTTGCGCCGAAGCGCACGCCGCGCTCCCTCCGAGCACGGCCAATGCGACGATGGACATTCTCATGGCGTCAATCTCTCCCTGACACCTACTATCCGCCTGTTATGGCAACCTGATCTGTCTAATACCTCACATAACCGAGAGTTTCGGCGCACTCTTGCGCCGGCGCAGTGCCCGGTGGCTCACCTTGATCTGTCGCAGGCTTCGCGCATTGCTGCCTACCGTACACCCAACAGTGGCTTAGGGCAACCCTTACGATGGTTCCGGAATCGTCGAGATCAGCGGCGCAGGGCGGCGAAGGCAGCCGGCTCCCATTCGCGCAGCGCCAGCAGCAGCCCGCTGCCGCGCCGGTGCGCCAAAGGCGCAGCCAGGCTTTCCTCGTGCAGTTGGGCGAAACGGGCGCGCATCAGGCGCAGCTCGTGCTGCAGCTTGGCGCGCGCGCTGTCGGTGAGCATCCCATGCGCGAAATCGAGGGTCTCGCCGGCGCCGTCGAAGCCGCCGGCCACGAACTCGGGCATGCCCTGGCCATTGAAGTGGCGCCGGATCGGGCCGTCGGCCAGCCAGTCGAAGTCGCGCGCCACATTGACCCGGATCCGGTTGCCGGGCAACAAGGTGATCAGTTGCAGGCGATCGAGGCGCAGCAGGTATTGCAGGCACTCGGCCTCGCTCAGCCGGTAGACATTGAGCATGTCGAGCATGCGCCAGTGGTTCAGCGCACACACCGCCACCAGCAGCAGCTTGTCGTCCTGCACCAGTTCGGCTTCCTGTTCGGCGCTCAGGGTACGCAGGCGGCGCTGGCCGTTCTGGGCTTCCTGCGCGATCTCGGCCAGGGTGAAGCCGAGCAGGCTGCAGATTTCCACGATGCGCTCGAAGGTGAACTGTTCGCTGGCAAACAGGCGCTTGATGCTCGGCTCGGACAGGTCGAGCGCGACGGCGACGTCGCGATAGGTCAAGCCTTGCAGCTTCAGCTGGCGCTTGATGGTGGCGATGATCTGGCTGATTTGGGTCATGATGGGAACTCGAGGAACGATCAGGAAACGGTACCGGTCACCGCAGCATGCCAGACCGGCGCGGCGGCCAGCCAGACGGCATTCTTCCCGCCACGCTTGGCGGCATACATGGCCTGGTCGGCGCGCGCCAGCCAGGCGTCCAGGTCGGGTTGATCGCCGGGCGCGAACGGCGCCACGCCGATGCTGGCGCCCACCGCGACGTCGGTGGTGCGCAAGGTGTACGGCTCACGGATGCAGGCGAGCAGCTTGCGCGCCGTCTCTTCCGCGTCGTCCGGGCTGGCCAGCATCTCGAGCACCACCACGAATTCGTCGCCGGCCAGGCGCGCCACCAGGTCGGTCCTGCGCACGGCCTGGGCCAGGCGCGCGCCGAACTGGCGCAGCAGCTCGTCGCCTTCCTCGTGGCCGTGGTTGTCGTTGACCGCCTTGAATCCATCCATGTCGATGAACAGCAGCGCCGCCGGCATCGCGATGCGCGAAGCCCTGGCCATGGCCTCGGGCAAGGCTTCCATCAGCGCGCGCCGGTTCGGCAAACCGGTCAGCACGTCGCGCAGCAGCAGCGCATTGAGCTCGGCGGTGCGTTCGGCCACCGCCGTCTCGAGATGTTCGTTCATCTGCTGCAGTGCATGCCGGTACTGGGCCTCGCTGCTGACCAGGTCGCGCATCGTGCCCGACAACATCTGTGCTTCATGGAAGCCGCGGATCTGGGGAATGGGCGGCAAGTCCTTGCCGCTCGCCGTGGCCTCGGTCACCCGTTCGATCGCCTGGCCCAGCTGGGTCATCGGCTGCGCCAGGCGGCGCGCCAGCAGCGCCGCCACGAGCGCCAGCAGCAAGCCCAATAAAGTGCTCCAGGCCAGCATGCGGCGTTTCAGCTCGCTAGCCCCCTGCAAGGCCTTTTCCTCGTCCTGCCGCACCAGCACCGACCACTGCAGGCTCGCCGGGTTGCCGGCGTTGCCGGTCTGGCTGAACCCGATGAGATAGCTCCGGCCGTCCGGCCACGCCTCGCGCAGCGCGCCGGTGTTGCCCGCGTTGGCGCGATGCAGGCTGGCGGTGTCGATCTTCTGCTCGACCAGGCCCTGCGGGCCGAGCATGACGGTGCCATCGGCGCGCACGACCAGGATCTCGGCGCCGTACTCGCGCAGCGCCGGCGTGAGCAGCATGCGCGCCTGGCGCCGCGCCCATTCCCAGCTCAGGTGCAGGCCCAGCACGGCGAACAGCTCGCCCTCCTGGTTGAACACGGGGGTCGACACGTCGACGAAACGCCAGGGATCGGGCCGTTGCGGCATCAGCTTTTCCAGCAGCAGCGCCGGGTGATAGTCGGTGGCGCGCACGCCGTCGCGGCCGACCTGGAACCACGGACGCATGCTGACGTCGTTCCCCTCCAGCAGGCCCATGGTAGAGGCCACCACCTTGCCCTTGGTGTCGGCCATGCCGATCCAGGCATAGTCGGGGAAGGTCTGCTGCAGGCTCTCGAGCGTGACGCGCGCCGCGGCCGGGTTGCGCGCCTGGCGCACCGACGGCAGCGCGGCCAGCAGGCGGGCGTCGCCGACGGCCTGCTCCACGACGCGATCGAGCGCATCGCGCATCTGCCACGACAGTTGCTGCAGGCGCAGCTCGGCTTCAGCGTTCGCCTGGCGTACTGCGAAATGGTTCACCACCGCCAGCTGCAAGGCCACGGTCAACGCCACAGTGACGCACACGGCCAGCGTCATCAGGGTGGACAGGCGGAATTTGCAGAGCAGGCCTTGCATAAGAGATTTGCGGAAACGTAATAACCCGTCATGATAGCGCTGAAACTACCGGTGAGCCCAATATTGGAAACAATGCACCAGGGAAATTTCTTGATCACTGAGGATTTTGGACAGAACGCAACACTTTAACGCAACATGAAGTGGCCGTAGCATTTCTTTTAGCAAAAAATTGTATCCATTTCTCGCCATACTAGTACAGGCATTTCGAAAAAATCGAATATCTAGGATAAGACATTCGCGCATGTCACTATTCGTTTTTGCCGACTGGCACAAGGACCGCACACATGACCATGCATATGGACCGCTTCCAGGAGATGCAAATCTTTACGCGCATCGTGGAGCGGCGCAGCTTCACCCTGGCCGCCGAGGAGCTGTCGCTGCCGCGCGCGACCGTGACGAATGCGATCAAGCGCCTGGAAGCGCGGCTCGCCACCCGCCTGCTGGAGCGCACCACGCGGGTGGTCGCGCCGACGCTCGACGGCGCAGCGTACTACGAACGCTGCGTGCGCCTGCTGGCCGACCTCGGCGAAATGGAAAGCGTGTTTACTCGCGCGTCGCCCGCCGGCCTGCTGCGCGTCAACATGCAGGCCACGCTGGCGCGCCGGGTCGTGGCGCCGCGCCTGCCTGACTTCCTGGCGCGTTATCCCGACATCGAACTGCAGATCGGCGAAGGCGACCGGCTGGTCGACCTGGTGCGCGAAGGCATCGATTGCGTGCTGCGCGTGGGCAATCTGCAGGATTCGTCGATGGTGGCCCAGCAAATCACGCAGATCGCCCAGGTCACCTGTGCCAGCCCGGCCTACCTGGAGCGCCACGGCCGGCCCGCCATGCTGGACGAACTGAACCAGCACCAGGCCGTCAACTTCATCTCGTCGGCAACCGGCCGGCCCTACCCGCTCGAATTCCTGGTCGACGGCGCGCTGGAGCAGCTGACATTACCCGGCCCGGTCGCCGTCACCGGCGCCGACATGTACACGGCCGGCGCGCTCGCCGGCCTGGGGCTGGTGCAGGTGCCGCGCTACCGCGTCGAGCACGAGCTGGCCAGGGGCGATCTCGAGGTGTTACTGCCCGAGCTGCCGCCGCCGGCCCTGCCTGTCTATGTGCTGTATCCGCAAAGCCGCCAGCTGTCGCCGCGGGTGCGAGTGTTCGTCGACTTCCTCAAAGACGCGTTCGCCGGCTTCGGCTGAATGAGATGATCGACTGCTTCGGTTACCATGGCGAGGCGATACTACTTTGACTATATTTGAGGAGACCCCCAATGCCGCGTTCCCCCTTCTATCCCCTGCTCGCTGCCGCCCTGGCCATCGCCGCACCATTGGCGCACGCGGGCCCGGTGGTGACGACCGACAGCGGCAAGGTGGAGGGCAAGGCCGACGCCGGCATCGCCAGCTGGAAAGGCATCCCCTTCGCCGCCCCGCCGGTGGGCAGCCTGCGCTGGCGCGCGCCGCAAGCCGTGCAGCCCTGGACCGGCGTGCGCCAGGCAAGCAGCTACGCGGCCGACTGCATGCAGCTGCCCTTCCCCAGCGACGCCGCGCCGCTCGGCACCAAACCCGATGAAGACTGCCTGTACCTGAATGTCTGGAAGCCGGCCCAGGCCAAGGGCAAGCTCCCGGTGCTGGTCTGGATCTATGGCGGCGGCTTCGTCAACGGCGGCTCGTCGCCGCCGACCTATTCCGGCGCCGAGCTGGCGAAACAGGGCGTGGTGGTGGTCAGCTTCAATTACCGCATCGGCCGCTTCGGCTTCTTCGCCCATCCGCAACTGACCCAGGAAGCGGGCCGGGACGCCATGCTCGGCAACTACGGCTTCATGGACCAGATCGCGGCGCTGCAGTGGATCAAGCGCAATGCCGCGGCCTTCGGCGGCGACGCTTCCAACGTGACCATCAGCGGCGAATCGGCGGGCGGCATGTCGGTCAACTTCCTGCTCACGTCGCCGCAGAGCCGGGGCCTGTTCGCCAAGGCCGTCGTGATGTCGGGCGGCGATGGCGGCACGGCGCCGACGCCGCTGGCCAGCGCCGAGAAGGTGGGCGTGAACTTCGCGGCCGGCAAAGGCATCGCGGCCGACGATCCGAAAGCGCTCGACAAGCTGCGTGCATTGCCGGCCGAGCAGGTGGTGGACGGGATGAACCTGGCGAACTTCAGGATGCAGGGAATGCCGACCTACCACGGGCCATTCGCCGACGGCAAGCTGGCAATCGATTCCGGCGCCGCCTTCGCCGCCGGCCGCATGCACAAGGTGCCGGTGATGATCGGCGCCACCAGCGCCGACATCGGCGGCAAGACCGGCTTCATGGTGGCCGGCGCGCGCAGCCTGGCGGCCACCCTCGCCGATCACGGCCTGCCGGTCTATGCCTACCGATTCTCCTACGTTGCGGAGTCTGTCGCCAAGCCTGGCCAAGGCGCCGCTCATGCGACCGACATCCCCTTCTTCTTCGACACGGTGGCGGTCAAGTACGGCGAACAGGCGACGGCCAGGGACGTCGCCGCCGGCAAGGCGATGAGCACCTATATGGTGAACTTCGCCAAGCGCGGCGACCCGAACGGCGCGGGCTTGCCGGCATGGCCGCGCTACGCGCGCACCGAAGACCGGATCATGGACTTCGCGGCGGAGGGCAAGCCGGTGGCGCAGAAGGATCCATGGGGCGCCGAGATCGACGCCGCGCCGGCGGGACATCGTCTATAATATTGTCTGGGTGATCATACCGCTCAGGTATGACAGGATTTTGCGCTGGTCGGGCCGCCACGCGGCTCGGCTACGCACATCATCCATGTCATCGATCACGCATCTGCTATACACCTCGGCCATGTCCCGGCCACATCGCTCCCTGCCTGCACTCACCTCCACATGGACCATCCCGGGCCATGCCGGACCGTGGGCGTCCCATTCATGAGACATACCGGACGGCATCTGCGCCGTCGCGGCTGGAAAACCTTTATGCGCATCGAACGACGACTTTCACATACATTCCAGGAATTCATTGCTTCCGGCAAGGCCGGCGGCGCCGTGCTGATCCTGTGCACCCTCGTTTCCCTGGCCATCGCCAACTCAAGCTGGGGGGCCGCCTACCTCGGCTTCTGGCATATCCCGCTGGGCGGCCTCACCGTCGAGCTGTGGATCAACGACCTCCTGATGGCGGTGTTCTTCCTGCTGGTGGGCCTGGAGCTCAAGCGCGAGCTGGTCAACGGCGAACTATCCGACATGCGCACCGCGCTGCTGCCGATCCTGGCCGCCGCCGGCGGCATCGTGGTGCCGGCCGGGATCCACTTCGCCCTCAACGGCGGTACGCCGACCCAGCCCGGTGTCGGCATCCCGATGGCCACCGACATCGCCTTCGCCCTGGGCGTGCTGGCCCTGCTCGGCAATCGCGTGCCGGCCTCGCTCAAGGTGTTCCTGGCCGCGCTCGCCGTGATGGACGACCTGGGCGCCATCATCGTCATCGCCGTGTTCTATACCGCGCAGCTGTCGATTGCCTACCTGCTGGGCGCGCTCGCCGTCTTCGTGGCGCTGCGCCTGATGAACACCCGCCTGCGCGTGCTGGCGCTGTGGCCCTATCTGCTGGGCGGCGCGCTGATGTGGTTCCTGATGCTCAAATCGGGCGTGCACGCCACCATCGCCGGCGTGCTGCTGGCTTTCACCATCCCGTATTCGGCGCTGGAGGACGACGCCGCCTCGCCGTCGCACCGCCTGGAACACGTGCTGCACAAGCCGGTGGCCTTCCTGATCCTGCCGATCTTCGCGCTGGCCAATACCGGCATCGTGATCGGCGTCGGCTGGGCCGGCGAACTGGCCTCGTCCAACAGCCTCGGCATCCTGGTCGGCCTGGTGGCCGGCAAGCCGGTCGGCATCCTGCTGTTCTGCTTTGCGGCGGTGACGCTTGGCGTGTGCCGCCTGCCGCTGGACCTGGCCTGGCGCCACGTGCTAGGCGCCGGCATGCTGGGCGGCATCGGCTTCACGATGTCGATCTTCATCACGAATCTCGCGTTCGCGGGACAAGCGGATATCATCAATGCCTCGAAGATGGCGATCCTGGCCGCGTCGCTGATCGCGGGCACGATCGGCTTTATCTGGCTGAAGCTGATGGGCGCCCCGCTCGCTTCCGACCATGACCTGGACACCATGGACTTCGACCTCGATCCACCCACGCACAAGAAATAAGCCAAGCCGACGATGAACAAGGTCATCCATCCCGCGCGCGCGGTCGCCCTGGGCTTCCTGCTGGCGATCCTGGTCGGCACCGCGATGCTGATGCTGCCGCTGGCGCGCGCCGACGGGACAGCGGCGCCGCTGATGGTGGCCTTCTTCACCGCGGTGTCGGCGGTGTGCGTGACCGGGATGACCGTGGTCGACACCGGCACCTACTGGTCCGGCTTCGGCCAGTCGACGATCATGGTGCTGTTCCAGCTGGGCGGCCTGGGCATGATGACCGCCGCCACCCTGCTCGGCCTGATGGTGAACCGTTCGCCCAAGCTGCGCACGCGCCTGATGACCCAGACCGAGACGCGCTCGATCGGCATGGGCGACATCTCGAGCGTGGCGCGGGTAGTGCTGGTGGTGTCGGTGCTGTTCCAGCTCTTCATCGCCGTGATCCTGACACTCAGGCTGCGCTCGGACTATGGCCTGGCCTGGGATGACGCGAGCTGGGTGGGACTATTCCACGCGGTGTCGGCCTTCAACAACGCGGGCTTCTCGATCCACCCGGACAGCATGGTGCGCTACGCGGGCGACGCCGGCATCCTGATGCCGGTGATGATCGCGGCCATCATCGGCGGCGTCGGCTTCCCGGTGCTGCACGACCTGCGCCACCGTTTCCGCGACCCGCGCCACTGGTCACTGCACACCAAATTGACGCTGTCCGGCACCCTGATCCTGCTGCTGCTGGGCTACGTCGCCATCCTGCTGTTCGAATGGCAGAATCCGCAGACCCTGGGCGCTTTCGGCCTGGTCGACAAGCTGATGAACGGGATGTTCATGTCGGCGGCGGCCCGCACCTCGGGCTTCAACACGGTCGAGGTGGCGGCGCTGACGCGCGAGACCTGGGCCCTTCATTATTTTTTGATGTTCATCGGCGGCGGCAGCGCGGGCACGGCGGGCGGGGTCAAGGTGGGCACGGTGGCGGTGCTGGTGCTGCTGGTGATCGCCGAAGCGAAAGGCCACACCGACACCGAGGCCTTCGGACGCCGGGTCGGCTCGTCGGCCCAGCGCCAGGCGATCACGGTGCTGGTGCTGGGCAGCGTGGTCGTCGCCTTCGGCACCGTGGCCCTGCTGCGCATCTCGCACTTCCCGACCGACCAGGTCATCTTCGAGGTGATCGCGGCCTTCGGCAGCGCCGGCCTGTCGACCGGCATCACCGGCGACCTGCCCGTGTCCGGCCAGCTGGTGCTGGCCCTGCTCATGTTCGTGGGCCGGGTGGGCACGATCACCTTCGCGACCTCGCTGGTACTGGGCGAGCGGCGCATGCCTTACCGTTATCCTGAGGAGCATCCAATTGTTGGGTAGAATTTTTACAGAGCAGTTCGCATTTTCGTCCGGCGACAGCGTGGTCGTCATCGGCCTCGGACGCTTCGGCGGCGCGGTGGCGCAGTCGCTGATGCGGCTGGGCCACGACGTCATGGGCATCGACACGCGCGAAGACCTGGTGCAGATCTGGGGCGACCGCCTGACCCACGCCGTACAGGCCGATTCGACCAACGAGAACGTGATGCTGCAGCTGGGCGTGGCCGACTTCTCGCACGCGATCGTCGGCATCGGCTCGGACCTGGCGGCGAGCCTGATGACCCTGATGGTGCTGACGGAACTGGGCATCAAGGACATCTGGGTCAAGGCCATGACGCCGGAGCACGGCCAGATCGCCCAGCGCATCGGCGCCCACCACGTGATCTACCCGGAGGCCGACATGGGCGCCCGCGTGGCGCACCTGATCACGGGACGCATGATGGACTTCATCGAGTTCGAGGACGGGTTCGCGATCGCCAAGATCCATGCGCCGGCCGAGACCCATAACCGCACGCTGTCGGAGTCGCATGTGCGTACGCGCTTCGGGGTGACCGTGGTCGGCGTCAAGCGCGCGAACGAGGATTTCCAGCATGCGCTGCCGGAGACGACGATCCGCTCGGCCGACCTGTTGATCGTGTCGGGGCCGACCAGGAAGATCGAGATGTTCGCGGCGGGCGGCAAGAAGCGCAAGCAGGGCTAGTGCGGGATGTGGCATACCGCGGCGCTCATAAGCATATAGACAATTGATTGTTGGTTGCAAAATTCCTTGTTAGTAAGATTATGGTTCAGCCAAGACCGTGCAAGGAATCCAGATGCCTCGCCCTACCCTTCCAGACCTGCCCCTGCGGCGCAGCGTCCTCGCCTGCGCCGTGCTGCTGGCGCTCGTGCCGGCCGCGCAAGCGCAGAATGCCGCCGCCGTTCACCACGCACCCGCCGTCGATCTTGCGACCATCGACCAGGTGACCGTCGTCGGTTCGCGCGCGCGCAACCGTACCGTGTTCGACAGCGCCGTGCCAATCGACCGCTTCGGCGCGCGCGAGGTGGAGAACGCACTGGCCAGCGGCGACCTGGGCGCCGCCTTGCAGGAACTGGCGCCGTCGATCAACTTCCCGCGCATCGAATCGAGCGGCGCCGCCGACTCGGTGCGCGGCATCCAGCTGCGCGGCCTGGCGCCCGACCAGGTGCTGGTGCTGGTCAACGGCAAGCGCCGCCATGCGAGCGCGGTGCTCGACACCGAGAGCAGCTTCGCCGGCATCGTCCCGGTGGACGTCAACGCGATTCCTCCTGGCGCCATCGACCATATCGAGATCCTGCGCGACGGCGCCGGCGCCCAGTACGGCAGCGACGCGGTGGCGGGCGTCATCAATATCGTGCTCAAGAAGGCGCGCACGGGCGGCTCGGCCTCGGTGAGCTACGGCGCCAACCACACCGACTTCGAACCGACGGACGAAAGAAAAACAGACGGCCAGACCGTGATCGTGAACGCCGACTATGGCGTGCCGATCGGCGACACCGGCTTCTTCCGCTTCGGCGCCGAGACCCGCGAGCGCAATCCGACCAACCGCGCCGGCAGGAGCGACGCCGGCTGGACCTCGTGGAATTCGACGCCGCAAGACATGGCGCTCGACGGCCAGGTGCTGTTCAAGTCGGGCGATTCGGAGCAGCGCAACAACTATGCCTTCTACAACACGCAGGTGGAAATCGCGAACGGCGTGGACGCCTATTCCTTCGCCACCATCAACAAGCGCAAGTCGGACGGCAGCGCCTATTTCCGCTATCCAGGCGATCCGTCCAACGTGCCGGAGCTGTATCCGAACGGCTACCGGCCCACCACCAAAGGCGACATGACGGACGTCAGCATCAATGCCGGCCTGCGCTTCGCCACCGGGCCGTGGAACTGGGACCTGAGCGCACGCCATGGCGGCAATGAGTTCCACTACGATCTCGCCAATTCGGTGAATGCCTCGCTCGGCGCCGCCAGCCCGACGCGCTTTCACCTGTCCACCTTCGACTACGAGCAGAACGCCGTCAATGCCGACCTGACGCGCGAACTGGACCTGGGCATCGGCGCGCCGGTCAACCTGGCGCTGGGCGCCGAATACGTGCGCGAGACCTATACCAGTTCGCCGGGCGATCCGGCCTCGTATGCCGCAGGGTCCGTGCCCGGCGCGCCGCCGGGCGCGCAGGCCGGGCCGGGACTGCGTCCGCAAGACACCTTCGATGGCAGCCGCTCGCTGCGCTCGGTGTACGCCGACATCGAGAGCGATCTCACATCGCGCCTGCTGGTGGGCCTGGCGGCGCGCTATTCGGACTACAGCGACTTCGGCAACGCCAGCACCGGCAAGCTGTCGGCGCGCTACAAGTTCAGTGACACCTTCCTGCTGCGCGGCTCGCTGTCGAACAGCTTCCGCGCGCCGGCTCTGGTGCAGACGGGCTTTCGCTTCTCGACCCTGAACTTCAACAGCGACGGCACCGGGCTGCAGACGGCGTCGCTGCTGCCGGCCAGCGACGCGCTGGCGCGCGCCTTCGGGGCCCAGGACCTCGATCCGGAGAAGTCCACCAACCTGTCGCTGGGCGCGGCGTGGCGACCGCAGCGCAATACCAATGTGACGGTGGACGCCTACCGCATCAAGCTGAAGGACCGCATCACGCGCACCAGCGACCTGCAAAGCGATGCGGCCACCGCCTATCTGGCCGGGATCGGCCGCAGCGATATCCAGTCGGTGGCCTACCTGGCCAATTTGCTCGACACCACGACGACCGGGTTTGACGTGGTGGTGCACCACGACCTGCCATTTGCCGGCGGCCGGCTGGACCTGAATGCGGCGCTCAACCTCAACAAGACGAAGATCGACGACGTGCGCCAGAGTTCAACCGCGCTGGGGCAGATCGATCCCGAACTGACGCTGCTGACCGAGAACAATCTGTTCCGCATCCGGAATGCGTCGCCGCGCAACAAGCTGGTGCTGAGCGCCGACTGGCAGGCGGCGCGCTGGGGCGTGCAGGCGCGCGCCACCCGCTTCGGCAAGCTGCAGGATTTCTCGTATGACGAAGAGGCCGAACTGATCGACGGCGTGCATGCCCAGCGCTTCGGCGCGGTGTGGACCCTGGATCTCGAGGCGCAATACAAGCTGACCACGCAGCTGACGCTGGCGGTCGGTGGCGACAATATCCTCGACCGCTATCCGCAGCGGGTGCGCGAGACCAATAACGCAACCTACGGCGGCGCCCTGCCCTATAACTTCATCAATCCGATCGGCTTGAATGGCGCCTACTATTACGCTCGCCTGCGGTACACCTTTTAAGAGTTCAGGGACGACATCATGAAACTGTCTGGATTGATTGGTGCGCTGTGCCTCGGCGCGTTGATGGCGGGTCCGGCACTGGCGCAAGCCCAGTGCGCGCAGGGTGCCAGACACGCGCTGGTGCTGATGACCGATTTCGGCACGGCGGACGGCGCCGCGTCGGCCATGCGCGGGGTAGCGTTCGGCGTGGACCCGACCTTGCAGGTGTCGGAGCTGACGCACAATATTCCCGAATACGATATCTGGCTCGGCGCCTATCGGCTGTACCAGACGGCGAACTACTGGCCGAAAGGCAGCGTGTTCGTGAACGTGATCGACCCGGGCGTGGGCACCGCGCGCAAGTCGGTGGTGCTCAAGACGCGCGAAGGCCGCTACTTTGTCGGACCCGATAACGGCCTGTTCACCCTGATCGCCGAGCGCGATGGCGTGGCCGAATTGCGCGAGATCGATGAAAAGGTCAATCGGCTGGAAGGGTCGGCGGAGTCGTACACCTTCCATGGCCGTGACGTGTATGCCTTCGTCGGGGCGCGGCTGGCGTCGGGGGCGATACCCTTCGAACAGGTCGGGCCGGTGCTGCCGAGCGATTCGGTGGTCAAGCTTGCCTATCAAAAGGCCGAGCGCAAGGGCGATGTCGTTCGCGGGATCATTCCGGTGCTGGATGTGAAATACGGGAATGTGTGGACCAATATTCCGAAGGCGCTGTTCGAGGAACTCAAGATCGGCGCGCACGACAAGGTGCGGGTGCGGTTCCTGCACAAGGGTAAAAAGGTGGCCGAGGTGGTGGCGCCGTATGAGCACACCTTCGGCGGCGTCGACAAGGGCCAGCCGCTGGTGTACCTGAACAGCTTGCTGGAAGTGGCGGTGGCGATCAGCCAGGGGAGTTTCGCGCAGCGGCATAAGATCGAGTCCGGTGTGGACTGGAACGTGGAAATCAGCAGGGCCGGTTCGCCGTCGCGCTAGCGACAAACCAGGCTTCAGCATAGGGCCATATATTTCTACCCTATGACAATGATGATGATGATGATGAGACCAGTATTGCTGGCTTGAACCAGTGTCGGGTGTGAGAAAATCAGGAACGCGACGGCTGCGCCGAGTGGCCTGGCAAATATAAAAATCTGTCCTGATACAAATGAAGCTACACGGTAAAACCGCTGCCGAAATCGTCGACTGCGTACGCGCCCTGGTCCAGTCGGGACAGCTGGAGTCCGGCGACTCGCTGCCGCCGGTGCGCGATCTCGCGGCTGAACTGGGGGTCAACCGCAATACGGTCGCATCGGCTTACCGGCGCCTGGTCACGTCCGGCATCGCCGTGACGCAGGGACGGCTGGGAACGACCATCCGGAACCAGTATGCGCAGGGCGAACAGGAAGGCGCCATGCCCGACACGCCGCTGGAAGACCTGGCCAGCGGCAATCCGAATCCGGCCTGGCTTCCGGACCTTGGACGCGCGCTGCTCGCCGCAGGGCGTGCGCCGCGGCTGTACGGCGAGCCGACCGTCAATGCCGCGCTCGACGCCCATATCCGCGCCTGGTGCGCGCCGGACTGCCCCGCTGGCTTCGAGGTCGATCTCGCCCATGGGGCGGTGGATGCGATCGAACGGCTGCTGAGCCTGGACCTGCTGGCCGGCGACAAGGTCGCGGTGGAGAACCCCTGCTTCCTCAGCGGTATCAACACGCTGCGCACCCTGGGCCTGCAGCCGGTTGGCGTTGCCGTCGATGGCGAGGGCATGCTGGCGGGCGAGCTCGAAACCGCGCTCGAAAAGGGGGCGCAGGCCGTCATCCTGACGCCGCGCGCGCACAATCCGACCGGCTGCAGCCTGTCCGAGAAGCGTGCGCGTGCCATCGCGCGCGTGCTAGGCCGGTATCCGAATGTCATGGTCATCGTCGATGATCACTTCGCGCTGCTGTCGAACATGGACTATCACTCGGTCATTCCGCGCAGCACGGTGCGCTGGGCCCTGATCCGTTCGTTCGCCAAGGCGCTGGGGCCCGACATCCGGGTCGCGGCGGTCGCCAGCGATGCGGCGACGTCGCGTCAGCTGCGCCGGCGCCTGGTCGCGGGCACTGCGTGGGTCAGCCACCTGCTGCAGGATATGGTGGAGTTCACCTTGAGCAGTCCTGATGGCGCGCGCCTCATCGGTCAGGCGAGGGATGATTACACGCGCCGTCGCCGCGACCTTGAGGCTGCCTTGCAGGAACAGGCGATTGCTTGCCTGGCCGATGGCGACGGGTTGAATCTGTGGGTGCCGCTGGCCGGCGACGACCGTGGTGTCGCCCTGTCACTGGCGCGGCAGGGATGGCTGGTGCGGCATGGCGAAGGTTTCTCGGTCGCCGAAGAAGTAAAGGGGCTGCGCATCACGATTTCAACGATCGAGCCGGAGCAGGCCAAACGCCTGGCCCTTGCAATCAGGCGCAGTCTCGACCATGTGCCGGCCTCGGCCCGTCAAACGTGACGAACGGTGCGCTTGACGCGCACCTGTGAACGAAAAAGCCCCGTCTTGTGGGGCTTTGATTCGATATGCTTGGCGGAAGCGGTGTCCGCCTCCGCCATATCTCCTAGTGTCTACCAACGTCTAGAATCGACTCGCTCTCATAGGAGGAACCGACCAAAAATGCTCTATTAGTGTCTACCTGAATCCATTACAATCTACGTTGCCAATGGGGGTAGAAATGGGGGTAGGATTTGGGCAGGACAGTTGAGAAGTTGACGGCATTGGCCGTCAACAGGATGAAGGAGCCAGGCTACTACGGCGATGGCGGCGGCCTGTACCTGCAGGTCTCGAAGTCCGGCACGAAAAGCTGGATCTTCCGCTTCATCCGCGCCGGCAAAGAGCGCCAGATGGGCCTGGGCCCGCTGCACACCGTAACACTCGCCCAGGCGCGCGAACATGCCAGGTCCTGTCGGTCGACGCTGCTCGCCGGCGGCGACCCGCTGGAACAACGCAAGGCCGCGCAGTTAGGGGATGCCCTGGAGCGAGCGAAGGCGATCACGTTTGACGACTGCTCATCATCTTACATCGCTGCGCACCGAGGTAGCTGGAAAAACGTGAAGCACGCCGCTCAATGGGAAAGCACGATCGCGGCCTACGCCAGCCCGATCATCGGCGCCCTGCCCGTGGCGGCAATCGATACCGCCCTCGTGGTGAAGGTGCTCCAGCCGATCTGGCAAGAAAAGACTGAAACCGCGACCAGGCTGCGCGGCCGGATCGAGAGCATTCTGGACTGGGCGACGGTCAGCCGCTTCCGCGTCGGCGAGAATCCGGCGCGCTGGCGTGGGCATCTCGACCATCTACTCGCCGATCCGAGCCGGGTTGCGCGCGTGACCCACCATGCCGCCCTCCCTTGGCAAGAGATCGGCAGCTTCATGGTCGACCTGCGCCAGCGCGAAGGGATCGCTGCTCGAGCTGTCGAGTTCGGCATCCTCACGGCAGCCCGTTCTGGCGAGATTCGCGGCGCTCTATGGAGCGAGATCGATTTTGATTCGGCCATCTGGACCGTGCCGCCGGAGCGAATGAAAGCCGGGCGCGAGCATCGTGTGCCGCTATCTACCCGCGCCATCGAAATCCTGAGTAAGGCGCCGAGGCTGGGCGATGCGATATTCCCCGGGCGCAAAGAGGGGTCTTTACTATCCGACATGAGTTTGACTGCTGTGTTGCGCAGGATGGGGCGGGGCGACATTACGATGCACGGTTTCCGGTCGACGTTCCGCGACTGGTGCGCGGAGTCGGTTGGGAACTCGTTCCCGCGCGAGGTCTGCGAGCACGCGCTGGCGCACAGCTTGCCAGACAAGGTGGAGGCGGCTTACCGCCGTGGCGACTTAATCGAGAAGCGTAAAATGCTTATGGAAGCGTGGTCAGCTTATTGCTCATCACCTTCAGTTTGATTCTACAAATTTTAGAAAGAAGAATATGAACATCCCCGACGCGGCCTTGGGTGCGATCGCTGCTTCTATTATTGGCGCAGTAATGGTTCTGATCACCACTGTACTCAGCAAAGAGCAGAAGACGTCCGAATTTCGCCAAGCATGGGTAGATTCTCTAAGAAACGATCTAGCAGAGTATATCGGTGGCGTGAGTGAACTGGCTGCATATGCTACAGATAAGGCTAAGGATAAAAACGTCAACGCTTCGGAATTTCTGGAGAAGAACTTCGAAACTATCGACCGTCTTAAATCGCTCGGGCTCAGAATTTTGCTTAGACTAAATCCTGATGAGCATAAGGCTCTGAGTAATTCCATCTCCACCTTTCTTGACGACACAATTACTGAAATACGCGCCCGAGACTCCGAAAAGAAAGACTCGCATTTCAGCGATGTTGAAACATCCATTGTTTCAGAATCTCAGAGGGTATTAAAGGAAGAATGGAAACGCGTGAAGAAGGGAGAGCCAGCATTTAGGGCCGTAAAATATAGCTCCTTATCCGGAGTCGTCATAGGCCTATGTTTTTTGGCCTTCCACTTCTACCGCCAATATGGCCAATAGCAATCCATTACGATTTAATGAGAAAAACCTAATAGCTTGGTTAGGCTATGAATCTATCCATGCTTTGCCGATTTCCCTTTCCAGGACAACCGGTTAGCGCGGACGGCCTGTACTACATAACCGCTCTAGGTGCCGCCGTAACCCCTTGTTTTGATTCGGGTCGACAGGGTTCAATAGTACAGTCTCAAGCCTACTTGGCGCCGATCACCTGGACCGCCCACTCCTGTTCGAAGCCGACGCCGCTGCTATCACGCTCGACGCCGGAGAACAGCATCTTGTTGCCGTGCATGGTGATGAGGCGGGCGTCGCGAAGTGGCAGGATGAGCGGCGCTCCAGACGAGTCGTCCCACGCAGAAATGTTGAGCTCGTAGCCGCCGGCGCAGGCGACCATCGTCAGGTCCCCCACGCAAGGCTCGGCCGCCAGGTACTCGCGCTCGTCACGCTTTTGGCCGCGCCGACGAAGCTGTTTCACTTTACTGTACATTTATACAGTATAGCAGTCGAAGGATTTGATCCCGCTCAAACTGCGGTCACATTCGGTCGGTACGATTGCTTCATGGACAAACGAACTGATCGGTTGACCGCGCTCCAAGTCGACCTTGCCGTGAACATCGCGGGAGTGTACGGCATGGCCGCCGGCGTGCTGTCGCTTCACCAATGCGGCACCCCGCTGCAGGTCATCCAGCGCGTGCTCATTCAAGGCGGCCCGCGCCGCGGGTCTAATTCGGCCACGCCTGAACCGTCTTCGCATGCCGGGCAGCGCATTCCGCGTACTGACGCAGCAGGTCGATAGCCCAGGCCTGCCAAGCGTCGAAGTCGTCGGCGGCCGGGCGCACGATCTGGGGGCACGGCGCGGCCAGCGCGCTATCGAGGGATGGCCTGGTTGGCGGCGTCGATTGCGGCGTCGAGGTTGCGCACCCGGACAGGATCAGGACGGCAATCAGGAGGGAGAGGCTTCGCATTGCGCAGCTCCTTGGTGAGCGCCGTCATCTTCGGCGCCAGGATGGATTGGATGGTGCGGAACTCGGTCGCGGCCTGGCGGACCGTCGCCGCGTCGGCCTGGACGTCGGCAAGCGCCTGCTCGGACAGGCCGGCGCGGAACTCGGCGTGCGCGCGGCGCAGTTCGGCGATCTCGGCGCCGTGCCGCCAGCCGTTGGCGACCCAGCCTGCGACGCCGGCCAGCAGCAGGCCGGCCAGCAGCAGGATGCTGGCCGCCAGCGCGCGGTACGATCGTGCGGCGACGGCCGGCGCCGCGATGGCTGTCGCAATCGGGATCATGGCAGGCCTCGCAGGCACAGCTCGCGCTCGGCGGCGCGCCGGCGCGTCAGCCCACGCACCTCCTCCAGCACCTGGCGCATAACGACCTTCCCGTTCGCGTCCTTGACCGTCTTCCCATCCCGACCAATGACCGGCCGCCAGATCTTGACCTTGTTCCATGCGAGCAGAGCGTCACACGCGCCGACCATGTCACCAGCGTTCGCCCGGCGGGCCATACTCGAACCGCAGAAGTTGCCGACGCCGATGTTGTACGCCGCGTCAACGAAGGCAACCTTCTGGCCGTCCGTCATGCTGGCCAGCGGAACGCAGCGCGCGATGCCGGCCGCGTGCCGCTCCAGGTCACGATCGAGCTGCGCCCGGCACTGCTCCGGCGTGTAGGTCTTGCCCGACTGCGCATCCTCGGTGGCGCCAGTGCAGTAGGTCAGCACGCCGCCCAAGTCGCGATAGGTCGTGAGCTCGGTGCCCTCGAAGCGCGGCGTCACGTCGTGCAGCGCGCCGGCGGCGACGGCGCCGACGATCGCGACCAGGCCGGCCAGGCCGGCTGCCCGGCGGCTCACGACTTCACCTCGCAGCCCTGGGCCTGCATCTGCGCCAGCCGCACCTCGCGCTCGCGGCGCTCGAGGTCCGCCAGCTGCTGCTCGCGCGCGTTCTTCTTCGCCGTGTACCAGGCATTCAGGGCGAACGTCAGCAGCGCGGTCACGATGCCGACGATGATGCCGACCTGGGTCAGCGTCAGCGAGGTGCCGATCGCGACGGCGCCGCCGGCGTAGCTGCCCATTTCGGGCGGGGTGATCTTCATTGGGGCCTTTCGACGGGCGTAAAAAAACCCGCCGGAGCGGGCTGTTGCAGGAGGGTCAGCGCGCTGGCCAGCGTGCCAGGCGAGTATCGCCAGGGGTCCGGGATGCCGAGCGCGGCGGCCACGGCCTCGGAGCAGAACCAGCGGCGCTGGCTGTGCGGGATCGGCGCCAGCACGAATTGCAGGTTGCCGACCAGGTCGTACGGCGCGCCGTCGTGGTCGCGGAACCACTGCCAGGCGCGGTCGGCCAGCGCATCGGGCAGCTCGATGAAGTCCCAGCGCGACGGGTCGAAGTCGATCACCTTGGTGCGCACGCCGCCGTCCATGTTCGAGGCGGAAGCGGCCAGCGCGCCGGCGCACTTCTCGCCGTCGTAGAAGATCAGCTCGACGTGCGAGTACGGCGACTTGGTCCACCACCGCACCAGGCGGTTGTAGATGCCGGCCAGGCCCGGGCGCGTGCCACGATAAAACGCTGCTTTCATTACAACCCCGCTGCGGTGATGAAAAGTTGATCAAGCTCCTCGTCGTCGAGGCCCAGCGCCTGGCCCAGCAGGACCACCAGCGGGCGGCTACGCACCACGGTGCTGGAGAACTCCCACTCGATGCGGGCCGCGTCGCGTTCGGCACCTTCAAGCGACTCGATCGCCGGCGCCACCTGGTCGAGCTTGCCGATGGCCAGCAGCGCGAGTCGGGCCTGGCGCATGGTGACCTCGGCCGGAACTGGCGGCTTCATCGCCTCCAGTTCATCAGGCGTTGCATCGCGCACCGTCCAGAGTTGCGTCCACTGCTCGTCGATCAGCTCGACCGTCAGCGGCTCGGCCATCTGACCAGGCTCGACAGCGGGCTTTTCATAAACCAGCGGATAGACGCCGGCGTCGGCCAGGCAGTCGCCGGTGATCACGTCCTGCAAAATGATGGACGATGACTCCCATAGTGCGCTACGAATCTCGCCGTGCAGAGTGAATACTTCATTGGTAGATGGTCGAAAATACATAGTGCGCCCTTTACATATCTTGAGTCAGCGTTGAAGGGTATGCTCGGCCGGAGCCCCAAATAATGCGGCAGGCGCCGCTCGCTCCGATTGTCGAGCTGTTTCCGCCCGCCCCTCCGCCGTGCCGACCGCCACTGCTGTTCGATACACCTAAGCCGGCGAAGCCAGCTTGGCCGCCCGAGCCACCCGTACCGCCTTGGGCAGTGCCTCCTGATCCTGAGCCTTGGCCAGCAGCTCCGGATGCCCCCTCGCCATTGAGTCCTACGCCACCGCCGCCCCCGCCGCCGCCCCACCCCGAAGCAGACATGCTCCCGCCCGCGCCTCCCGCGCCGCCACTCGCGGGGATAGAGGTGTTGTACCCGCCTCCGTCACCGGAATACCCGCCCGCGCCGCCACCCCCGCCGAATATAGGGACGCCGGTGACGCCGTTAGATTTCCCTCTGCCGCCGTTACCGCCGCCCACGTTGGCGTCGAATGCCGTGCCCGAGCCCCCCTCACCGCCGCTGGAAGTCCCCGCTCGGCCGCCTCCGGCCGTCAGGAGCACGGTGCTGCCTCTACGAATAATGGTGTCCCCGCCAGCCGCGAGTTGCGCTACGGCACCCACCACAATTGTGAGCGTCTCGCCAGGCGTTACTGCGATGAACTTGGCGTATCGCAAGCCACCACCTCCGCCTCCCGCAGCCCCCACGCTGGACACTGGCCCCGACGACCCGCCGGAACCTATGCAGACTGGGCTGATGAAGTACACGCCGAGTGGCACCACCCAAGAGTAAGTGCCTGGAGTCGTCCATTGCACTTGCCCAGGGCGAACCTGCGCGGCGGCGAACATCGCCTTGAAAATATTCTGGTCCATGATGGCCTCAGTTGTCGTAGGCTTCGGTGACAGACATGCGCCAGCGCGTGCCCTTGTTCGTGGTAACGAACAGCAGCAGGTATGTCTTGCCGGCGACGAACGAATAGACGACGTTGTTGGGGGACTTGACGCTAGTTGGAAGGGCCAGAGTGCCGCCGGCGTAGGTCAGCTCGACGCCAAACGAGAAACCGTTGGTCGGGCAATTCGCGAAGACCCATGTCTCGCTCGACGACATCGTGCGCGTGAAGAAATTTCGAGCCGCCAGGTCGAAGGTGGCCGACGAGTTAGCGCCAATGCTGAACGATCCGTTGCCAAACAGCGGCATCCATATGGCGCCGGTGTCGTTTGCGGGGTCCGTCGTGCCCGCGCCGGCAACCATCCGGCGATAGGCCTGGAAGTTAACCTGGCTTATGACCGCAACGTTCTTTGCGTAGGTCGTCCCGCTGACCCAAGGATTGGCGCCAGCGACCTGCGCTGCGGCCTGCGCGGCAGTCTCAGCAGACTGCGCTGACTCACTCGCTGCTTCGGCGTGACCCGCTGCCTCGGTAGCATTCGCGACCGCGCTCCCGGCTACAGCGACAATTTCGTCATTGAACTTCTCGGCCATGTGTGTGCCGAAGGCGAATGCCATACCGTTGTAGCTGCCAGCAGCACGATCCGAGAGGGCTGGGAAGGGTGGGATGTCCGTCATCGACGGTACTGGAGTAACTGCCATCAGATATTCCCTTCAACTTTCAAATTGATGCTGGCCGTGCCCGGCGAGTCGGCGCGGATGGTTCCGGTGACAAATCCGAGCGTGTTCAAGTAGCCGTACTTCGGCAGACCGCTCGCCTCGAAGGGAACGGCCAGGTCCTCGACCTCGCCCAGGATCGCGTCTGCCTGCATCGCCTGGTCCGGATGGACGACGATGCTGCAGGTCACGTCACGGCTACTGGCGCGGCGGACGATCTTGTAGGTGCCGTCGGCGTTGTATTCGCGCAGCGTGCGGCTCTTGCGAGTTGACTCGGCACCGTGCCGAGTGCCCCCTGGCATGCCGTTCTCGACGAACTGTCGCCAGTCGCCCATCTTGATGGTGCCGATCGCAACGCGCCCGCCGGGCGCCGACGTGACTGTGATGGTCACCTCTGCCGTCGGCGACAGTGGAATGTCGTCGAACGACAATTGCTCAGTCGGCAGCAGCGGTGAGAACAGCAGCTCGTAGAAGCCTGCTGCCTGGCTGTACAGATCGCCGCTCCACGAGCGCATGGCCGCGCCGCCCGGGGCGTCGCGGACGACGATCTCGTACGTCGCTCCTTCCATGCCGTAGACCGCGAGGCCATTCAGAAACCCGGGCTGCACCACATAGGTCATCGACGTGACTCCGACCACTTTCGTGTTCGAATAGTCGTCGAATGGCGCCATGCGGTTCGTCGGGCCCAGCCGCGTCCAGTAAAGCGTGTCGAGGTCGGGAGTTGCCGTACGGCCGGAATGTGCCTGCGCGCAGATCCAGATGGATCCGTTGTACGTGCGCTCATTGCCCACGACCTGGCTCGCGCTTGCCACCCAGGCCACCTCGCCCTTCGACGTGTCTGGTTCGGGGACCGACGTCCCGGCCTTGATCATGCTGGCCTTGACGTCGATCGGGACCATGACCCTCACCTTTACAGTCATGCGGCCTCCTTGGTGCGTACTTTATTGATGACTTCGACACGGCAGGCGTTTCCACCGTCCGTCACGTTGTCGAACTGATCGGCGAGCTGCACCGCCGCGTCGGTTCCCCGTTCGGCTTCGCCGCGAAGAAGCGCAACCTCCTCACGCAGCGCGCGGATCTCAGCGACCAACACCTCGTTGCCCTGCTCCGGGCTGGCCAGGCGGCGCATCAGCTCGCGGTTGTCAGCCGCGGGGATGATGCGTTCGCCCTGGTGGACCATTGCGGGCATGTCGACCGGGATGTAGTTCGCGCCGACGGCGAAGCCGCGAAGCCCCTTCTTCTCGTCGCTGTTCTCGAACGTGTCCTTGATCGCACCCAGGCTGATGCCCTTGTTGACCTGGCCCAGCCAGTAGTCCAGTCCGGCCGCGTCAGCCGTGCGGCCGAACACGTCCTTGTAGAGCTTCTGGAGCTGCGCCTCGGGCGAGTTCTTGATGGAGTCGACAATTGCACCGGTCGAGGTGCCGCCGGCGGCGACGTTCTTCCAGTAGTCGAGCCCGGCCTGATCCGGCGCCCGGCCCAGCGCCGACTTGTAGGCGTCGTTGATTGCCGAGGCGGCCGAATTGACCGGGTTCGCGCTGGCCGCCGCCATCGCGCCGTGCAGCGCGCGGATGGCCTGCTCGATCGACAGCCCGATGGTGGAAATCCCCTTCAGGACGTCGATCTGCTCCTGCTCGCGCTCGAGCATCAGCTCGTACTGCTTGACCTGGTCCTCCAGGCGCTGGAGGCTGCGCTCCTCGACCGACAGTGCATCGTCGGTCAGGCCGGCCAGATCCTCGATACCGATCCGGGTAGCGTAGAAGTCGCGCAGGTAGTCCTCCTGCGTGGCGAACAGCGCGGACGAATCCTTGCTGACCACCGACAGCGCGTTGCGCAGGTCTTCGGCTTTCGGCAGAGTGCCCGATGCCTTGGCGATGGCCAGGGCGGCCTGAATCTGCGCCTGGGCAGCCTGGCGGTCCTCAGCCTCGCGGCCGGAAACCGTCATGCCATCCAAGGTCGAGCGCAAAGATTGCGACAGCGCTTCGATCTTCTGGATCGAGGCCGTGCGCACGTTGATCTCTTCCTGGAGCGCTTTCTTCTGGCGGTCGACCACGCGCTGCAGCACCGAGAAAGCGCCGTCGACGCCGGTCATGAGCGACGCCGCGGCGTCCTTCATGTCCTGAATCGCCTTGGCCGCCGCCTCGGTCGCCGCCTGGTCGGCCGCCTGTTTCGCCTTTACCGCCTGGATCTGGTCGAACAGCGAGCGGTTGCTCTCGTCGAGCGCGGCGCGCTGCTGGGCCAGCAGTTGGGTCTCGGACAGCGTTAGCTGGTCCAATTCCTTCTGCAGGTCAGCCCGCTCTTCGAAGATGGCCGCATCGACGTCCGCGATCTGCTTGAACGCCGGAGCTATCTGGATCAGGGTCGCGTAGGCGCGCGCGCCGGCCTCGGTCGTCAGGTCCAGGCCGGTGACCACGCTGCGGAACTGCTGCAGCGAGTCTTCGGCGCCGGTCTCGATGCCGTACTGGTCCAGCGTTGGCGAGATCCGCGCGCGCAGGGAGTTCGCGCGCTCCTGGTCGGTATAGAAGTCCGACAGGAATTGGTCGGCGCTCGAGGTGAATTCGTCCAGGCCGCCGACGAGGTCGATCAGCCGCTCGCGCGCGCCGACCGACGCCAAGCCGACCGCGTCGAACGTCATCCCCATCGAGTCCGTGACCACCGTCACAGCCTGGTAGTTGGTGGCCACCCGGGTCAGGGTCTCGAGGTAGCCCTCGCCCACCTTCTGGAACTGCTCCAGGCCGCCGATGCCGAACTTGGCCAGGTCGTCGCCGACCTTGGAAAACACGGCCGACAGCTCCTTCTCGATCTCGTCGTCCGACAGCCCCTTCAGCGACACCTTGCCGATATCGACCACGAAGCTGTTCAGCTGCGCGGCGAAGCCGTCGGCACCTACCTCCAGCATGCTTCCGGCCTGGAAGACCGTGTCGTACAGCGACGTCAGGATGCTGGCGATCTGGCGGTTGCCCTCGGCGCCCAGGCCTTCGAGCACGGTGCTGTACTTGTCTTTGCCGAACCACCCGCCGTCCTTCTTGATGTCGGCATACTGCGCCGCATCGGTGCCGCCGGCCAGGATGCCGCCAAAGCTCGACGGCGCCAGGGTGAAACCGGTGTCCTCGACGGATTGTTTCCCGCCGAAGATGCTGCCCAGGGCCTTACCGATGAAGGTCTTGCCGAGCACCGCACCCAGCGCGCTGCCCAGCACCATGCCCACCGGGCCGAAGCCTGCCCCCAGGTATGTCAGGGCCGCCGTGCTGCCAAGGCCGCCGCCCACGCCGGCGCCGGCCAGCGCGCCGCCGATCCCGATCGACTTCGAATCGAACGCTGCCCTGTTCATTTCCGAGCCGAACCCGCCAGTCACGCCGGTTGTGCGCACCAGCAGCGAGGCGAACTGCCCGATACCGGCCTCGATGTTGCGCAGCGAGGTCAGCATGCCATTGCTGATGCCCAAACCCTGGAGTGTGGCACCCTCGATGGCATCGAGCGACCGCGCGATCGATTCCGACTTCGCGTCCGAACCGAGCACGCTGCCGGTGCCCTGCTTCTCCTGCCGCTGCTGCGACAGAGGCAAGCCGCCGCCCGACACGCCGCCGATGGCGACGCCCAGGCCGGCCACGATCGCCGCCATAGCAGCCATGCGGCCGAAGGCGGTGTACGGGTCGCCCTGGCCCTGCCCCAGCACTGCGCTGATACCCTTCGGCACCAGCTCCGCCAGCGTCATGGCCAGTTCGGCGGCGTGGAAGACCTGCGATGCGGTCTGCAGCGCCTTGTAGCCACGACTCTGCTCATTGAAGAAGCCAGCGGCGGCGCCGGTCATGGCGCCGTAGCCGGCCAGTTGGTTCTGGGTGCTGCGCTTGCTCAGCGCCTCGACGTCGGCCAGGTACTCGAACTCGGTCTTTTTCCCTTCCAGGTAGAGAAGCGCCGCATTGCCGCGATTCTTCTCGATCTCCGCCTGCCGTTGGGAGAAGCCCGTCAGCGAGGCGGTCAGCTTGCTGATCGAATCTCCGGCGCCGCCGAACGCTTCGCGCAGCGCGTCGCCGAAGGATTGCGCACGTGCCGGGTCAAGGAAGTCTTTCAGCTCCTCGCCCGCCTTCTTCGCCGCATCGAAGCTGATCTGCTTTGCAGCGCCATCGCGAATGGCCTCCGCGCGCTCGCGCAGCGCCGCCGCCTCCTTGCGGTATTCCTCCGCCATCGCCCCGGTAATGTCCAGGCCTTCGGCTACCCATACCTGCTCTTCGGCACGCAGCGCCAAGCTCTCCAGGCGAGTGGCGTTCAGCTCGGCCAGCGCCTGCGCGCCGAGCCCGATCTGTTCGTTTTCATCGCGCTGAGACTGCGCATCGCTTTGCGCCTTACTTGCGCGCTTCTCGACGCTCTCGAGCATCTTGTCGTACTGCTCGATCGATTTCTTCCGCTCTTCTTCAGCCTGCGCGACGAACGGCTGCTGCTTGATGTACGCCTCGACGGTGGCCACATAGTCCGCCATCGACTGCTTACCGGCGGCATAGCCACCGGCCAGCTTCTGCAGGTTCTCCACGTAGTCGGCGTCGACGCCCGCGCTCTTGCCGCTGATGCGGTCGATCAGGTCGGCGTATTCCTTCGCCGCCTTCGCCTGGTCGGCGAGCGCCTTGGTGGCCGCCGGATCGGTGAACTTGGCGCGCACCAGCTTCTCCATTTCGGGAGGGATGGTGCCGAACTGATTTTTTAGGTCCGCGAGCTCGGCGGCCAGACGCTGCGCCGACGTCCCGTTCTTCGCATACCAGTCGTCGAGGCGCTCGTCTCTGGTACGCGCGGCTGCTTTAGCAACCTCGCCCTGCAGCGCTTTTACGCGGTCGAGCGCCGCCTCGTACTTGCCCGACAGCTCCACTTCTTCGAGCTGCAGCATCATGCGCTCGCGCGAATTTTCCGCGAACTTCGCCTGGGCCGCCTTATTTTCGTCAAGCGCCGCCTTCGCGCGTGCGAGACCGTCCTTGTCCACCTCGCTGATGCCGTCCAGCGCCTTGATGCGCGGCTCGGTCGCGGCCAGGGCGTTGCGCTCGCGAAGCTTCGCGATCTGCTCGTCGAGGCGGGCGATCATGTCGGCCGTCGATTCCTCGGTCGACTCGGACGCCTGGTTATTGGCGTCCTCTGCCGCATTGCCCCACACGGCCCAGGCTGTCGCGGCCAGGCCGAGCACGGTGATGACGGCGCCAATCGGCCCGCCGACAAACGCTAGCGCGCCGCGCGCGGCCGTGATCGAAACGGAAGCCGCACGAGCCGCGGCCGCCTGCGCGGTCAACGCAGCGGTATGCGCCGCCGCGGCAGTCGCCGCGCGCGCTTGGGCCGGGATCAGGCCATTCGTCGCGATCGCGAGCGCGGCATTGCCCTCCGCTGCCAGGACGGCGGCGCGCAGCTCGTTAACGCGCGCAGCCGCCGTCGCTGATGCCGCTGCCGTAGCCGCAACGTTCGTGTTGGCGGTCGCCAGATTTGCCGCGGCGAGCGCGCGGCTCGCTGCAACATTCTCATAGGCCTTCGCCGCAGCGACGCCTGCCATCGAGCCTAGCTTGGCTAGCGCGCCGGTCGCGACAACCCCGCCGACCAGCACCAGGTTATCGGCCAGCAGGCCGATGCTGCCCGAGAGCAGACTGACCGCGCCATTCGATTGGGCGGTCGACCCCACCAGCTCCATCAGGTTGTTTTTGAGGACCGTGACGGCGCCGCCGATCGATTCGACCGATTTCGCCTCGGTGCGCAGCGCCGTCAGCGCGCGCGGGAGCGCGTTCGCCAGAACGTCGGTCGTGAGCGCACCCTGCTCGGCCATCGCACGCAATGCGCCGACCGGCACGCCAATGCCGTCAGCCAGCGCCTGCATCAGACGTGGGGATGCCTCGTTGACCGAATTGAACTCGTCGCCACGCAGGACGCCAGATGCGAATGCCTGGGACAATTGCAGAATTGCTGACGCTGCCTCGTTAGTCGAAGCGCCCGAGACCTTGAGGGCCAGGCTCACGGTTTCCGTGATATCCGCGACCTGCGACTGAGCGATCCCGAGGTCGCGGGTACTCTTGGTGATGCTCGCGTAGAGGGACGCGGTTGCCGACAGGTCGGACTGTGCGCCGGCCGCGATGCGGCGCACCGCTCCCTGAGCATTCAAGAATTCGCTCTGGCCGGTGGTCGCGAGCTTCAGTTGCGCGGTGTATTTACCGTACTCATCCGACAGCTGGACAACGGCTGCAACGCCGGCTCCGGTTGCAATACTTGCCACCGCAGCGGCAAACCCGCTCACCGAGCCACCAGCGTTGCCGGCCGCTTCCTCAGCGGCCTGCAGCTGCTCGATCAGCGGACGCGCGGCGTCTGCCACACCCAGTTCCTCGGCACGGAGGGCCGCTAGTTGCGATGCGGTCTTGCCGATCCCGTCAGCTTGCGCGCGCAGACCGGCGAGGAAGTTGTTGCCGGCGTCGAGCTGCCGCTGGGCGACTGCAGCCTGCTGGGTCTTGCGGGTAACAGCGTCGAGTTGATCCAGGTATGGGCGCAGCGTGGCGATGTTCAGGCCGCGCGAGTTGGCCAGGGCCTCGTAGTACGCGGCGGTGCCCTTCGCGCCTGCGTTCATCGTGGCCGTGGCGCGCTGGATTGACTCGGCCATGCTCTTCGTCGCCCGGTCGACCTGGCCGGCGGCGGCGCCGGCGCCATCACTTACGTTTCGCAGGCCAGGGCCAGAGCCGAGCGTATCGAGGGACTTGCCGGTTTTCTGCGCGGTGGCGCCCAGATTTTCGAGATTCTTACCCGTGCGCGCGGTGGAGGCATCGATGCGACGGTTGCCCTCTTCCACGCCGGTGGCGTCGACGTTGACCTTGATGATTGCTTCGTTGACGGTCTGGCTCATGCGCTGCCCATAAAAAAGCCGCTAAATGGCGGCAACACTGTTATTCCTTGCTCCGCATCGCCTCGAGCGCTGCGTCTTCCATCACCTGAAGGTCTTCGTCCAGCTGGTTGTATTCCTCCGTGGTCAAGCCCATCCGATCCATTCGATGGAAGGCGATCGCGAAGTCGAGCCCGAGCGGGCCGCCCATCGGCGCGATCCGCCACTGCCGACGCAGGCTGTGGAACAGGCAGTAGGCCCGGTAGTTCTCGGGCCAGATTTCGACGGGCTCCGTCGCCAAGTCCTCCAGCGTGAGGCCCGCCACCGCCAAGTCGGCTTCGGAGGGCTCCGGCTCGTAGAGGGCCGAGGCGACGGCCCTTAGTTTTTTGCGCGGGCGCCGGTCAGCTCGGCGATGAACTTGTCCAGAACGGCGCGCGCTGCGCCGATATACTTCTGGGTCATCTTCTCGACAGCGGTGCGGCCGAACTGGTCGTCCAGATCCCAGCCGCGGCTGATGTCCATCAGCGCATCGACGTCGTCGGCACCTTCCAGGTTCTTGATGAATTCCTTGAACTTGTCGCGCTCCATCCACGCGAACACCCATTCCACTTCGGCGATCTTGCCGCCAGGGACCGGGATCTCGACTTTTGCCTTGAAGGTTGCTTCGTCAGCCAGGGAGAGTTTTGCTTTTGCCATGATGATTTTCTTTCGAGAGGAGGTAAAAAGACCCGCGAGGCGCTACCCCGCGGGCTGGGAAGGCCAGCGCCAACCATTCGGCGCCGGCTGGCAACGGGTTTAGTAGCGGACGACCTTGTTCTGCAGCGAGAACACGGCGCGCACGGCCATCACGCTGCCCTTGGCCAGGCTGGGCGACTCGTTGAACGAGCAGTAGCCGGCGTACAGCAGCACGCCGCCGCCCGGCAGAATGCCGCGCAGGCAGGTCAGCTTGACGCCGTCCGACACCAGCTTCAGGGCAGCGTGGTGCTGCAGCGACTTGTCGTCGGCGATCGTCACGGTTACGGTGGTGGCAGTGAAGCCGTCCGGCAGCATCACCGGCATGTCGCTGTCCAGCAGCGGCACCTCGACGGTTTTGCCGTCGCCGCCCGAGACCTCGGCGCTCACCACGCCGGTGATCGGCACCCAGGTAGTGACCTTACGGACCGTGCCAGTGCCGGCGCCTGCCGGGAACAGGCTGGTGTCGGTGGTGTCCAGGCCTTCCAGGGTGAAGGTGGTGCCGCTGGCGGCCTTCAGGCGGAAGACGCGGCCATTGGCCTTGCTCCAGCCGCCGGTGTACTCGACGAAGTCGCCGACAGCGAAGGTGTTGGTCGCGGAGGCCACCGCCTCGGTTGCGTTGGTGATCGCGGTGATGCTGACAGCGGCAGCGAATGCGGTCGCCACGGCGAACGCGATGTTGTTGGGCAGTTGCATAGGTGCCTTTCAGGGGTAAGCGCCCGGCGTCCGGGCAAAGAAAAAGCCGCCTGGCTTTCGCGAGGCGGCTTGGGGATGGGGTGTTGCTGGGTCAGCAGAAGAGGCTGAAGTCCTGCATGGTTCCGCGTAGGTCGGTTTCTTCGTCGTAGGTGGCCACTCGGCCGGTCAGAACCTCGACCTGCAGCTCGGTCGCGGAGCGCATGGCATCCTCGACGAGCATGCCGATCTCGGACGCTTCCGCGCGACGTTCGGACCAGACGTTGACCTGCATGCGCACCGGCTGCTTGTCGGGGCGGTCGCCGCTCAGGAAGTTCAGCGGTGCGCCGCCCACCGCCTGGTAGGTGATGAACGGCCGCGCTGTGCCCTTCGGCGCCACGTCGGGGAAGACGCGGCCGCCGGCCAGGTGCAGCAGCAGGGCGTCGATATGGTCTTCAGGGGTCATCGGGCATTCCTCGCAATCTGTTCAGCTAAGGTTCGAGTCATTACGTCGACTGCCTCGTGCTTCTTGCTTTCGTAGGCGGGCCGCATGAACGGATACGCCGGCGCGCTTGCTGTGCCGTACTCCAGCTCAGCCGCTTTACGGTGAGCCTTCCAGCCGACCGTGCGACCGGTCTTGCTGCGCTTAGTATTTCGTGGGACGAACTTGTGACCAAATTCGACAAATCGCCAGTAAAAGGCTCCTGGGCTGCCGGCCGTGCCATTGCGAACAGTGACGATGTAGACCTGTCGGCGACCACCGTCCGATTCCTCTTCGAGTCGCTTGACGATGATGTTGGAGTAGAGCGTTCCCGTCTCGTAATGCTTCAGAGAGTTTTGCTGTGCCTGATCCCGGAAAATTTCAACCCCGGCGAAGCCGACCGTGCGCAGCGTGGACTCGCCCATTGCCTCGGTGATCGTCTTCTTCATCGCGGTCATGGCATCCCCGTATGCCGAGGTGTCGTAATCGATCACGACACCCCGTCGCACACCAAGAACATGAACTGGCTATCCTTCGTGTCTGGCAGCGCCGACTTGATGTCGTACGCCTTGCCCTTGAACAGCACGCGGCAGCCGGTGTCGATGTCGCGCCGGGCGCGAATCTTGATCGAGCACTTGACGATCGAGACCTCGGCGCCGGCGCGCACCACCTCGATCCCGGACGGGAACAGCACGTGCGCCCAGACTTCGGCGATCTTGGTCCAGGCGTCTGCCGCGCGCAGCTTGCCGGCACCGGGTCCGGGCCGCTGCAGGGTGATTCTGTCGTTCATCATCCGCACACCACCTCCGGCCACAGCAGCCGCTTCACGTGTTCGTTCTTCGCCTGGCCGCCGGACTGAAAGTGCTCGCTTAGGCGCGCCAGGATAAAGCCAGAGATCGCATCTGGCACCGAGTTGTGATCTGGGCCGTAGCCGCAACGGATTTGCACCTCGACCGCATTGATGCGCGCCGCAGTCGCTGGCCAGGCCTTGCCCGGCGCCGGCACGATGTACCCCGGCTCACTATCGCCGTCGATCTGGTAGTCCTGCGGGTCGAGCGTCTGCCGCACGTCGTCGGCGTCGTAGAACTTCACATGCACGACTTGCAGCAGCGGCGGGCGGCGCAGTTCGATCGCGCCGTTGAAGCGATCCAGCGTCAAGCGCCAGGTTTGTTCCATGATGGCGCGGTTGGTCTCACCCTCCGCCTCGGTGGTGTACGTCCGGATCGCGCGCTGGATCTCGCCATCCAGCGGCGAGGTGCCCTCTTCGTCGACGTCCACCCGCGCGGCGGTGCGCGCCTCGGCCATCGACACCGCCAGCCCGGTGGGCGGCGTGATCAGTTTCCAGCTCATCGGATGGCTTCCTGTGTTGCTGGCGGCCGGCCGGCGCCAGGCTGGCCACCGGTGGTCACTGGCGCACGCGCGTATTCGACAGGCCTTGACGTCGGGCTCGACGCCGCCGCCGGCTCGGCCCGCGCCGCGAGGTCGCGCTCGAGCTGGACGCGCACGGCGGGCAGTTTGGACACGTCGATCATGGGTCTACCTCGTTGAACCAGGTTGTTTTGTCGAATCGCTCGCCATTCGCGCAGGTCACGCGCGCCACCCATCGCCAGTCCGCTGGCCGAGGGCCATCAACAGGCCCCAACAGGGCAACGACATAGGTGCGCTGGACGCCCTCCAGGGTGGCCACCTGAATACTGGGTTGCTCGACCTGCGCCACGCCGGCCAGGACCAGCACCACCGACACAGCGGTCGTAGCGCGATCGATAAGCTCTTGGGTGATGTCGGCGAGGTAGTGACTGATCTCGTCGACGTCGCGGTCGACCGTCCACTTATCGCCAATCTTGATTGGTTCCCTGCTGCTCATTCGAACCTCGTAAGTCTGCTGCCGCTTCCTTCGAAGGGCGTCACCCGGCTACCGCTGCCGTCGAATGGCGTTATGCGCGAGCCGCTGCCCTCGTAGAGCGTGACGCGGCTGCCGCTACCTTCGAAAACGACTCGTCGGGACGGGTGAATTTTTGAAATATCAAACTCCGCTGGCGGCGGCGCGGCACCGAGGGCAGCGACGGCCACAAGGGTCGAGTCATTGAGGGTCGACGACAATGCTCCCCTCACGACCAAGCTGGCCGATGCCGCGAGCGTGGCGGCGGCCAGTATTTTCGCAAGCGTTCCTTCGACTCCGTCCTGCTGCGGCGGCTCTGCCTCGATGTAGGCGGTCGATGTCAGCACGGCCCGCGCCAGAGTCTTCGTCAGGCCAGCTTTCGATGCGAGCGTGGCCGCCGATGCCAGGGCCGCCGGGGACAATGTCGCGGTGAGCGCCGCGGCGGCTCCCAGCTGAGCCGCGCTGCCGATAGATGCCGGCTCTAGAGTCGCGCTCAGCGTCGCGACAATTGCGGCGACGCTCTCCTCGATCGGCTCGACTGCGAAGTTGTCGATGCGAATCTGATTTGCCGACGCGCTCGCCATGCGGATGCCGGCATATCCCGCTGCAGTAATGTTGCTGTCCGTGATCGGTCCGACCACGACAACGCCGTCCAGCAGGACACTGAGTTGGTCGCCTTTCATGCGAAGGGCCAGCTTCGGCTCGGCGCCAGCAGGTGCACTGTAGGCGACCGACGAGAGCGTTACCGTCGCGCCGTTGATGAAACGCGCGAGAACGATCCCTGACCCGTTGTTGACGATTCGGGCCTGGTAGAACGTTAGAGCCGCGCTACCGGGTCCAGCCATTCGACCGCAGACGCCGACAGATGGCGCCCCGTTTCCGCTGGCGAAGTACAGCGACGCGCTTACGTCGTAATCGGCCGTTGGCGGCTGCACGTCGCTACGGCAATAGACGGCGGTGTCAGCATTGCTCTGGTAGAGGCGACCACCGAGCAGCATTGCTCTGCCCGCCTGGCTGGCCGACTTCACCCAGTTCGCAGAATATGATTCCAAGAACTGGTTGTCTGGACCATCAAACGTGTCTAGAAAGAACGGGGTCGCCATGTTTTATGGGTGATTGGAGCGCCAGGTGATGTTGTCGAGGATGTCGCCGAAGGTCGCCGCGCTCGTGAAGCCGACGTCAATCCTGCGGCGCGCCAGCGCATCGCGCATCACAGCAACCGCTGCCGGGTCGATTTCGGCCAGCAGCGTTTCGCGCGCCACGAAGGGCAGCGCGTCCAATCGCGGGTCAGCAGCCATTGCGGCCAGAGCCGCATCGCCGGCAAGGCTGACTTCCACCAGCCCCCAGTTGTTCAGCGGAAGGCCGTCGGCGCTGGACGGCATCGACCAGGCGAAGTTGACTCCGTACTCAGCAGGCACCGGACGGAACTCGTCGATGTCCGCCTCCCCGGTGCCCAGGATGTCTGTCAGGTAGTAGCGCCTCATCAGGCGTTCCCGTCGGTCAGCGTGAAGGCGGTAACCGAGATCGCCTGACCCTGCGCCAGGCTCAGGTTGTCGACCGTCATGTCGGCCGTGCCGTCGCCGGTGGCGCCGACTTTTCCCTGCTGGTGACAGGTGGTGCCGGCCGCATCCATGATGGCGAAGTGACCGATGTTCGTGCCCGCGCCGGCCGCGGCGGCGCCGGCGCCCGACCAGCTGCCGGCGAACGCCTTGGAGCCGGCGGCGGCCTGCGCCATCCAGTCGGACGGCAGGGCCAGTTCGGCGAGCAGCGTGCCGGTGCGCGCTGCGGCGCAGCTGGACGGCTGGGCACCGCTGTAGAAGCGCAGCTTCGGCGATGCGCCGATTGCTGCCTCGATCGCGTCGAGGCGGGCGTTTCGCACCGGTACGGAGAATTGCTGCGCCATTGTTATTCCTTTGCTATCAAGCTGAGTGTTTTCATTTGCCCGCGGCGTTCGTACTGCACCGTGGTAACGCCGCGCTCGCGCAGCATGGCCAGGGCCGCCCGGTGTGTGGCGCGGTCGATCTTGCCGACGGCGCCGTGCAGGTAGACGACCGTGTCCGAGAGGTGGCTGACCGTCATGATTCCCACGTACGGCCGGCGTGCTTCGTAGCCGCCCGGTGCGTCGTACACGCGGATGGTCAGGACGCTCGGGGCGATGTGCAGGTGAGTCATGACGGTCATTTCGCGCGCGGACTTACTTCGCGGCTGGCTTGGCTTTATCTTCAGCGTGCGGCTCGGCAGCCTTGGCTTTGATCAGGGCTTCGGCCTGGTCTTCGTCGAAGCCAGCGACGTCGCCGGGGCTGTAAATCTTCCACGGCTTGAGGAATTTGACGACTTTCATGAGGTTCTCGCTTGTAGATGGTGAGCGACGCCGGACAGCGCCGCTTTCAGCCCCGAGTCAGGGCCACGCGCTGATTAAGCGCCCCAGGTAACGCCGGTCAGGATCGAGACCGATTCGACGTGACGCGGGCCGAAGTCGTGCTTCGCGATCACGCGCACCAGGGTCTGATCACGCTGGAAGGCGCTGACCATGTCACCGTTACCGTCCTTGTAGGCCGCTTCCTTGGAGTAGTCGATCAGCAGGCTCTCGTCCTCGCCGATGAAACAGTCGTTGAAGTCGACGAAATACAGCTCCGAAGCGTTCGAACCGGCGCCCAGGTTGTTCGGCACCTGGGTGGTCTTGCCGACCGGGTAGCCTTTCAACATGCCGTCCTTCATTTCCGGGAAAACCTTGTTGCCGTTGCCGTCGCGCATGCCTTCCAGGAAGCGGAAGGTGCGCGGCGACATGATCCAGCCAGGGCGGCCCAGATTCGCATCGACGCCTTCGAGTGCCAGGATCAGCTTGTTCAGATCGGTCTCGATTTTCTGGATGGTGTCGCCGGCGGACGCGACGAACTTGAATCCGGCCAGCGCCCAGTGCAGCAAGCCTTTCGGGGTGTTGTTGTTGCCGTCATCACGGATGAAGCCCTTGTCTTCGCGCGCGCCCATGGCGGTTGCCAGGTCGTCCACGACGATCTTGTCAACGTTCGGGTTCGTGCCGGAGTACGACAGCAGGTCGTTCGAGATCGGAACCAGGCCGGCGAGCTTTTTGCTCGTCAGCTTCAGGTCATCGAACTGCGGACCAGTGGTCGGGATGTCGGTTTCGGTGCCGACGTAGCCGACGACAGCGCCGCCCTTCAGGCGAGGCATGGTCAGATTGCCATTCACCAGCGGCATCGGGCGCGCGCCGAGGGTGCGGACGACCGATTTCGGACGCCACAGCTCGATGACTTCGCGGGCCATGTTCGTCGGGACCAGGACGCCGCCGGCGCCAGGGGTCAGGGTGCTCAGAGCCATCGCGACGTCATCGCCGAAGTGGTTGTCTGCGGCAAATTTGGCGGCGGCCTGTTGATTGCCTTGGGCCGCGACCAGCGCGCGGACCATGCGCGACATACCGAGACCCGGGATCTCTGGCTCACGCGGACGCGCAGCCATGCTGCCAGCCGGCGGTGCCTGTGGCTGGTGCGCGCTGGCCTGGGCGCGGTCGACCGGCACGGCGGCGGCAGCAGCCACACGCTCGGCAGCTTCCATACGGCCGATCTGGGCGGTCAGGTCATCGAATTTGGCCTGCAAGTCGGTAAATTGCTGGACCTGCTCGGTGTTGAGCTGGCCGCCGTCAGCTTCGATCTTGGCCAGGGCTTGCACGCTGGCGTTGACCTTGGCGCGTTCGCTGCGGAGCTCATTGATGGTTGGCATAAGTGCCTCTCCTAGAATAGAAAAAGCCGCCTCGAGGGCGGCTTGGTTGCTTGCCCGCGAACGCGGTCAAATTTGGGTCTGGAGCGCCATCGCTTTCGCGCGGGCGCCGATGGAAGTCTGGGTGCTGCGTGCTGCGCGAGACTGGCGCGCTTCAGCAGCAATTCGGTCGATGGCTGCCTGCGGCGTTTCGATACGATCGGCAAAACCGATATCGACGCCCGCTTGGCCGAAGAAAACGCCGGCCTCAGTGGCGCGAACTGCCTCGACAGCCATCCCTCGGAACTTGGCAACCGTGTCGACGAACTGGGTGTAGTAGCCCTGCACCATGTCGGTCAGGAATTTCATCGACTGCTCGGTAATCGGCTCATGAGGCGAGAGGTCATTTTTGTGCGCGCCGGCCGAGACGGTCGTAACCTTCACACCCATCTGCTCGTTGCGAGCCGACAGGTCCAAGTGCTTGGCGATCACGCCGACCGACCCGACACCGGACGTCCGCGACACTGATACGTTGCCGACGGCGGCCGCGATTAGGTACGCGGCTGAAAAACCGTTGTAGTGGATGATCGCGCTCATCGGCTTAACGCCACGGGCTTCGAACAGGAAGTCCGCCAGTTCGTAGCACCCGGTCGTGCTTCCGCCGGGGCTATCGATGTCGAACGCGATCTGCTCGACTGCCGGATCCGCCAGAGCGGCGTGGACCTGGGCCCGCACCTGCTCGTAGCTGGTCATCGTTTCGCAGGGATTCATCTGCATGCTGCGGCTCACGAGGACGCCGTGCACCGGGATGATCGCCACACCGGTGTTAGCGATCTGCTGGCGCCGCGCCGACTCGGCGCGCATCGCTGCAGTTTCGTAAGGGTGATCATCGTCGTCCTCCATCATCTGCGGCTGGGCGCCGTTGACGCTCAGGTTGACGATGTTCAGGCTCATCTGCTGGTTCGCCCAGGCCGCAGCCTGGTCCAGCATCGCCTCGGTCACCATCAGCGGCTGATTGAAAATCATGCCGGCGATGCGGAAACGGTTCTTCATGCGAGGATTCCTTCGATTTCTTTGACCTGCTCAGGCTTGGCCTTGGTGTCAGGCGGCGGTACTTGGGTGCGCGGCCCGGCGCCCGGGTTTGCGGCATCCACCATGTTCAGCGGCTGCAGGTAGACGTCGCCTCCGGCGATCGGTGGCAGATTCTCCAGGCGCCGGATGTCATTGACCGACAGCCACCCCCAGTTTCGCGCTACCGCGTATGCCTCGTAGCGCGACTTCTGGTCGCCGCGCAACAGGCCAGAGACGTTGAATTCGATGTAATACTCGGCCCGCTCGCTCGGAAGCAGCAGATCGCGCATCATGGCCTGCTCGTGGCGCTTGATCCATGGCAGCAGCGTGTAAATCACGAACTGGATGGCCTGGTGCTCGATATTCGAGAACGTCGCCTTATCCAGCTCGCCGATCATGTGCGGCGGCACCTTGTAAATGCGCGCGATGTCCAGAACGGTCAGCTTGAGGGCGGGAATCAGCTCCGCGTCGAGGTTGGTCATCGACAACGGCTTGAAGGTCATCCCCTCCTGCAGCATCGCGACGCGCTTGGCATTACTGCTGCCGCCGTACATCTGCTGCCACCTGTCGGTGATGCGATCGATAACGCTCTGGTCTTTGATCGGCGATGATTCGCGCGGCCGCTCGATCACACCGGACAGCGCGGTCCCGTTCATGAACGACTTGCCGGCGTACTGCTGGATCGCCTGCGCATGCCCGATCGCGTTCGCGTGGAGCATGACCGGCGACAGGCCGACATAGCTATTCAGCCCAACCCATCGCACATGGTGGATCATCCGCTGCGGCAGAAGCGGGCCGCCGTCGATACTGTAATACGGGCGCAGGTCGCTGCCCTTGTAAACAGCAACCACCCCGTCGATGGGATGAAGTGCGATTGGCGTGCCGTCGGTATCCCGGACGATTTCGCTGAACGAATTTCCCTTCAAACCAGCCTTGAGCTGGCTTTGCTCCCTGTATTCGATTGGCGTCTGCCACGAGTTGGGCTCCCACGCGATCACTCGATAGAGCTTGTGGTTGCGCGCGGGTTCGCGCTCGCCTTCGCCCTTCCGGCGGAATAGCTCGCACGGCAGTTGACCAACGCTCTCACCAAGCAGCGTGACGCAAGCCTGCAGCGCGGTGAGCGAGAGCGCGTTTTCTGGCGTCACGATCGGGCCGGCCTCCGAGCGAGCGCCACCGAGTCCGGACGACCATCCGCCGCCAGCGCTGGCGCCCTGGCCGGAAAAAAACTGTCGAAGGAACATCCGTTATCCTTTGGCGCCCGCACGCGCCATGGCGCGCGAGATGATGTAAGACCAGGCCAGCAGGCCCGAGCCGGCAATGATGAAGCCGGCTGGCGGATAGATCATCCAGGCGCCGATCGTGACTAGCGCGAGGCCAAGAATTCCGGCGACGAGGGTCGCCCAGTCGATGAAGCTCATATCGTTACGCCCTCGTCGTAGATTGAAGTGGTCTGTGCTGGCTCCGGGTTCAGTGCCATGAGCTGGACGGCGTTGAACAGCGCCATCAGCGGGTCGATCTTCCCAGTGCCGGAGGCCTGCTTGGTGATCAAAGCGGCGTTACCACGCGGCTCGATCTTGGCATTGCTGACACACCAGTTCATGAGCGGCTGGCCGCCGTGCAGCAGCACGCCCTCGGCCAGCTTCCGCTCGGTGACGCTTATGGCGCCGATAAGCTTCCAACCCTGCGAGACGCCGAAGCACTTTTTCTCGTCGATCTCGGCATCGACCAGCGCCTGGAACATGACCTTGTGGGTCTTCTCCGGATCCAGGCCGACGGATGCGAGCAGGCCCGACTCGTTGACTTCCTTGACCACGGCCGCCACCTCGGCGACGTCGCCTGGCAGCTCCTCAATGATCACGAGGTCGCCCTGCGCCTGGAAGTCGTCGTATTTGCTTTCCTCGCTCTTGCGGCGCTCCATCGCAATCGGGTGCGCCCAGGCACGCGTCCATGCGAGCCACTTGCCGGTACCGCGCTCGCGGCCGACGAATGCCAGACCAAGCAAGTCATCCAGGCCGCCGCCGTCAATGCCGGCGGTGACTACTTCGCAGCGAGACAGCAGCTCGTGGAGTGTGATGCCCGGCGCCTTGGCCTGTCGCTCCCAGAAATCGGCCCCGACCCAACGGTCGGCACGCAAGTTCAAGCCGATCTCGATATTCAGGTGCTTTGCCAAGAACTGCTGGAAGGCTCCGTCCGTCCTTGCTTGGAACTTTCTAAGCTGGTCCTCCAGCCACTCGGCGCTGACCGATCGACCCATATTCGGGTTGGTTATGTAGAAGGTGGTCGGGTCGAGATACGCCTTCCTCTTAATCAGCTCTGGCGGGTACTCGTACAGCACGCCCAACGAGCGCGGGTCGTCGATCTTGCCGTCGCGGACATCACGGAAGTAATTCAGCTTGTCCTTGAATACACCCGCTGGCGGCTCGTCACTTTGTGTAGTCAAGTAGATTACCCAGCCTTCGTTTCGCGACACTTGGCCGCCGAGCGCCTCCATGAACATGGCCTCTGCGTTCGCACGCTTGCCGAAGAGCCAGTGCTCATCGATTAGGATGCGACCGGATTTCTTACCCGAGACGGTATCGGTGTCGGCCGCGACGACCTTGAGCGACGCCTTCGATACGCGGTGAGTGATCGTGCGAATGTGATCCTGGACGTGAAACAGGTCTAGCAACTCAGGATCAGCGCGCACCATCGCCGCCGCCGGCTTAAAGCTGTTGTCGGCGACTTCTTTTGTCGGTGCCAGGATGAGGTGCTCTTCGCCCTCGCGCCAGCATAGGATGACCGCGGTGAGCATGATGCCGGCCGCGATCGTCGACTTCGTGTTCTTCTTACTGATCAGCAAATAGTATTCGCGAATCAGCTGGTTTCCAGTCTCCGCGTCGTACCCGCCGAAGATCGCAGCGACAAAGTCGAAGACCCACTGCTCGCTGCACTCGCCGAAGTTCGGGCTACGATATTCGTCGAGCGCCTCATCCCAGACCGTTTTTGGCAGGTCGGTGACCTGCAGCTGCTTGAAGATCGCGAGCGCTTGATCCGCTTCATTGGGGAAAATTGGCGGCGGGATGATCGACTCGCCATCGATGAGTCGCTGCGCCCAATCCCGACAGGCGGTTGTCCATGCTGGAGTAGCGCCCATCGTTAGACCTTCTTACCGCCGGTAGCGGCGAGACGCGGTGCAGCCGCTTGGCCGAAGCGCCCTGCGACGGACTTCGCCTTCTCGCCCACCTGCTCTTTCTTCCCGCCCTCACCCAGCTTCTTGTGAGTGAACGGCATAAGTGCTTTCGCCGCGTCAATGCGCAACTTTGCTTCAAGCGCCGCGTCGTTCATCGCTGCCAGGAGAAAGGCCCTGGGGTCCGAGTGCATCAGGACTGCGTTGATGTCGAAGGTCGGCGCCGGTGGTGGAGGCGAAGCCGCCACTACTGGGGCACCAGGAGCGGCTTTTTTGTTCGACGCGAGGTGCGCGGCGACGTCTTTGTCTTTAACAAGACGGGCGCCCGCTTGCGCCGCGGTGGCCGCGCTGTAGCCAGCACGAATTGCTGCTTCCTTATTCGAGAACCCGGCCAACACGGCATCGGCGAAGGCTCGCTTTTTGCCTGTTAAAGCCATTAACAATTTCCTCCAAGGGGACTTTTTTCTGCGCGTGAGGTGCTAGTCGGTGTCCGAGGCCGGGGCGTTGTAGACTTACAACACCCCTACCCTCCTCAGGGCGCGCGGGGTGGCCGGGGCTCGGGCGCCGGCGAAGGGGTTCCTGAAGCGGACGCCGACTCGGCGACCCTCAGGCGCGCCACCAGGTCAGGCGACCCCATGACGATCACAGTGCCGGCCTCCTTGGTCTGCGCTGCGGTCCGGAAGATGTCGCCGAAGAGGGTGTCGAACGCGCCGCCGAAGGGACTGCGCTCAGATGCCGAGACGATCAACACCTCGTTCTTCGCGTTGCGCAGCTCGATGAGGCCATTCCATTTCGAGACGACACGCATGCCTTCGATCTGATGACAGCCGACCTGCAGCGTGAAGGATTCTTCAGGGATTAGTTCGGCTTTCACAGATGTCCTTTCGCACGCTCCGCCGCTTCGCGCGCCGACTTGGCGTCGTGGCACGGGATGCACAGCAGTTCCTTGTTGTCGTCTTCGTCACTGCCACCCTTCCACAGCGCAATGATGTGGTCGACCGCGGCGCCCAGTGTCGTCTTGCCCTGGCGCCGGCATTCCTGACACAGACCGCAGTCACGCGCGCGGATGCGCTCGCGATCCCGCACGCCGGCCGACCCGCGCTTGCGCTCGACAGTGTCGGGCCGCTGGGCGGGCAGCATGTTCACACGGCTCGGTGCCGAAGGCAGATTCGTTCGCAACTGCTGCAGCTTCATGTCCACTCGACCTTGACGCCTCGGTCGACGATCGAGTCGATCCAGCGATCAGCCAGCATGGCCAGCACAAAGGCGGCTGCGAGTGCAGGCCGAACCCACCACGCAACGCGGGTGCGCAGCTTGAGTTTCACCGGTGCCATCAACTTGCCTTCCATGGCTCATGCGCCTCGGAGATGTCGGGCGCGGGTGACGTCGGCTTCGTCTTAAAGATGTCGCGCAGGATCTGCTTGACGTTTTCGGGCACACTGCGCGCCATGTCGACGAAGGACATGCCGGCGCGGCCGTGGCCCTTCGCACGCAGAATCGTCTGCGCCTCCTCGCACTCGGCGAGGTGCATGGCGATCTGGTTCAGGCGAGTCAGGTCATGCGCCTTAGCCGGCGGCGGGTTGCCGCCCAGGACGGCGCGCAATATCTCAGCGCGGTAGATGCGGGCGGTATCGTTCATGCATTACCTCGCGCGCGGTCGGCGACCTGCTCGCGCTGACGCTGCACCGTATAGCGCAGCCAGGCCAGTTCGTCTTCGACGCTCACGCTACTTCTCCCCGAAACCGGGAACATCGCGGGCGGACTCGGTCCAGAACGACGCGATGTAGGCGAGCGCGAGCAAACCGACGAAGGTCCAGAGCACGCCGAAGGCCCATCCCGGCGCATCCAGGCGGTCCAACAGCAGCCAGAACAGGACGGCGAATCCAACCGGCGAGCGAGTCTGAATCGACGATGATTTGATAACGATCTTGCGCTTCATAGAGGCACCTACGAAAAAGAAAAGCCGCCCGGCGCATTGCTGCGAGGGGCGGCGAAGTCCCGGATCATCCGGGCAGGGAGACACTGGCGCGGGCGGCCGGGATCGAACCGGCGACATCGAGCTTGGAAGGCTCGCGCTCTACCAACTGAGCTATGCCCGCGAAGTAAGAAAAATTAATGGTCCAGCGTTTCGGCCAGAGCAGGTATTAGAGGATGAAGGCTGTGCCGCCGGAAAACCCACCAGAGGAACGGGCTTTTAGAGCCACATATAGTGGTAGAACAAATCCAGGAGATCCATGCACCAGCTTAAAGAACTTACCGCACTACTGAACGCAATAGCACGTTGCCTATTCGCGCTAGCATCCACCTTCTACGCGCTGCTGCCCCTGTTAAATTGGATAGCGCAGTGGCTGAAATAGGTTGCCCCAGCCTCAATGAGGCCGGGCTAGTCGGCCCCAGGTCTATCTGACAAGTGGGCCGGAAACGAAAAAGGCCCACCGAGAAGGTGAGCCCTTTTTTCTAGGCGAGCGCCGGCTTTACTGCTGGCTGGACTGCTCGACTGCCTCGGGTGACGTTGGCGCCGAAGCGCGCATTACGTGGATCGAGGGATATGTGAAGCCCGTAGTTTACGCCGGGTTTCTGCGCTTTGCAATACTGATGAGCATTGCCTGTTCGGCGCTATGCAAAACGGCCCTTCTTCCGCTTGAGGTATGGGTGGCGACTGGTGCGAGCCACGTATGCGCGCGGCACTGACGCCGGGCTGCCGTCGGTTAATTGCGGCAGCAGGCCTCGTGGATTCTTGATAGGCGATGTACCCTTGATTTCTCTCTCCACGAGTAGATCAAGTGCGATGATAAGAGCCGCTGCCGATAGCTTCGACCGCATCATGCAGCCTTCCGCATCTTGGCCGCCGCCCGCGCGCTGTGCGCTTGGAACAGTCCCTCCAGCTCGCTGATCATGTCGAGCACCTTCTCGCGCTCGAGCGCGCCGCCCAGGACGGGCTCGCGGCCGCTGCCATTGCAGTGCGTGCACGCGCGGCTCTCAACGACCTTGGCGCCATGGCAGCACGAGCACTCGCCGCCCAGCCAATGCGCCAGGCTAACGCGCGCGATCTTGGCGTACATCTTGTATGCGGCCGTGATGTCCCATTCGGCCTTGATGTTCATCCACTTGCGGTCGAAGCCCTTATGCGCCACTGCGCTGGTCCACACGCGCAGCAGCACAGCCAGATCGCGGGCGGCGCTCTCGACCGGCTGGCGCGGCACGCCCGCGATGTGCGCGCGCAGCAGCATCGACCCGAACAGCTCGCCCGAGCCGCCCGACAGGTCGGCCAGCGCCGCAGCGACGAGCGGCTCCGTCTGGTGGTGCTGATCATCGTCCTGCAGGTTGGAAGTGCTCAGTGCGTTGAGGTAGCGCTCGGCGAACATGGGTTTCTCCGTGGAATTTCTACAAGATTACCAGTAGCACTGAATAGATGCGCTATGTCCGAGATTTTCCAAATTGCAAGCCACCACCGTGTTGAAGTAGGATAGTCCTACTGTTCCAGGGCGAACCTCAAACCGTCACCTCCCTTACCCGAATGAATATTATGAAAACAATAATTGAATCACTGCACTTAGAAGGGTTCCGGCAATTTCCTGAGCTGGACGTTCTTTTCAATGACGGCTTCAACTTCCTCGCTGGACCGAACGGTTGCGGAAAGACGTCCGTTCTCGCAGGCGTATCCCATTGCTTCGCTACGACTTTCACGCACTCAAGATTTCGAGAGAACGCCGAGTTCTGGGTCGATATGTCAATTGGCAACAAAAAGTTCCGAGTCGGCACTGGTAAGGGCGCGGGAATTTCAACAACGTATCGTAGCAGCTCGCTAAAGCGCTGGACAACCCCTCCTCCCGCCACTAACAGAACGTCTATTTCAAACTATCAGACACCTGAAATTATCGGCTCTGACGTTCCGCTATTCATAGGCGCACAACGCAGTATTAAATATGAACAAATTCAAGGACTAAAAAGAGAGGCAAGCGTCGAAGACTCGATATCTGCCTATTCTAACAGAACAACACAATCCCTTTACGGAGAGCACTCCCCCAGCATTAAACAGTGGTTTATTAACCGATATTTTGTTATCGACAAGGATTGGGCCCAGGAAGAGCGGGCAAACTGGAATCATCTAATCGAGCAACTGCCATATCTTGCACCTTTTGACAGCAATTTCTCTTACGTTAAAACGGAACGGGATCTAGAACCAATTTTCAAAATATACGGCAAAGAATGTTATCTTGAAGAAGTTTCATCCGGATTTCAAGCAATTTTGCTGATTATCTGCACCATATTTCAATGGGTTGAAGAAACGAGGGCACCCGGTGAACGATTAGTAAGGACAGCTACCGGAACTGTGTTAATTGATGAGCTTGATCTGCATCTGCACCCCGAGTGGCAATTCACGATCCGAGATGGCCTATCAAGAATTTTCCCGAATCTGCAGTTTATCGTAACAACTCACTCACCGCACCTGTTGGCGTCAGCCAATAACAACGAAGTGATTATCATGCCCGCTCGTACCAATCCGAATGAGCCAACTCGCCTGGCTCCTGCCAATAGGTCATACTCGGGGTGGAATACAGATCAAATTTTATCTGATGTGATGGGCGTGAGAAGCCTAGAAAATAAGATTTATGAAAAATTGGTTTCAGCAGCACTGAAAAATGTTCGCGAGAAGAACCTAAAGGAGTTGAAGGGAGTGATGATCGAGCTTCACAATGTTTGCCACCCGGATGATTCGATTCTAGTGGTCCTCACCGCTGAGCTCGCAGCACTTGAGGCGCTTGATCATGATTAAGCTAGACCGTCTTCCAGAGCCCGCCATTTTATCTAGCGAAGGTGGAAAATGGCTAACGGCGCTGCAAAGTGCAATAGCCAAATATGGCTCTTATAAGCTGATTCCTGAGCAAGAGCGGGAATCCCTCGTTGCCCATTACCGTCACAGGCAAATTCAAGCAATTTTAAGTTGTAGCTCACACGGAAAATGTGCATTCTGCGAATGCCATCCCGCTGAAGGAGGCTATTTGCAGGTAGAGCACTTTCAGCCAAAATCAATCTACCCTGACATGACATTCGAATGGAGCAATCTTCTCCCTGCTTGCGGCCCGTGCAACATATCAAAATCAGATCACGACACGACTAAAGAACCGATATTGAACCCGTATGATACTGATCCCACTGGATATTTTGATTTTGAAGGCATATCAGTTATTGCGAAGACCGGAGCAAACTACACAATTTCAAAGAGGACGATAGAAGTCTTCAGCCTTGAGGGAATTCGCCTCTGGAAACCGAGAGCAGAAATCCTAATTAGCTTGAAAGGATTTGCGCAAGCGATCGAGTATGCACTTAAAGACTTAGAAGAAGCAGACACCCAAACGAAAAAGACCAGGAGATTAAGGCGACTAAAGGAAGCACTAATGACAATCGAATCGCTCGCTTTGCCAAATGCTAAGTTTTCCGCGTTCTGCAAGAGCTTCCTTATGAAGTGCGACGTCTACATTGAGGCCAAGAAGGTTGTTTCAGCAATGTGAGCGACAGGATTTTCTACTCACAGCCCCGGAGCGTGGACGGCAATCAAAAAAATTCGCAACTCCAGCCTCCACCCTCCTTTTTAGATTTCGCTCGAACGGCCAAGAAAAGCATCGGATAGAGGTCAGCCGCGATTTTGATCTTCGCACGGGCATCGTCCTGCCAGTAGCCTTTCACTTCATGCATCTCCAGCGAGCCGTCGGCCAGCATGACGGCGAAATCGGGTGTGTAAAAGGTGTTGTCGGCCAGCCGCAGCTTGACCCCCTCGAACTTGAACCAGGCCACCTCGCCGGCGTGGCGCCGGGCGTCAAGCGTGGCGGCGTAGGCGGCCTCGGTCTTGTTCATGGTGCCGGTCTTGAGCCGGCCGAGCGCCTGGAGCGCGCGCTGGTTGCTCATTGATGGACCTCGTGTGGATTGTTCATTTCATCCTTTCGTTTTGGTGTGCTTCATTGTTTTTCTGTTCATCCGCCCGGCGCTTCGCGGCCCATGCCTTTCGATCGGCTAGGTTCGCCGGCGCCGTGTACCGGTCGCACGCTGGGCGGTTCCACGGCAGGAAGGGCTTGATGACGTCTACCCGGCCGGCGGCCCGGCCATCGCAGCGCCCTACCCCGACCTTCGCGTGCTCGGGGTATTCCTTCATCTTGAAGTGGCCGCACAGGGCGCAGATTTCGCCAAGCGCGCGGCCCGCGCCCACGGCTTCAACCATCGTTCGCCACCCGCAGCGCAGGCCGGGCGCCGCCCAGTTGCTGGTTAAAGCCGTCGAGCAGCAGCGCTCCCGGCGCCAGCCCGCCGGCGATGACCTGGCGCGCCACCTCGGGATTGCCGACCAGGCGCACGCAGGGCTTGGCCAGGCCTTCAGCCGTGTTGTGCGTGCTGGCGGTGCCCAGGAAGTAGCGCGGGTATGCCGGTGCGGCGCCGGCGATCTTGAAGCCGCGGTACCGCGTGATGAATTCCTTGCCAATGAAGGGCCACTTCTCCTCGTCGTGCTGGCAGATCCGGACCCAGCCGCCCATGTCCGCCAGCACGCGGTGCACGATCGGGTCATCGAAGGCGACGTCGGCCCAGTTACCGATCTGCCGCACGGCGCCGTCGACCTTGGACCACGCCAGTTGCGCCTGGTCCTCGGTGCGACCCTGCAGCACCTTCGTGACGTCGGCGATCTTCGGCATGAACTGGCCGCTGTCCGGGTTCTGGGTGTGCGCCCACAGCGCGCGCTCGACGGCCTCGATGTCGTACTGGCGCAGCCCTTCCCAGTACAGGCCGATCACGCCAGTCGAAAGCTCCTTGCCATAGTAGTCGGCGATGCCGGTCAGGAGCGTGAGGAACTGCTTTCGGTCGTTAGGCTGCATCGCCATGCTCCTCCAGCCAGCGCGCGGCGTTCTGCGCGGTCGCCGCGCCGGCCTTGCCCAGGCTCGGCACCGTGCGCAGGCCCGGGGTGCTGCGCTCACGCTTCAGGGCCAGCTGGTCCCACTTCTCGCGTAGCTTCTTCGGACACAGGATGTTCTGGCACCAGAACGAATCCGAATGGGCCCACTGGAACAGCTCGCAGATCTCGCGGTGAGTGCGGTCGTCGCGCTCCCGAATCAGGCGCACGTCGTTCGCCCAGGTGGTGAAGTTCGGCTCGCGCGCGGCCGGCGCGGTCTGCCGCAGCACGCTAAACAGCCAGCGCGCGCACTTCTCATCGTCGGGTGACGCCTGACGCGGCTCGCGGGGCGACCGGGCCTTGGTCGTCGGCGCCCGGTCGGCAGCGTCCAGCAGCTCAAGCAACTGCGCCGAGTCGATGGTGACGGCCGGGAGGGTCTGCGCCATTTGGCGCAGGGTTGCACGGTCAAGCATGGCCCACCTCCTTCTGGCGCAGCGCCACCTGGTGCTTTGCCCACTCACCCGCGATCCAGGTCACACCCTTCGGCGTGAAGCGCGCGGAGTTGAACGCATGCCCGGTGCCGGCAGTGCCCGCCTTTACGCAGAAACGGCCGGCGTCCATGTGCTGAGAGTGGGGCGTCAACGCGCCGGCGAGGCGGTACATGATCTTCTGGTCGACCAGGAATTCGCGGAACAGGTTTTCGTTCGCGCCCAGCAGCTTGGCCACCTCGCGGAATCCCTTCGTGCCGGTCGAGTCGGCGTAGCGCTCGACGAACTCCACCGCCGGCGCGGCGGCGGCGAGCTGGGCGGCCTGGGCCTCGATCACATCCTGCTGCTCGGCCGCCAGGCGCAGCGCAGCAGAGAACGATTGCGGGATGGCTGGCGCCGGCGCGGCGGCCTCCAGCTCCTGCCAGCGGTCGACCAGGCGCGCAGTGAACTCGGGCGACAGCTGCGCCACGATCACATACGAGTCGCGCTTGCCGACGCGGTATTGACGGATCATCTTCGGACCGGGCCCGTCGTTCGGCACTTCCTCAAGTTGAGGGAGTGCGATCGTGCCGCGCGCCAGTAGGCTCTCGATAGTGCGCAGCACATTGTCGTGCCGCTTCTCAACCAGGTCGGCGATCTCGCGGCTCGACATCGTGACGTCGGCGCCGGCGGCGGTTTGCATTGTCAGCATGCTTCCCATGTCGTTTCCTTTCTATCTATGGCGCCGCGTCATGCGGCTTCCTTGTAGACGTGCCCTTCATCGATCCGGCGGCGCACCAGCTGCAGCGCGGCGACCGTCTCGCCCTGGGTGGCCAGCTCCATTGGCCATCGTGGATCGTCAGAGCGGCCTCGATGTCGCGCATGGCGTCGCCGTCCAGGCGGAAGTTGCCGGTCTTGGCGCTCCGAACCTTGGCTCGGAATGCGCCGTCCAGCGCGCGCACGATGGCCTGCTCGTGCTCGGCGCCGATGTCCGCCTCGGCCAGCGCCATGGCGATGTTCAGCGCGGCCACTACACACGACCAGGCTTCCTCCGTGGCGTCGCCGGTGCGCAACTGCTCCAGGCTCAGCCAGTACGCCAGGCCCAGGTCGGCCAGCTGGTCGGCGGCCAGCGGCGCGGCGGCTTGGCCGCGCGCGGCGCAGCGGTCCAGCACGATCAGGCCGCCGGCCTGCGCCACCGGGCGCGGGCGGTATTTCTTGTTGCGCGGCTTCTTCATGCTGCAGCAGCGATACCGAGGCGCTCGCACTCGGCCCGATAGTCGAGCCAAGTTTCGACAGGCGCGCCGTCGCGGATAATGCGATTGCCATGCTTGTCGAGCTTCGGCCCGCGTACCATCAGAACTGTGTCGCGCACGTGCGAAGGATCCGCCGCAATCCAGTCATTGCAGAACTGAGGCGCGTCCAACTCCGGGCTGATCTTCACGCGGCGCGTGGCCTCGGCGAATAATTGATCTGCCAAGGCATCGCGGCGCACCACCCACTCGGCTGGCGTCAGGTTCTTGCGCGTCTCAAGATCGATCGTTGGAACTTTCCTTGCAGCCGCCGCTTGGCACACGGTCCGGCTAATACCGAATACACAAAATGCACCCATTTCTTTGCTCCGCAGTGAGGTTGGTGGCCGCGCATCCGGTATAGCGCAGGCCGATTTGGTTTTTGATCATCTCGAGACACTCCGCCAGCAGCGCGCGCTGGGCGCCGTAGCGCTCTTCGAAGCGCGCCTTGTACGGGTGGACCGCGATGAGGGTCGGGTTTGGGCCGGTGCCGTCCTGGTGGTGGCCAGCGCACAGCGGCAGAACCAGCAGGTGCGCGCCCGGCTTCGTGCGGCCGTCGATGTGGTGCACGCTGACGTCCGGGTTGTGCCAGCCGTCCTTCTTGCATGCGATGCAGCCCAGGGCGGCGATCGCCGTCATGAAGCGCTGCTCGTCAGCGGTCGCCGGGCGGCCCTTCATACCGCGGGAGGCGATCGGCTTGCGCAGCTTCGGCTCGCGGGCCCGGGCCTGCGCCTGGACTGCGGCGACGCGCAGCAGGCCCGCGCCGGCGGCGGGCGACTTGAAGCCGGTGCCGCGCGCCATCGGCGTCTTGCGCTCGAGCGGCTTGCCCTGCTTGAGGGGTGAGCGGCGCATCATGCTATGCTCCTTTGATGACAAAAGAACAAACACACCTTCGTAGGTTTTGGCACCTGTATGCGCTGGCCGCCATAGCGGCGTTGCTCCTCGCGATTGCCCGGATCATCTTCGCCCCTGTGGAGGGTGAATTCGATTGGCCGGCGTGGGTGCAGGCCGTGGGATCCGTCGCTGCCATTGTTGCGGCTATATTCGTCAGCACCGACCAGGCAGAGCAGCAGCGTCGTCGTGAAGCGATCAACCAGCGTCAGGAAGAGGAGGGAATGCTTCGTTGCCTGCTGGCTGAAGTCGAAACCACGCTCATGTACATACAGACACAGGTTGGAGATGCGATTGTAGGGGTCCCGCACGGCGAGCCGATTCGAGTTGTGTTCCCGCTGCCCGATTATCCTTTCCCTATATTTGACGGCCTTATTCCGAAGCTCGGCGGCATTCACGACACTCGACTTCAAGGCCAGATAATCCACACGTTCACGCTCGCGAAGAGTTTGGCCATGACCACCAATACCCACAACTCCTTGGTCGAGACCCTCATCACAGCTGAGGTGAGATATGCAGACACGCATCACCTTGATGCCGAGCAGGCTGCTGCGCGGGCGCGCGAGGAACTCATCCGTTACGGCTCCTCCCTGCGCCGATCCTTCCAACTTGCTCTCAGCGAGTTGGACGCACTGCGCACGGCGCTGCTGGAGGCGTGCCCTACGAATTGACGACACAGCCATGATCAGGCTTTCGTGTGGAAGGACTGCCCGCTGCGCACCGACCACGCGGGGATGTCCTGGCGGGTGCCGCGCGGGTTCGGGATAAAGTGCTTGCTCAGCGGCGGGCGCGCAAAGACGTCGACCGGCTGGCGTGCCGCGGCGATCTGGCCGACTGGACGGGCCTTCTCGCCCTCCAGCTGGTCGTAGTGCGCGCGGGCGAAGCGGCTGATGTTGATCTTCTCGTCGTCCTGCTGGACCAGCCAGCCGCTGCTGATCGCGCGCTGCAGGGTGTCTTCCTGGTGGCCGGTCTTGTGGCCCATGTCGACCACGGCGAACAGCTCGTGCTGCTTCATCGGGCCGTGCTTGTGCAGGTATGCGCCGGCGGCATAGGCTGCAGTGCCGCGCATCGCGGTGCGGGTTCCTTTATTGGTGGCCATGTTGGACCTCCGCGGCGCGCTGACCGAAGAAAGCGGCGACCAGCGGGTCGCGCGCGGCCGGCGCCGAGTGCAGGCGCACCGCGAAGTGGCTGTCGTCCAGCATAACGTGGATGTGGCGGCCGGCGCCGATCGTGGCGAGATCCTTCGCGCGTTTCTGCATGCCGGTCGGGCGCGACACCGGCGCCGCCGCGAGCTGCGCCAGGTAGGCCTGGGCCTGCTCCGGCGTGATGGCCAGGTAGCACATGAGGCCGTCGTCGCCGCGCGCCGAGGTGACGCGCGCGCCGAGGTCGGCGAGGTACTTGCGGACGCCGGACGGTCCAATCTGCAGCAGGTTGCCGATTGCGATGCGGCTCAGCGGGCCGACCAGCAGCGCGCCGACCAGGCGGCGCAGGTTATCCAGGCGGGCAGCAGTCTGGCCAGGGGTGACGTAGCTGGCGCGCGTCATGCTGACACCTCTTCGCCTTCGGCCGCGCGTGCCGCTGCCTTCGATTCGTCGTACTGCTTGATGCCCCAGGCCAGCGCATAGCAGCACCACTGGAAGCGGTGCGTGAACTCGTCGTGATTGACCTCCCAGAAGTCCGTGAACTCGAAGGTCGTCTCGGCGCCGAAGTATGCGCTCCAGGCCTCGCTGTCTTCCGCCCCGAAAACGAATTCATTGGCGGCGTCGAAGCAGCGGATATCGTTGTCGTCCGCGCCGATCACTTCTCGCTCGACGGCAGCGCGCAGATCGCCCAGCGCGCAGGCGAATAGCTCGGTCTCGCCGAGGTCTACGGCCTCGCTGGTCTCGCCCTCCAGGAAGTCCGCGACTCGCTGCCGCACAGCGGCGTCGAACTTGGCTTTGCTGAACTGGGTCACACCGTTGCCGCGGCCCGCGCGGCCGCCGGCTTCGACCTTCTCGGCCCAGTAGTAATGGTCGACGGCGAAGAGCTCTTTCGACTTCGAGCGCCGGAAAAAATCGAACATGTCGCGGAGGCGGGTGAACACGTAAGTGCCCATGTCGCCGGCGTAGCACAGATGACCAGGCCACGTGATCAGGTCGAAGTGCATGCAGCCGGTATCAGGGCGGCTGAAGCGCAGATGGCGGTAAACGCCGTCGTCACGCAGGATGGTCAGCTTGTGGCCGGCGACGTCGCGCAGGAAGCGGTCCGGAGTCAGGTCGCTCACGCGGCACCGCCGATCACGGCGCGCGCGGCCGCATTCAGGTCTGCATCGGTCAGGGTGTGGCGGCAGGTCTCGATGATGAAGACGGCGTCGCCGGCACGCAGCCAGTCGTTATCGATCACCAGCTGGTTCAGCGTTGCCGCCTCGCTGGCGCGGGGCTCGCGTGGCTCGGTCGCATAGGAAATGGCCGACAGGCAAGCTGGCGGCGAAGACTGATCTTCACCGGCGTGCACCGCCGGTGGATTCGATTGTGCTAACATTTGGTTTCCTCTCCAAGGAACTGCTTTAAGGGACCCGGCTGCAACCGGGTCTTTTCACATCTGCTGCTCTGCGAGCATCTGCTCGTATTTCTCGCGGCTCATCACGTGGCCGGGCTCGATCGGCGCCGGCGCTGCGTCCCCTTCTTCCTGTTGATCCATCCCTTCTCCTTCTGTGATCCGGCGCAGGCCTGCGGACAGGTGCCGGGTTATCGTGGTATCGGTGAGGAGCGGGCTTTACGCCGCCAGCGCGCGGATCTCTTTCACCGATACGCCCAAGCGCTCGTGGATGCTGAGGATCACGGTCGGGCCCAGGGTGGCGCCGGCACGCAGCTTGCTGAGCACGCTCGGCGCGATGTCCAGCTCGCGCGCCAGGGCCGCATCGCTCTTGATCTGGAAGCGGTCGCGCAGCGTGTCCAGCAGCTTCGGTACGTTTTTCAAGTTCACTCCTCGGTGTTGGTGGCGGCGCCATCCCGCCGCCTGGGCGCTGCCTACGTCGACTAGGCGCTCGCGCGGGCCAGTGCCCGGCGGGCGTGAATCTCGGCGGTCACGTCGTCTGCAGCAGCTTGATAGGCCTCGGCCGCTTCGGTCAGTTCGATGCGCACGGCGAGCAGCTGCTCCTCGGAGGCCTCGGCGCCGACCTGGAGCAGCGCCAACTTCCCTTCCGCGCTTTCCTTAGCGATGTTCTTCAGGTGCTTCAGCGGGTCGAAGCCGATTGCCGGCGCCTGATCGGCTGCACGCGCTTCGATGCCGAGCGGGCACAGGATCTGGTTCATGGCAGTCAGGCGCTGCTCAGCCGGCAGCGCGGCCAGCATCGACGGGATCATGTTGGCCGGCAGGTTGCCCTCGTCCAGCCAGCGGAAAATCTTCTGCGCAGCCTTCTTCGCGCGGTCGTAGGCATCGCTGCCCACGAACTCGAAGCTGATCTCGGCGGCCGCGCCAGCGGCGTACGCTAGGTGAGCCTCGACGATCGCGATCGCCACGGCCTCGCGACTCATGCGCTGGGTGGTGCGCCAGGCCTCAATGGCGGAGCGCAGGATTTCGACCAACGACTGATTTTGAATACTCATCTTCGTGACTCTTTCCAGATAGAAAGCTAATCTGACAACACTATGAAAACTGCTCAGCTCGAAATCACAGAAGCTCAGACGTCGCCAATACGGCGACGGGGAACCGATTCGGCAAGACCCAGGTCAGAGAAGACGGCTGGACGCGCCAAGCGCAGAAACTTTAGCTGCGCCTTCGGTATGCCTAATCTTCGCCATTCAGATACCGAAGGCGGTTGTATCTCGCATAGCCGAGCTACTTCTGACGTCCCGCCCAGGGCGTCGATGATTTCATCGGGCGTAATGTCTCGATTCATGGATCCATTTTAGGCATACCTAAATTATTAGGCAAGCGTTTTTAGGCTTGCCTCACCAAAAAAAGATTAGGATTACCTAATGGAACAATGGAAACTAAGATTGGCCGAAGCACGCGCTGCAAAGGGGCTAAGCAAGAGTGATTTTGCGAAGGCCGTTCGCATCTCGCCGCCTACGGCTACCGACTGGGAGAAGAGTGTCGCTGATGGCGGCATCAAGGAAATATCGGGCATCCGACTGACGAAGGTCTGTGAGGTGCTCGGGATCGATCCGATGTGGCTCTTGCATGGCAAGGGATCTGGGCCAGCCAAGGCGCCGTCGGCTGATCGAATCGAAGACGTCAAGCTAGTCGCCGCCGCCGACCCAGACAGCGGAGCTTTCGTGCACATCCCGAAGGTACGCCTTCTGGTCTCGGCTGGAGTAAGCGGTTTCGGAGTCGAGCCGGAGCCATATGACGGATCGACCGCCACCGTGCCAGCCGACTGGTTGCGGCGGCGCCAACTGCGCGCTGAGCATCTGATCGCGATACGCGTGCGCGGCCGCAGTATGGAGCCGACGTTCAACGAAGGAGACACTGTCTTCATCAACAAACTCGACACCGAACCTTCCGATGGCGCGGTCTTTGTCATCAACTACGAGGGTGAAGACGTGATTAAGCGCCTCACCCGCGATGCCGGCGATTGGTACCTGGTTTCCGACAACCGTGCCCAGGAATACCACCGAAAACTATGCAAGGGCGCTGAGTGCATCATCATCGGTCGCGTGGTTCGTAGCGAACGAGAACATTATTAGTGCAGTGTGTAGTTATGGACCTCTGCTGCGTACGCGTTGCGGTGGTCAAGATTAACAGCTGTTGGCCGACCGAAGCAGCTGCCACCAGTATTCTCAATCGGCTGCAGCCGCGTTTCGGCCACCTGCCGATATTGCTCGTTTCGTTCAACGAGCCAGACCTCTCGGACATTTGCGGCCACTCGGGATTTCCGACCGAACCTTATCTCGCGGATATGATGGAATGGCACTCTCTCGAGCCGATTCATTGGCAACCGCTACCTGAGATCGTCGAGCCGGCGCTTCCATTCTAGTTTGTAGTCTATGGTGCGTACTGCGACCTCCTCCGCTAATAGTTCCACCGCGACTTCTAATGCGACCCCAACCTCATTCAGATAGCTTGCGGCTAGTGCTGTCCCATGCGTGCGTCGCAGCTCTAATGCCACAGCTAACACAAGCGGCGTGATCGTTTTTGTAGCGCCATTGCTCATCCTCATATAGTCTCCCAAAGAATTTGCGGCCTTTTGCGCAACATCAAAATTGGAGGCTATATGGTCGACTACGCCGCAAATCGTGCTGTGATGTACGTCCGCATGTCGACCGAGAGTCAGGACTACTCGACAGACCACCAGCGAGCCAGGATCCAGGAATACGCAGCCGCGCGCGACATCGAGATCATTCGCGAGTACGTCGACGATGGCAAAAGCGGCCTGGACATTCGACGGCGTGCGGGCCTGCTCGCACTCATGCGTGACGTTCAGTCAGCGACGCCCGACTTCGGCCAGATTCTTGTATTTGACATCAGTCGATGGGGGAGATTCCAAGACATCGACGAGGCTGCATACCACGAGCACACCTGCAGGCGCGCGGGGATCAAAGTCACCTATTGCGGCGAGCGCTTCGCCGACGATGCAGGACCGTATGCCTCCCTTCTCAAGAGCATGAAGCGCGTTATGGCGGCCGAATACAGCCGCGACCTTTCCGAGAAGGTGTTCGCCGCGCAGGCCAGGTTCATTGCGATGGGCTTCAAACAAGGTGGACATGCTGGGTATGGCCTTCGGCGCCTGGCGCTAAAGGCTTGCGGCACGCCGCGTGCCATTCTCGAATACGGCGAGTCGAAGATATCCGCAACCGATCGCGTTGTGCTGGTCTTGGGTCCTGAGCACGAAGTGGCTACAGTGCGGCGCCTGTACGCCCTCTACCTCGAGCAAGGCGCCAGTGAAGCCGGTCTCGCGCGCTTACTCAACAGCGAGGCGGTGCCAAGCGAGTTTGGCCGGCCATGGACGCAAGCGATGATCAATTCGCTACTGACGAACGTGAAGTATTGTGGGGCCCTCGCTTACAACCGGCGCTCGTGCAAGCTCTCTACCCGTCGAACTCGCAACGCTGCCGACCAATGGATCGTGAAGCAGGAAGCGGTCGCTCCGATCATCGATGCCGAGGTCTTTGCTCGAGTCCAGGCAGAGCGCGCACGTCGACTGAGGCGACCCACTCGAGATGAGCAGGTTGCGCTTCTTCAGGCCTGCCACGACCGGCATGGGGCCGTGAACGCGAAGATTATCGCAGCCGACCCCCTGATGCCGGATCCGCAGTTGCTGGTGCGCACGTTTGGCTCCCTCATGAGCGCCTACAAAGCGGCCGGTCTGCCAGATTCCCCAAAATATGCGTTCGTGGCGACGAAACGGCTACTCGCCGCGGCATGCGCCGGGCTTCGGCACGAGGTCGAAACTCTCACCGTGGCCGCCGGCGGGACCACCCACCCGATAGACGACCAGACCGGAGTCCTCATAAATGGGCGCCTTCGAGTCCTGATCGAGATTGCCGTCCCGCGAAACCCTCGGCGCGGCCAGCGGAACTGGAGAATTCGAGGCAGCCCAAATGCCGACTTCACTATCGTGGGCCGGATGGAACCGATCGCGGGGGTCGTAGCTGACTACTTCCTTTTCAGCCGAGATGACTTGGCACTAGGCACGATCTACTTGAAGGATTCGAACCTCGACCAATTCGCTCGCGTACGGTATCCGACTGTAGGCGCGATGTTCGGTCTCGATAGCCGTGGCTCGCTGGAGGCCACGTGCTGAAGGCATACGCCGACCGAGCCGCGCTGTATCTACGGGCATCGACCGAGCACCAGAATTACTCGACCAAGCATCAAGAGGCCGCGCTGCAGGAATACGCTGGGGCGCACGGCTTCGCAATCGTGAAGGTATACCGCGATCAGGGGCGCAGCGGTCTTACCTTGAATGGGCGCGCTGGTCTGCTGGAACTGCTAACCGATATTCAAGCCGGCCGTGCCGACTTCAATGTTGTCTTGGTCTATGACGTGAGCCGCTGGGGCCGGTTCCAGGACGTCGACGAGAGCGCCTACTACGAATATGCCTGCCGCCGGGCTGGCATCGCCGTCGCGTACTGCGCGGAGCCTTTCACGAACGACGGATCACCTCTCGCGGCCGTGCTCAAGGGCCTCAAGCGGGCCATGGCCGCCGAGTATAGTCGCGAGCTGTCAGCGAAAGTGTTTCGAGCGCAGTGCCGCCTCACTGAAGCCGGGTTCAAGCAAGGCGGCCTGGCTGGCTATGGACTGCGCCGCATCGTGATCTCTGCGACCGGACAGCCGAAGGGCCTGCTCGGCGCCGGCGAGCGCAAGTCTATGCCGACTGACCGCGTAACTTACACGCTAGGCCCAGACGACGAGGTGGCCGTCATCCACCGCATTTACGACATGTACCTGGGTGAGCGCATGACCGACACAGGCATCGCACGTCGCCTCAACAATGAGGGAATCGCGAATGAGTTCGGCCGGACCTGGTCGCCGTACCACGTCAAGCAGGTTCTCACGAACGACAAGTACGCGGGCACCTTGGTATTCAACAGAAGCACGCAGCGCCTGAAAAGCTCTCGCCGCGCCAACGCCTTGGCGACTTGGGTCAAGGTAGATGACGCATTTGACGCGATTGTGCCACGCGATAGGCTCGAGGCGGCACGCGACGAACGAAAGCACCGGCGCCGGCAATGGTCAGATGATGAAATGCTCGATGCACTCCGCCAGATATTTGTCGAGCACGGCAAGGTCACTCCGGACTTGATCAATGCCAGCGGCGGTCCAGCCGTGAAATCGTATGCCGCGCGCTTTAATGGCATCACGTCCGCCATGGGTCTCGCTGGGGTGAGCTGGCCATCCCTCACCCAAAGCGCCATCATCCGGTATCGGATGCGGTGCATCACCCGTGACATGACGATCGAGCTCGAGCGATGCGCGGCCGCGGCGAACGCCCAGGTCGAAAAGCTCAGCCCACGCACATATCGGTTCAACGGGGTAACTGCCCGCCTACTTTGCACACGGTGTCGGTACGAGCGGAGCCATGCGTGCTGGAAAGTTGCGCTCGCGCACACGCCGCCAGTGGACTTCATCATCTGGGTGCGAGCGGATCGCTCTAATGAACGGATCGAAGCCACTTATCTGATCCCGGTCGCCGACTTCCCTGACCATCTCTACATCTGGCCATCAGTTCGCACGCTTAACAAGTACTCCCGCTATGCGCACATCTCGATTGCGGCGATGTTCGGATTAGGCTAAACCCGGTAATTTCGCCGCAAGCGTTGGCTGTACCAGAAGTCGTATAGTGATTTTTAGGGAGAATTTGGCTTACTGGAAGTCCTTATCATTGGATTCTGAACGGTTCATGAGCGTTTTACGAGGTGATCGCCATGCCCAATATCAGATGCCCAGCCTGTGGCTCGACTCTGCAGAGACGCAAACGGTATGTAAATTGCCCCTGGTGCGGCCAGCCGCTTGCCGCCGTCTACCTGGCGCAACCATTCGATGCAGATGAGGCGTACCGCGCTTGGCCGGGCTGGAGGGGATGGATCGGCGCCGCAGCGCTCGTCGCCGCGGCAGCATGCCTGGTGCTCATCGGCGATCGGCGGATGGAACCCGTTCCAGGCGTCAGCGCAGACGAACAGGTTGCCCGGGCTCTGTCCACCTGCCAGGCGCGCATTGCAGCGCTATCCATCGGTGGCGAGGTCCCCGCCCCGCCGCCAGCAAAGAATTACGGCACCCTGCCCGAGTTCTACTTCGTCTGGCCGAAGGGCGTGTTCTTTTACGCCGACAGCGAGGGGGTACTCAACGCGGCGTCGGCGACCTGCAGAGGCGATGTCACCTCTGGCCTTATCACTGAACTATCGTTGAACGGCCAGGACGTGACTACAGCACCACGTCGTGAGGATTGGTGAGATTTTTGTAACTCAGCAGCAGCTATACTCGCGCGAGCGAAACGGCACGCTTAGATGCCGAGTTGGGGTATGTCTTGAGTAAGATCCTGTTCATCTGCGCGGCGGCCGTCCTGGCCGGCTGCGCCAGCAATTCCGGTGTCGTGGCGATGGGGCCCGACACCTTCTTCGTGTCTCGCCAAGCAGCAACCGGCTTCTCCGGATCCGGAACTTTGAAGGCAGAAGCGATGACCGAGGCAGGAGCGTTCTGCACCAGCAAGGGCAAGACCGCGACCGTCACCAGTGAGAAGGAGGCGCAGCCGCCTTTCGTCTTCGGTAACTACCCGAAGGCTGAACTCACGTTCAAGTGCGTGTGAGCGCGGAGGCGCGCCAATGGCTTCCATCCAGTGCCCCGGCTGCAAGGCCCACATCACCGTCCCAGGGCTGATCAACTGCCCGCGGTGCCAGACCTTCATGGACCCGCCCTTCTTGCGCGAGCACCAGGGCCAGCTCAGCGCGGCCGCTCGCCCCAAGGCGTCGCTACTCGGCCCGCGCGAGTGGCTCGGGTTCGGAGTGCTGGCGGCGATTGTCCTTCTGGTCGGCGTGGCTGTCTATCGCACGGCGGTGCCGAGCGCAAGCCAGCTCCACGATCGCGCAGTCGCATCGGCGCTGCTCGCCTGCCAGCAGCGCATCGCCGGCCTGGCTGAATTTGGCGGCGCCGAAACGCCGCCTTACGCGAAGAACTGGGGCAAGGGTGACGAGTTCTACTTCGCCTGGCCAACTGGCTCGTTCCACTTCGAGAATGGGTTTGGAGCCTCGTTACCAATGTCGGCAAGCTGCGTCGGATTCGTTACTACTAGCGAGATACGGCACCTCACGGTCAACGGCAGGGATATCAACGTAGTGCCAGCCACTGTCGATTAATCCTCTTAAAGCCAATTGTCCCGTAGGGATATTTAGAGAGCCTCACGATGAACGATGTGATTAAAGCAATCGAAATAGTCGTTAAGTTCGCTTGGCCGACAATGCTATTCACCGCATGCATCTTGTACGTCCCGCAGGAACACATGCTCGGAATGAACTTTTCGGAAATTCGAAAGAATCACCTGCTTGAGCTGCAAATTGGTCTATTATTTTCTGCAATAATGGTTGCGGGAACGCTCTTGCCATCGAAAGCAACTCTATGGCGCTATGTCTTTTGCCCCTTGAAGAAGGCCTTCTTTCCGATTGTTGACCGAAGGTCTGGCATTAAGCAATCTCGCATGCGATATCGCAGGATAGCTGTCCCTACCAGCATGGGTGAGCAGATTTACTATCAAAGTATTGGCTCTAATGGTAGTGGATCACTCGCACATTACGACTTGGCGGGCAAGAGGATATTCCCTGATCTTAACGCGGGCTATACATCTTTCCACGACGACTGGTATCTCACACCACGTTGGGGCCGAATTGACTTCGAAGACCTATTCAATGGCGACAGCAAGAGCGGCGCCTGGCCCATTGTCGAGCGATGAGCGGACTTCATAGAGTCCAGACGTTGCGCGTGGAATGCGTACTGCTGGAAAGCCGAGTTACCGTCCTCGTCAAGAACCGTCTGCAGGCGAACGATGAGATCGACCCAGCCAGGTGGGAACTCTGGAAAATCATTTGGGACTACCCGTCGTTCGAAGAACTGGCGCCGCGCACCGGATCCGGTGAACACCACCAGGACCGGCCGGCGGATCACCTGGCGTAGTGAGGTGCGATAGGCCCTAGGAAAAGGGAGGATTCGAAAATTGGCTCTGGTCGACACCGATTAACGCTATCCAACTGCCGAAAATTCTGCCTTCAACAAGCAAAATATGCGAAACCCAAAAAAATCAGCAGTTATTTGTCCGACAAATTAAAAATTGCTGGTAGTATACCCAGTGAAAACAAAAAGCCCTGATGCTCACGCATAGGGCTATTGCTTTCACTCGTCGGTAGATAACGCTGTTCTTCGCGGGACACCTCGTTATTTACCATTTGGTAAAACAGCTAAGGAAGTATAAGACTCTTACGATTCTTAAGCAAGCTAAACTTGAATCTTATGCTTTCTTAGCTCTCTAAGGAGAGTATTGTGTATTCGCAAAATAAATCTTCAAATCAACAACTTAGCTTGGAGCTGATCCAGCATGAAGTTGACGGTGGAGTCATGATCGATCAGCGGGCGCTGGACGGCTATATCAATGCCACCGCAATGTGCAAAGCAGTAGACAGACAGTGGAATCACTACTGGGACTCGGCACCAACCCAAAAGTTCATTGCCGAACTGGTCAGTGAGACCTCAATCGCGGCGACCGTGCTCGTTCAATCCGTTCGTGGCGGTCGCGTGCAGGGCACATGGGTGCATCCCCAAGTCGCAATCCACCTGGCGCAGTGGCTATCGCCGCGATTTGCAGTTCAGGTGACGAAGTGGATTTACGACTGGATGTCGGGCGGCGCGAGGCAACCGTCTTCGATGCCTGTTCATTTGCAGCGATATGTTGCAAACAGACAAGCAATTCCGTCAACTCATTTTTCGATGTTGAACGAACTCACCTTCGGCCTGATTGCGCCTCTTGAAGATTCAGGATACACGCTTCCTGAGCATCTGATGCCAGACATCTCGGAAGGCCGTATGTTTTCGGACTGGATGAGGAAAAACAAGGGGGTTGATCCAAAAACATTCCCTACCTATTCCCATCGATTCGCTGATGGACGAGTGGTTCCGGCTCGGCTGTACCCCAACGAGTATCTCGCTGACTTTCGTGCTCATTTTAACAATGTCTGGCTGCCTGAAAGGGCACCCGATTATTTTGCTGATCGCGATCCCCTAGCGCTTCAACACTTGCCAAAACTCCTGAGCGGGCCTCGCTGAATCTAGCGTTCCCGCTATGGCGGGAACGCTCTCAAATGCTCACCGTGAAGCCCGCCCCGAGCGGGCTTTTTTCACGCCCTACCCTGGATGATCGCGCGCGCTTCGGGGGGGCGCACCAGAAAACCAGGGAACGATGGCGAGGCCGCGGCGCGCTGCGGCTCAAGGCGAGGTCGTAATGTTGGCGAGGTGCTGCGCTCATCTTGTTGACGAGCTGAGCCTGGCCTACCAGCGCCATCCAGGCCGCGCAGCGCCTTGCTCGCCGTCGACCGTCGTGCGACGGCTATGCGCTGCGTCAGGTCCTCGAGCATGGCAGGGGTGAGCTTGATGTCGTCGGTTCAAGATCCGATCAGGCAGATAGTCTCACCCGATATGCTTGGGCAGCACCACGGGCGTCCATTGTGGACCCAGCGCCGGTGCTTTTCGGACTATGCGTATCGCCGATCTTGAACACACTCACCCGGTCAGCCAGGCTTGCTGCGCTCTCCTGCATCGACACGGCGGCGCTTGCCGCCTCTTCAACCAGGGCGGCATTTTGCTGCGTCGACTGATCCATCTGGCTAATGGCCTGGTGAATCTGCTCGATGCCAGACCTTTGCTCCGCGCTCGCTACGCTGATCTCGCCCATGATGCCGGCGACACGTTGCACACCCTGGACGATTTCTTCCATCGTCGCGCCGGCCTGGTCCACAAGTCGCGCGCCGACGTCCACCTTGCCAACGGAATCACTGATCAGTTCCTTGATCTCTTTCGCCGCACTGGCCGAACGATGCGCTAAGTTGCGCACCTCGCTCGCCACCACGGCGAAACCACGACCCTGTTCACCCGCGCGCGCTGCTTCCACCGCGGCATTCAGGGCCAAGATGTTCGTCTGGAACGCGATTCCGTCAATGACGCTGATGATGTCGACGATCTTACGGGCCGATTCGTTGATCTCGCCCATGGTACTTACCACTTCGGTTACGACCGTCCCGCCGCGAACTGCGATTTCGGTCGCAGAGGCCGCAAGTTCGCTGGCCTGGCGAGCGTTGTCAGCATTTTGTCGAACCGTGCTCGTCAGTTCCTCGATCGAGGCCGCAGTTTCTTCGATCGCGCTGGCCTGCTGCTCAGTTCGCGATGACAAGTCCATATTTCCTGCGGCGATCTCGGTTGACGCCGTCGAGATGACCTCACTGCCGGCCCGTACATCTTTGACGATTCCAGCCAAGCTAGACGTCATGTCGCCCAAGGCGCCAAGTAGTTGCCCAAATTCGTTACGAGAATCCACCTGAGGTTGCGAGGACAAATCTCCGCTGGCCACGCGCCGCGCTACTTCAACGGCCTGGGATAGTGGAGTGCCGATGGCCCGGATCAGATACATAGCCGCACCGCAGCTCAGTAAAACTGCAGCAATTACTGCGGAAATCATCACGGCGTTCAAAATCGAAAGCTCCTCATGGAGCGCCACGCCTTGCGCGACATTCCGTTCACTCATGAAGGACTGGATCTCCTTATAGGCAGCCATTGACCTGTTATAGGTCGGGTTAATCTTCTTGCCGAGGTCCTCGTTGGCCTTGTCCCAGTCGCCCGCCTCAATGGCCCGCATTGCGTTACTGATAAGGTGAATCCCCATTTCGTCGCTGGCAGTCGTCCACGCCTGGAATTTCTCGCGAGTTTCAGGGCGCCTCAGGCCTGCCTGCATTGCGTTGTGCTCCTTGAGCAGCGCTTGACTATTGCTTGCGATGAAATCGCTGTGGAACGACAAGGGATGGTTATGCAATGCCGCATGCTTATTCTCAGGATTATGTTGAAGTGCCTGCAGAATATGGCTGCGGTTCATTTCCATCCGCAACTGCAGGCCCGACATGCCCAACTGCTGGACCGATGAGCGTAATGCCTGCCCCTCGAGGAGCTCGACTGAGCGTTGTGTGGACCGGTATCCGAGCACGCCAACAAATAGCGTAAGAATGATGAGCGCGCCGATAACAATCGCGATCAAGCGTTTAATACTGAGGTTTTTCATTCTGGGGATATGGGATGTGCGCGGATCGAGCCGCAGAGGTGACGTATTATCCACGGGAATCTCTCCAATTTCCACGCAGCAACTAAGCTTCTCGACTACGTTTACCGTCTTTCCGTCCATCACTATGTGTTAGTTTTTTAACACTTTGGCAGTCTCTCCGATCGGGTGCTATAGCGTTTTGCCTTACGCAGAACGAACCCATTGAGCGATTGAGGCGGAGTCGGTAGTAGATTATTCGCTTGGCAGCACGCCGAAGGTACGCTGGACAAAGCGCCGAGGCCGATCAATCCGTTCTTTGCCCTGTTCGCTGTAGCCCGGTTCGCGTTGGATATCCGGGCACGGAGATTGTTGAGCATGTCCGCAGTGATTTCGAGAGTGCCGTGACGTGCTGGCCAGCCCGAGATGAGGGGGTACGGGACGCCGAATGCTTCCGCCTCGATGCGGGTCAACGACTTCACCGATCCCCTACCCTCCAGGTAGCGCGCCAGCGTCAATTTTTGCGACATTTTCGGGCCTTTTTTCCTACGCACCCTGTAAAGGTACTGTTCAAGTTCTGTTCTTGGCTGTTCAGGTAGGTCTTTCTAAGTTCCTGGCTTCGTTTTATCCCAGCAGAGCCTCGGTTCCAGAGCGTAACCCTCCCTAGAAGGGCCGGCATCTACCGACCCCCGTGGAGGGCTACTGCATCCCATGCTTTCGCCTTCGGACACTTTCGCTTGTTCGCAGACTTCCCAGGCATCCCTGCCTGTCCCCCGGCGCGCTCTACGATCCACCCACGCGTTGCCCTTCCGGTCGTCCTTGGCTCTTAGACCTGGGCGTCGGCGGTTTCCCCTCCCTGCTCCAGGCGTGCAAACAGCCAGACTCGGCCGTTGAACACATTTTACCTAAATATTTAGGCATACCTCAATTAATTTGTTGATTTGTTTTTAGGGATGCCTAATAATGACTCCAACGACAGCGAGCTCAGCACCTCCCGAGCCGCAGAAAACTGGAGAGCTACATGACCAAGCAGTGGGACAACGAATACCTGGCCGAAGCCTTCGCGGATGAGATCGCGCTGGCGAAGCTTCACGCGCAGTGGCGCCGCACCTACAAAGCGCCAACCGAGCTGACGCTCGACGCACCGCTCATCTACGTGCGCCCGACGACCACGCATCCGTTCAGCGGCCACAACTCGCGGCTGACCTTCTCGACGATGACGCCGCAGGTTCCGCCGCACTGGCGCCGCAGCTGGAACGCGGCGGGGCCGCTCAGCACCGAGCTTGGTCTGAGCATCCGCCACGACCAGGAAGACGGCACCGTTTCCGTCAGCGTGGGCAGCGGCCGGCGCAACGTGAGCGAGGCCTACGCCGATCACCCGAGCCAGGACGCCGCGGCGATGGCCGCAATCGTGCGCGCTGCGATCCAGCGCCTGACCGAACTGCGCGACGCGCATTAACCCGACCTGGAGACCGACATGATCCGCTTCCTGCTTTTCTTCCGCCTCGACTGGTGCGAGCGCCGCCCGGGCCTGATGTTCGCCCTGCTCTTCGCCCTGATCTGCCTGGGCGGCGCCGTTGACCCGAGCGCGCCGCTGTAACCCCGACCACTACGACAAGGATCCGCAAATGTTCTTCCGCAACCTGCAGGTGTACCGCCTGCCCTCCCCCTGGGCCATGACGGTCGCCCGCCTGGCCGAATACCTCGAGCCGCAGGCCTTCGTGCCGGCGTCGAGCAACGAGCTGCTGCGCCAAGGCTGGGCCCGCCCGCGCGGCGCGGACGACGCGCTGGCGCACGAAGTGGCCGGCCAGTTCCTCCTGGCGCTCAAGACGCAGAAGAAGATCCTGCCGGGCGCGGCCGTGAACGAGCGCGCCAAGGCGATGGCGGCGGAGTTGGAGGAGCAGCAGGGATTCCCGCCCGGGAAGAAGGCAATGCGCGAGCTGAAGGAGCGCGCTGCGGACGAGATGCTGCCGAAGGCATTCTCCGTTTCCCGCACGACGCTGGTGTGGATCGACCCGAAGAACGGCTGGCTGGTGGTCGACGCCGCGGCGCCGGGCAAGGCCGACGACGTCGTCAAGCTGCTACTCAAGGCCGTGGACAACATGCCGCTGGAATCGCTGCGCGTGCAGCGCTCGCCGGTCGCCGTGATGACCGGCTGGCTGGAGGCCGACGAATCGCCATACGGCTTCACGATCGACCGCGATGCGACGCTGCGCGCCACCGGCGAGAGCCGCGCCCAGATCGGATACAAGTCGCACACCCTCGAGCCGGAAGACATCCGCCGCCACATCGCCGCCGGCAAGCAGTGCACCCGCCTGGCCATGACCTGGAACGACCGCATCAGCTTCGTGCTGACCGACTCGCTGGCGATCAAGGGCGTGAAGCCGCTCGACGTGATCCGCGAGAACGAAGCCGCGGCGGCGAACGATGCTGAGCGTTTCGATAACGCCTTCGTCCTCATGTCCGGCGAGCTGGCCAAGCTGCTGGCCGATCTGGTCGAAGCCCTTGGCGGCGAGGCCAAATCATGAAGCGGCGCCGCGCCTATCGCGCGCGCAGCGCCGACAGCCAAGGCATGACCCAGGCCGACTACGACGCGATCAAGAACTATCGCGCGAACCGCGGCTCGTCGCGCTACTACAGCGACCTGAGGGCGATTGACAACAAGGCCTCAGCCACCCAACCGGACGACACTAAGAAATGACCACGACCACCAGCACCCAAGCCCCGGCCGGCGCCGAGCTGCAGCGCCGCGTCGATGACCTGCCCCTGCCCGGCCTGCCGCTGGACTGGGGCGACGACGGCACGCCGCTCGAGCCGAGCAGCGTCGTCTACTTCCGCCGGCCGCTCGACAAGCGCTTCCCGCTGTGGGAGCAGATCAAGACCAAAGAGCGGCTGGCCCAGACCCAGGCGGCGCCGGAGCGCTTCGAGCTGCTGACGCTGTTCACGGTGCCGGTTGACGAGCTGGCGCGTGGATCGCTGGTCCCGATCATGGAAGCGCGCCTTCGCCTGGACCGCATCGAGGCCGCGACGGCGCGGGCGGTTGAGGGCATGCGTGAGGTGGCGCGCGAAATGGCGGTGAAGCCATGAACCGCCCATACAGCGAGCACGATATCGCCGCCGCGCGCCGCTTCTCCGTCAGGGTGCCGGCTGTGGTCGTCCTGTGCACCGCGGCGATCGTGAATGGGTGGCCGCTGTGATGCGCCGCTTCTGCCAGGGCCTGGTTGCCGTGATGGTCTTACTGATCATCATCGGCGAGGTGCAGCGCAGCGAGGCCGCTGCCGACGAGCGGGCCGCCCGCGCGCTCTATGGGGACCGCAAGTGAGCTTCGAAGCCCTGCGCGCCACCTACCAGTGCCCCGAGCGGCTGGCGCGCCACCTATACGACGGGCTGACCGAAGCGCTCGCCGAGATCGCGCGGTTCGAAGCAGCGCTGGCCCTGGCCGAAGCGCAGCGCGACAAGCTCAAAAACAAACTGGCGCCGGTCGCACCGCGCCGCACACACCGAGGAGAAAAGTGATGAACGACTGCAATCTGAACCCTGCCTACTACGAGGTGCTGGCCAGCGCGCGCGGCATCAACACGGCGCCGCGTCTGGTCGGTGAATTCGAAGGCTACGTCGACGGCGAGCCGCTCGTCAGCTGGGAGGATCGCAAAAACATGCCACAGGTTGGCGACAAGCTGTTCGCCGCTCCGGCCCGCGCCGCCGCGGCCGGCCGCCCGGCGCGCACCTGGTCGATTCTGCTTACCAGCGAGAACCACGGCCTTGTCGGGCCGCTCGGCCACCCGTTTTCTCACGCCGGCGAGAAGCATGAGCGCGTCCAGGTGGTGGAAATCGTCGAAGCCGGCGCGCCGCCGGCGCCGGGCACGGACCTCGCCGGCCTGGTGCGCATCGAAGAGCGGACTGCAGTTGCCGCGGGCGATGACGATCTGCTGGAGGTGGTGCGCTGCCTTTGCTCGGTCGCGGCCCGGCGCGCCGAGCTGGCTCCCGAGAAGCGCAAGCATTACCCGCATGTCGACGAAGAAGGCTCGCCGACGCTCATGGCCGCCCGAGCCGCATGCCTGGCGCGCGGCTACACCCAGGATGGGCTCGCGGTCGAAGGCGTTACCTACCCTGTCGCCGCCCGTTCTGCACCTGTAAGGGGAGTGCCAAGCATTGATACGCCAGAGTTCGTCGAGCTGCTTGTGAAGGTCTGGAACGGCGCGCACCCGAGTCGCGGCCTCAAGAGCGTCGCTGCGCTCATCGCCCACATCGACCAGCACGTTGCAAGCCAGGTGCGGGCAGCAAGGGATGCGGCAATCCCGGCAGGCTGGAAGCTGGTTCCGGAAAATCCGACCGAAGATATGGTTGACGCGGGCCTTGACCAGTATTGCTGCGATCCTGACCGCAACGAAGAAGGGCGGATCGGCGATGTGTACCGCACGATGCTGGAATATGTCCCAGCACCGGCTCCGGCTATCTCCCACAGCGGAGAAGGCTCCGGGGAGCGTGGCTGATATGGGCTACACGATCACCATCGGGAACGGCGTCCTAGGCTACACGAAAGGCGACGAGCATCTTCGCATCCGCGCCGAGCGCGCGACGCATGCGGACGCGCCAGCGCACTGCCCATACACCGGCAACGGGAATAGCCGGTGCCCGTCCTATACAGCGTGGCATGACTTCTGCAAGGACGCCGGCATCCACGAGCTTTTTTACGGGCAGGGCTGGAGCCGCGATGAGCGGCGCTATCTGGAATGCGGCGACGAGTTCCATCGAGAGACGCCATTGCTGGCCGAACATCCGGGTGCATTCGCGCTGCTGCCAGCCGACTTGGAGTATGTCCGGGCTGCGCGCGTGCGCCGAGAAGCGACGAATGAAGGCAAGCCGCCCGGCTTCTGGGATTACGACGCGCGCGGCGAGGTAGACAACGGCAAAGACCACGTGCTGGCGCGCCTGCTGTGGCTGGAATTCTGGATCGACTGGGCGCTCACGAACTGCACCATCCCGACAATCGAAAATAGCTGAGGACCTCATGAACACCACCAAAAACGATAGCGGGCTGAATCTCGACCACCTGGAAGCGCTGGCGCGCGCGGCCACGCCTGGGCCATGGACCGTGCGCCTCGACGGCACATGCTCCGGCACCTGGCCGCACATCAACGTCGGCCACGACGAATACGGCGACCCGATCACCGTCGCCGAGCTTTCGACCACGCACACCGAGACGGAAGCTGCTCGGAACAGCGGTGACATGCCCGGTTCGTACGAAGATGCGCCTGGGCGGTTTGAGCTGACCGACCAGCAGCCGTTGGACGACGCCAACTTCATAGCCGCCGCCAACCCTGCCGCCGTGCTGGAACTGATCGCATTCGCCCGCCGCGCTGCGCCAGTATCAGCGCCTATAGCCGGGGATGCGCTGGCCGATGATGACCACTTCGAGGCGATGGTCGAAGACGGATACACGGCGCTTGTCGAGCACAGCAATGCCTGGCGCGGCGATCCCGAAGCAAGCCCAGCATCTGGCCGGGAATCGTTCGCGGTAGCTCTGCGCGCCGCCCTCGCCAACCAGCCAGCGCCGACAGCCGCACCGGAGCAGGTTGCACAAGAAGCGGACGAAAGCGTGCTGGCGTCCGGCGATGTAGACCATCTGCGCCGCAAGCTCATCGCCTGCATCACCAGCGAGACGAGCTTGAGCGAACAGCGTGTATGGGATCTGTCCCTTGCCCTAGTGGCCGAAGCCTGGCCCATCCTGTCGGAGCCCTCTCAGGCCGCGCCGCTGGACATCGGCGAGATGACGCGTCTACGTCTCCTGATGCGCGCGCTTGGCCACGCAGACGCGTTCCAGCGGCCCGGCGAGTACGTGCGCGGCCTTCTGTTCACGGTGCTGGGCCAGGCGGCCGGCCGGATCAAGGGCACGCTGCCAGGATCAGCCGCAGCACCAGCGCCAACAGTGCCAGCAGGGGATGCGCTGCGCAAGCCGATCCCGTGGGGCGCCATCAACAGCATCTTAGGCGAAGTCATGCAAATCGCGGCGAGCAACGGCGCAAACAGCGTGTCGATGCCTGACGAGTATGTGGCCGTGGCGCACTTCGTTGCGTTCCCAGAGCAGTACGCGCATCAACCAGCGCAGGAGCAGGCCGAGCCGGTGGCTCCGACCTTGCAGGCATTCGCGCTCTACGACGCGGTGAATAAGCTGATGGCGCACATCGGCATGTTCGGCGAGATCAACTCGCGCCACGAGCTGGTCGACAAGGTGATGGCCGAGCTGCACAACCTCGACGGCGGCAAGGTCGCGCAGCGTGTCGAAGATCTGGTCGAAAGGGCGTTCATGCCGCGCGATCAGGCCACCGAGCTGGCGGTGAGCGAATACTGTTTGATTGGCGCAGACGCCTCTCAGGCGGCGCAGCACGAAGCCGGCGCCAAGATCGACGTGCGCCATGAGTTTGAAATGTACAAGTCGCGTCTCGGCGAGGCGGCCAACTATATCGGCGACGGCCTGTACGGCAACCACGGCGTCACCGATCAGGCCAATGCCTTCCGGGCCGGCGTCGAAGTCGGGTTCGCCGCCTCTCCGGTTGTGCGTGCACAGAGTGAAGAGAGCGCACCGGCAGATGCCGACAGCGCGAGTGAGGTGCAGGCGCGCCAAGTGGAAACCGAGATGGCCGATCGACTGCGCCGCATCGTTACGAACCATCCAGGCGGAATGATCCAGGTCTCCGCGAAGACGCTGACGGACGCCGCCGACGAATGTGACCGTTTTTATAACGGCATGATGAACTGGAAGGCCAACGCGCAGGCGAAGGACCGCACCATCATTGACCTGAGAACAGCTGCTTCGGCGGCCGGCGCCAAGCAGGCGCATGCAGGAGCGGATTACCGCCCGCTCGCGAACTGGCCGACTGGTGAGCTCGATTTCGAGTTGCAGCTGCGTCGCGGCCCACGCTACCAGTGCCAAGCATCGGATTGCCACTCGTATGAGGACGAGCCGGGCAAGTTCGACACCTGCCCGGCGTGCAGCCGCAAAGGCTACTTGTCCGGCGGGTTCAAACCGGATCCCGCGTCCAGGCAGTGGAAGGAATGGGAGAAGCGCGTCGACAGCAAATTCCGCGCAGCTATCCGTGCCGCTCAAAAAGGAGAACAGCCATGATGGTCGATAAATGCTCTGCTGCCGTCGACGGCCCCAGCCTTTGCCGCAACGGATTCCCGCAGAACAGCGCGTGCCGCGGCTATACCTGTCACGGCTGCGGCAAGCCCGCCGCGCAATTGCCAGTATGCATGCGCGAGGAGGTGCCTGCCCACCTGGTCGACGACGCCGGGCGGATGCGGTTCGCTATCCGTGCCGCTCAGGAAGGAGGCGCGCATGAAAACCGCTGAACTGACCGGCGCACTGCTGGATTACTGGGTGGCCCGCGCCGAAGGCTGGACGTTCGGCCCGCAGCACAAGACGCTTGAGTGCGACGTATGGCGCGATGCCGATGGCTGCATTGTCGGCGTTATTCCGGCGTCTGCCTGGAAGCCATCCACCGACTGGGCGCAGGGCGGGCCGATCATCGAGAGGGAACGCATGAAGGTCGAGCCGCTGAACGATGGCGCGTGGACTACGGCGGCTCGCAATGGCGCGCATGAAATCGTCGGCGCTATTGGGCCGACTGCGCTGGTATCGGCAATGCGGGCTTACGTGATCAGCAAGTTCGGCGACGAGGTGCCGGACGACGCAGCTATCCAAGCTGCTGCTCAAGGAGAGAATGCATGAGCGCAGATCGTATTGCCGGATATTTTGCCGGCGCTATTTTGGTGGGCGCCGCGGGATTGGCGATCGCGTTCGCGGTTTCCATCGTGGTGGCAATCGTGCACTCCCGTGATTTGCGGCAGGCATGCATCGACAAGGGTGGCGTGCCGACACGCGACTATGCGTGCCTCAAACCGGACGCCTTCATGCCGATCAGCGGCGCACGGGAGGGTAAAGATAATGCCTGACGAACTCCGCCGCATCGGCGCGCAGATGGCGAACGTGATGTACCAGTTGGCCCAGCGGCCTGGCGATGCGCTGACGCCGCAGGTGGCGGCAGTGATGGATGACCTGCGCCGCCAGTGGGATGCGGCTGCGCGCATCGAGCGCCAGGGGCCCGTCTCTACTGTCATGGGAAAGGACGAAGCCATCGACTTGCTGCGCGACGCGCTGGAGCACTACCAACGGCTGGCGCCGGAGACGATCACGGCGCGCGAGGCGCTGCGGCTCACCGCGCATCTGGCGCCAGACCGCGAGGCGGGCCGATGAATTTGGACGAGATCACGCACACCGCGCGCCGCGACCACCTGTGCGCCAGCTGCGGCATGACCATCCGCACCGGAGAGCGGTATGTGCGCGCGCCGCTGCCGGGCGGAGGGCTGGTGGCGAAGAAGCCGGCGCACGGCAAGTGCTACACGGCGCTGCTGGCCAGCGCCAATGAAACGAATTTAGCGAAGAAGGGGTAAATACGATGGACAAAGCAAAACGCTTCCTGCGCCTCCCTGCCGTGATGGAAATGGTAGGCATGGCGCGCAGCACGATCTACAAGCGGATCAGCGCCGGCACGTTCCCGGCACCGGTCCAGCTGGGGCCGCGCGCGGTGGCCTGGGACGAAATCGCGATCGCAGAATGGCAAGGCGGACTGCCGACAGGGGTCAAAAAGTCCGCTGTTTGAGATGGGGGTACAGATGGGGGTAAGGCTGATCAGTTGACCCCTCTCCATAGGAGAAAAAGGGGTTCGATGGCGGAAGCGGTGAGATTCGAACTCACGAACGGTTTCACCCGTCGGCAGTTTTCAAGACTGCTGCCTTCAACCACTCGGCCACGCTTCCTAGGAGGAACCGGCATTATACATAAATCATCTGCCAGCGGTCAGGTTGTTCGCTGCTCGTTGGCGCTAGCGGCCTTGGATTCCCGCCTACGCGGGAATGACGTGCGGAGGGTGTTGGCGAATTGTAGAGCCGCTGGAGCGCTACTACCGGCGCGGACGTGTGCAGTGGTACTGACTCGCACTAGGCGACCTAGCCACCTCACGCCATCAACAACCAGTTATCCCTCAAACACCGCTCGAACTCATACGCCGGCAACGGCGCCGCATACAGATACCCCTGCACCTCGTCACACCCCGCCTCGCGCAGGAACTCCAGCTGATCCAGGGTCTCCACCCCTTCCGCGATCACGCGCAGGCAGAGCTGGCGCGCCATGCTGACGATGGTCCCCGCGATCGCGCAATCGCTCGGATCGCGCGGAATCCCGGTGGTGAACGACCGATCGATCTTGAGGGTCTGGATCGGAAACCGCTTCAGGTACGACAGGCTCGAATACCCGGTCCCGAAATCGTCGAGCGACAATGACACCCCCAGCGCCGTGATCCGGTCCATGATCGCCGTCACGCGCTCGAAGTCGTGCATCAGCGTGCTCTCGGTGATCTCCAGCTCCAGCCACGATGGATCGAGCTGGTAGCGCCGCAACGTATCCGACACGCGAGAAGGCAAGGACGGCGTAAACTCCCGCGCCGACACGTTCACCGCGAGCCGGAACGGAGAAATGCCGGAGCGCTGCCAGATCGCCGCCTGCGCACAGGCCTGCTCCAGCACCCACTCGCCCACCTGCACGATCAGGCCCGT